>CAYNFK010000043.1:0-38244 GCA_964396405.1 uncultured Enterobacteriaceae bacterium
AGCGCGCGCACATCGTGATGCCCTGGCATCCGCTGCTCGATGCGCTGCAGGAGTCCTCCCGCGGTGAGGGCCACAAGATCGGCACCACCAAGCGCGGCATCGGCCCCACCTACGCCGACAAGGCCTCGCGCTGGGGTCTTCGCCTGGGCGATCTGCTCCGTCCCGACTGGTTCCGGAGCCGCCTCGACAGCGTGCTCGACCGCAAGAACCGCGAGATCGAGGAGCTCGGCGGCCACGCGCTTAAGGCCGACGACGTGATGGATCAGGCGATGGTGTGGCGGGAGCGCCTCGGCCACCGCATCGTCGACACCCTCCCGATGGTCCAGCACGCCGTGCGCACCGATCTCTCCGTGCTGCTCGAGGGTCAGCTCGGCGTGATGCGTGACCTCGACTGGGGCACCTACCCCTACGTCACGTCCAGCAACCCGCTCTCGGGCTTTGCCGCCATCGGCGCCGGCATGCCGCCCACAGCGCTCACGCACGTGATCGGCGTCGTGAAGGCTTACGCCACGGCGGTGGGCGAGGGGCCCTTCCCGGTCGAAGACCACACGGTGCTCGGCGTGCGCCTGCGCGACGTGGGCCAGGAGTTCGGTGCCACCACGGGTCGCAGCCGTCGCTGCGGCTGGTTCGATGGGGTGGCGATCCGCTACGCGGCGTGGCTCTCGGGCTTCACGTCGCTCGCGATCACCAAGCTCGATGTGCTCGATGGCTTCGAGGAGATCAAGATCTGCACGGGCTACCGCCACGGCGACAAGGTGCTCACCTACGTGCCCGACACCCCCACCTACCAGGAGGTCGAGCCGATCTACGAGACCTGGCCGGGCTGGCTGTCGTCCACCCGCAATGCCCGCCAGTGGGATGACCTCCCGAAGCCCGCGCGCCTGTTCTTGCGTCGCCTCGCGGAGCTCACGGGCGTGAAGATCCAGTTCGTGTCCGTGGGCGCTGAGCGCGAAGAGCTCATCGTCATGTGACCGTTGGGCCGCTCCATCGGGGCGGTCCACCTCTACCGACCCTGTCGCCGCGCGCGGCCGGCGACAGCACCCCAGGCGATGGCCCGATGTCTGAGACGTTCTCTCACGAGCAGTACCTCTCCCCGTTCACCTGGCGCTACGGATCCGCCGAGATGCGGACCCTGTGGGGCGAGGCCCGCCGTCGTCGGATCTGGCGCCGGATCTGGGTGGCGCTGGCCGAGGTGGAGTGCGAGGTCGGCCTGGTGAAGCCCGAGCAGGTGGCCGATCTGCGTGCCCACATGGACGAGATCGACATCGAGCGCGCCCACGCGTTGGAGGCGGAGCTCCAGCACGACCTGATGGCCGAGGTCCACACCTGGCGTGAGCAGTGCCCCGTGGGCGGCGGCATCATCCACCTCGGTGCCACGTCGATGGACATCGAGGACAACGCCGATGCGCTGCGGATCCGCGAGGCGCTGGATCTGCTGATCACCAAGCTGCGCACGCTGCTCGGCGTGGTGGCAGGGCAGATCAGCACCTACGCCGACCACGCCACGATGGCGTTCACCCACCTGCAGCCCGCCGAGCCCACCACCATCGGCTACCGCCTGGCACAGTACGCTCAGGACCTGCTGCAGGATCTCGATGACCTCGAGCAGCAACGGAACGAGATCCGTGGCAAGGGCTTCAAGGGCGCTGTGGGCACGTCCGCATCGTACGGCCAGCTCCTGGAGGGCTGCGGCGTCACGCCTGCTTCGTTCGAGCAGCGTGTGCTGGGCCACCTCCACCTCGCCCCGTTCGCTGTCGCGACGCAGACCGCTCCGCGCAAGCAGGAGTTCCGGGTGCTCTCGGCGCTCGCGTCGCTGGCCCAGTCGCTCTACAAGTTCGCAGCCGACCTGCGACTCCTCCAGAGCCCGCCGATCGGCGAGTGGGCTGAGCCGTTTGGCGCCCGGCAGATCGGCTCCAGCGCGATGCCCTTCAAGCGCAACCCGATCCACGCCGAGAACATGGACAGCCTGGCGCGCCTGCTCGCCGCGATGCCGCGTGTGGCGTGGGACAACGCCGCCCACAGCTACCTCGAGCGAACCTTGGATGACTCCGCAAACCGCCGGTCGGTGCTGCCGGAGGCGTTCCTCGTGGCCGACGAGCTGCTGCGCCGCGGGGAGCGCATCCTGCGGGGCCTGCGCATCGACGCACGCGCTTCCAAGCGCCTGCTCGACACCTACGGTCCTTTTGCGGCCACCGAGCGGCTGCTCATGCAGCTCGCGCGTCGGGGCGCGGATCGTCAGGAGCTGCACGAGGTGATCCGCGAGCACAGCATGGAGGCTTGGGCCGCGATGCGGGAGGGCCTGCCCAACCCGCTGTACGCAGCGCTGCGCGCCGATCCGCACGTGGATCCCCTCGTGACGGATGAGGAGTTCAACACCTGGATGGACGCTTCGCGCTACGTGGGCGATGCCCCGGAGCGGTCGCGCGAGATGGTGGCGCGGGTGCGCGCCCGCCTGGGCGAGGAGTCGCTGTGATCGACAAGGCTCAGCTCGTCGCTGCGCGTCCTTTGGCGCTCGAGTCCACCCACCTCGAGGGCTACGGTGCCCGTCGTCAGGGCAAGGTGCGCGATCTGTACGTGCAGTCCGGGCGTCGTCTGCTGGTGGCCAGTGATCGCCTCTCGGCCTTCGATCGCATCATCGCGTGCATCCCCTACAAGGGGCAGGTGCTCAACCAGCTCTCGGCGTGGTGGTTCGAGCAAACCGCCGATGTGGTCGCGAACCACGTGATCGCCGTGCCCGATGGCAACGTCACCGTGGGCCGCGAAGCGCAGGCGCTGGCTGTCGAGGTGGTCGTGCGCGGCTACATCACCGGTGTCACCGACACCGCGCTGTGGACGCTCTACAGCGAGGGCGTCGATCGCCCTTACGGGCTCGATCTGCCCACCGGACTCCGTAAGAACGACCGCCTGCCCACGCCGGTGATCACGCCCACCACCAAGGGTGGTGAAGGCGAGCACGATGAGCGCCTGTCGTCCGACGAGGTGGTGTCGCGAGGCCTGATGTCCGCCGCGCGCTGGGCCGAGGTGCAGGCGGCAGCCTTGGAGATCTTCCGCCGCGGCACCGAGCGCGCCCAAGCCGCCGGCCTCCTGCTGGTCGACACGAAGTACGAGTTCGGCGTCATCGACGACCAGCTGGTGCTCATCGATGAGATCCACACGCCCGACTCCAGCCGCTACTGGCTGGCCGAGAGCTACGAGGCCGACCACGCTGCCGGTCGGGAGCCCGAAGGCCTCGACAAGGAGTACGTCCGCCGCTGGCTGAAGTCGGTGGGCTACGGCGGCCACGGCGCGCCGCCCCCGCTTCCCGACGAGGTCGTGGCCGAGCTCGCTACCCGCTACATCTCAGCCTACGAGCGTCTCACGGGCCTCACGTTTGTGCCGGGCGAGCTGCCCGCGGGTCCTCGGATCCAAGCCGCCTGCGCGGCCTTCAAGGTGGGCGCATGACCACCACGACCCCCATGACAGGCTGGGACCACGACGACGTGCTCGACCGCCCCCGTGAGGCGTGCGGCGTGGTGGGTGTCTACGCCCTCCCCAACACCGACGTCGAGGTGCACCGCAACCTGTTCTTTGCGCTCTACGCGCTGCAGCACCGTGGTCAGGAGTCCGCAGGCATCTGCACCTCCGATGGCAACGGCATCGTGGTGCACCGCGGCATGGGCCTCGTGAGCCAGGTGTTCACGGAAGAGACCCTGCGACCGCTCACCGGCCACTTTGGCATCGGCCACAACCGCTACAGCACCACCGGATCCAGCGAGCTGGTGAACGTGCAGCCGTTCACGATCCAGACGCTGCATGGCCCTGTGGCCGTGGCCCACAACGGCAACCTCACGAACGCCGAGGTGATGCGTGAGGCGCTGATGCAGCGCGGCGTGGGCTTCGCCTCCTCGTCCGACACCGAGGTGATCACGCAGTTCCTGGCGCGTCCTCCGCTCTCGGTGCGCTCGAACAAGCCCAACTGGGAGGCGCGGCTCACCCGCCTCATGGAAGAGGCCGAGGGCGCGTTCAGCCTCGCGATCCTCACCCGCGACGGCCTGTACGCGATGCGCGATCCGCACGGACTTCGGCCGCTCTGCCTCGGCGTGCTGCAGGAGAAGGGCCGGGATCTGGCGTGGGTGGTGGCGAGCGAGTCCAGCGCCCTGCTCACCATCGGCGCAAAGTTCCTGCGCGAGGTGCGCGCCGGCGAGATCGTGCACATCGGCGAAGAAGGCATCCGCACGGTGCGCGAGCCCGTGCAGCACGCGATCTCCAAGTCGGCGCTGTGCATCTTCGAGTACGTGTACTTCGCCCGCCCCGACAGCAGCATCGACGGCCAGAACGTGCACGTGGTGCGTCAGCGGTTCGGTCAGCAGCTCGCGCGCGAAGCCCCCGCCGATGCCGACGTGGTCATCGGCGTGCCCGACTCCAGCCTCGCGGCGGCGATGGCCTTTGCCCAGGAATCCAGGCTCCCGTACACCGAGGGGCTGATCAAGAACCGCTACATCGGCCGCACGTTCATCCAGCCCTCCGAGCGCATGCGCAAGAACCAGGTGCGCCTGAAGTTCAACGCCCTGCGAGAGAACCTGGAAGGCCGGCGCGTGGTGCTGGTCGACGACAGCATCGTGCGCGGCACCACCATGGGTCCGCTGGTGCGCCTCGTGCGCGAAGCCGGCGGAGCGTCCGAGGTCCACGTGCGGATCGCGTCGCCGCCCGTTGCGCACCCGTGCTTCATGGGGGTGGATCTGGCCACGCACGCCGAGCTGATCGCCACCACCCACGACGAGGAGGCGATCTGCGCGCACGTCGGTGCCGACTCGCTGAAGTACCTCTCCAGTGAGGGCATGCACAAAGCGATTCGTGTGGGCGCCACCAACTCAGGTGGTCACTGCGATGCGTGCTTCTCGGGCAACTACCCGGTGGAGGTGTCGCACCTGCTCGACGGTGGCGCGAAGGAGCGGCTCGACGGTCGTCGGCGTCCCGGGCGGGAGAGCGCGTGAGCAAGGTCCTGGTGGTGGGCAACGGCGGGCGAGAGCACGCCATCGCGTGGAAGCTGTCGCAGTCGCCGAAGGTGTCCGAGGTGATCGTGGCGCCGGGCAATGGCGGCACCGCGGGCTGCGCGCGAAACGTGCCGGTCTCAGCGTCCGATGTGCCGGGCTTGGTGGCGCTGGCCCTGGCCGAGCAGGTGTCGCTGGTGTTTGTGGGCCCCGAGCAGCCGCTCGTGGATGGCCTCGTGGATGCCTGCAAGGCGGCTGGCCTGCGTGTGTTCGGGCCTGTGGCCGCCGCCGCGCGTCTCGAAGGCAGCAAGGCTTTCTCGAAGGCCGTGATGGATGAAGCCGGTGTGCCCACGGGGCGCTGGGCGCGGTTCACCGATGTGGACGCCGCGCTGGCCTGGCTCGATGCCTGCCCGTTCGACGTGGTGGTGAAAGCAAGCGGGCTCGCGGCCGGAAAGGGCGTGGTGGTGCCCGAGTCGAAGGCCGAGGCGGCGGCAGCGATCCGCGAGCTTCGGCAGGCCGGGCTGGGCGCGGCGGCCGACGAGATCGTGCTCGAGGAGCGCTTGGTGGGCGAAGAGGCCAGCCTGCTCGCGTTCTGCGACGGCACCGACTTCGTCGTGATGCCTGCGGCCCAAGACCACAAGCGCATCTTCGACGGCGATCAGGGTCCGAACACCGGCGGCATGGGGGCCTACGCGCCCGCGCCGATCGCCGAGGGCCGGGAGCGCGCGCTGGCCGAGACCACGATCCTGCCGATCTTGCAGTGGATGGTGGCGCAGGGCACCCCGTTCCAGGGCGTGCTCTACGCCGGCCTGATGATGACCGCCGAGGGTCCGAAGGTGCTGGAGTACAACACGCGCTTTGGCGATCCCGAGACGCAGGTGCTGCTGCCGCTGCTCAAGACCGATCTCTACGACGTGGCCTGTGCCGTGGCCGATGGCCGGCTCGCAGCGCTCGACGTCGCGTGGCACGCTGGCAGCGCGGCCACCGTGGTTGCGGCGTCGGCGGGCTACCCGGCATCGGCCCACAAGGGTGATGTCATCACGGGGCTCGACGCCGCGGGTGCCGTGCCGGGCGTGGTGGTGTTTCACGCAGGCACGCAGCGCGATCACGCCGGCGTGCACACAGCGGGCGGTCGGGTGCTGGCGGTCACGGGTGTGGGCCCGGATCTGCGCTCGGCGGTGGATCGGGCCTACAGCGGGATCGCACACATCGTGTTCGAGGGCCTGCAGAAACGTTTGGACATTGGGCATCGGGCGCTGGGCGCCGGGAGGCAGGCGTGAGCGGTGGACTCTACAAGGACGCGGGTGTCGACATCGCAGCGGGCACGGAGGCGGTGCGCCGCATGAAGGCCGCCGTGGAGCGCACCCATGGCCCGCGCGTGCTCGGGGGCCTGGGCTCCTTCGGCGGGCTCTACTCGGCTGCGTTCATGAAGGACATGGTCGATCCGATCCTGGTGGCCTCCACGGATGGCGTGGGCACGAAGACCAAGGTGGCCGCAGCGCTGGGTCGCTTCGACTCGGTGGGCCAGGACATCGTCAACCACTGCATCGACGACATCCTGGTGCAGGGTGCCGAGCCGCTGTTCTTCATGGACTACGTGGCGTTCCCGAAGCTCGATCCCGGCGTGGTGGCCGCGATCGTGGGCGGTGCGGCCAAGGCCTGTGAGGCCGGCGGCTGTGCGCTGTTGGGCGGCGAGACGGCCGAGATGCCGGGCGTGTACGCACCGGGTGAGTTCGACATCGTGGGCACGATCGTGGGCGTGGTCGACCGTCCGCGCCTCATCGACGGCAGCCGCATCCAGCCCGGCGACGTGGTGCTCGCGCTCCCTTCCGACGGCCTGCACACGAACGGGTTCAGCCTGGCGCGCCGCATCCTCGCGGGTCGTGACTGGGAGGCGCCCGTGGAGGCGCTGGGCGGCCGCAGCCTTGGCGACGCGTTGCTCGTGCCGCATCGCAGCTACCTGCCCGAGGTCCGCGCGCTGTGGGCCGCGGGGATCTCCATCGAGGGGCTCGCTCACATCACGGGCGGCGGGCTCATCGACAACCCACCTCGCGTGCTGCCGGCCAACGCCGGGTTTGTGTTCCACGAAGGAAGCTGGGAGCTGCCCCCGCTGTTCCGCCTCCTGCAGGAGTCGGGCGCGGTCCCCGACGCCGAGATGCGCCTCGTGTTCAACTGCGGCATCGGCATGCTTGTGGTGGTGCGCCCTGCGGCGGCGGATGCTGCGCGGGCCGCGCTCGTCGCCATGGGCACCACGCCGTGGACCATCGGTGAGGTCACCGAGCGCGGCGATCATCCGCCTGTGCGCTTCATCGGATGAAGCTGGTCGTCCTGGCCTCCGGCGAGGGCACCAACCTCCAGGCCGTGCTCGACGCCATCGGCAGCGGAAAGCTACGCGCCGAGCTGCGCTGTGTGGTGAGCCAGCGTCAGGGCGCAGGCGCGCTTCGGCGCGCGGACGAGGCCGAGGTGTCCACCGCTTGGGTGCCGCTCAAGGCCCACCTCGAAGGCGGCGGAACGCGTGAAGGCTACGACGCCGATCTGGCCCGCCTTGTCGGCACCTTCGAGCCCGACTGGGTGGTGTGCTTGGGGTGGATGCACGTGCTGTCCTCCGCCTTCCTGGACGCTTTCCCTGAGCGGGTCATCAACCTGCACCCGGCGCTCCCGGGTGAGCTTCCCGGCAAGGACAGCCTCGTGCGCGCCTGGGAAGAAGGGCAGGCAGGTGTGCGCATCCGCACGGGGCTGATGGTGCACCATGTCGTGCCGGAGGTGGACGCCGGGCCCCCGCTCGCCAAGGTGGAGGTGGCCCTGCGGCCGGGCGAGTCCCTGGAGGCGTTCGCCGAGCGCATGCACGCTGCGGAGCACGGACTCATCGTGGACGTGCTCGTGGCGCTGTCGGGCGAAGGCACCGTGGGCGACAGCTAGATCGCCCGATGCTTTGGCGCCTCGGGCGCGTCGATCAGCGCTTCTTGCGCGCCACCTTGGCGGCGGCACCCGATGCCACAAGCTCGCCCAGCACGCGCTCCATCTCTTGGGCAAACACCCGCTGGACCGTGTCGAGTGCGACAGGCCTCACGGTGGCGAACGCTTCGCCCAGGTCCACGCCCGAGTCGGAGGCACCGAACCCGTCTCCCGCGTGCTTCACGTAGAGCGCGAGCAGCTCCTCGGCGAGGCGCCCGACGTGCTTGCGCGCGAGATCGGCAGCCGCGCGGGTGACGCTGGGGTCGATGCCCCCGTCCACCAGCTTGAGCGCCGCCTGGAGCAGGTGGGGGCTGGGTGCGATCGCGGACCGGCCCTTACGCTCCAAGAAGCCCAAGCGCACGAGGTCTGCACCCAGCCCTGGGCGGCGACCGGCCAGGAGCGTCTGCAGCTCGGTCTCGTCGTAGAGCACAGGCTCATCGTCATGCCAGCGCTCTGCGAGGCGGGCCTCCAGGCCCAGCCACTCGTCGATCGCCAGCTCACCCTTGTCGAGACGGGCCACCAGCTCGCGGATCGCACGAATGCGGAGACCGCGGTCCTGAAGCTCTCCGATCAGCTTGAGCCGGTCGATGTGCACGGGCGTGTAGAACGCCTTGCGGCCACGGATCTCCGGGGCCTGGAGCGCGCCTTGGGCCTGGTAGAATCGGATCGTGCGGCTCGGCACGCCCGTGGACGCCGCGAGCTCGTCGATCGTGAACGCGGTGCCGCTCTCGGGCTCGGACATGGGGGGATCCTGGGGGTTCGGCCCGAGCGTAGCGCCGATGTCAGGCCCCTGCACGGACACCCTCGACCGCTTCGGCCGAAGCGGCCTCAGCGGCCGTGGGCTTCGACAGCCGCGCGATCTGCGCCAGCGCTGCCTTCAGGACGGTGCCCCAGCTTCCCGTCTTGTACCGCACGCCGTGCGCCTCGCAGATCGCGCGCACCTCGGGTGCCACGCGCCGGATGCGCTCGGTGGAGAGGCGCGGGAACAGGTGGTGCTCGATCTGACGATCCAGCGCGCCGCAGAGGATGGAGATGGGCCGCGGGACCTCGAAGTTGTGGCTCGCTTCCACCTGCATCCGGTACCAGTCGCCCTTGCCGCTGGCGCGGTGGCCCTCGGGGTAGTTCGCCACCTCCTCGCCGATGTGGCCACAGTAGATCGTGGCGGCGGTGTACACGTCGCGCATCGTCTCCGAGAGCCAGTTCCCCAGCAGCACCTTCCAGAAGAAGGGCCCGGCGATGGCGGGGAACAGCACGTACTCCTTCGCGAAGTAGGGGATGTACTTGCGCCAGGCGCGCACGTGGGCACGCCGCACGCTGGGCCAGGAGTCGTCGGGCAAGAAGTCGAAGCGATCGGCCCGACCGTTGCCCACGTAGAAGTCGGTGAGGCCGGTGAAGTGGGCGTTCATCGTGACGCCGAAGTTGGGGAACAGCACGAACATCGAGAACGGGAGCTGGTGGGCGTGCCGCTCGCTGTCGTAGGGCGTCTGCTCCGTGAGGCGCACGGGGCCGAAGTGGATGTCGGGGTCCTTGCCCGCCACGTTCGTGTGCTGGTGGTGCCGGAGGTTGTGGCCTTCCTTCCAGGCCTCCTCATCGATGGGGACCTCCCACCACCAGGTCTCGGAGCGAAAGCCGTGGTCGCCTTCGATGCGATCGAAAGCACCGTGCAGCACGGTGTGACCCACCTCGGTGGCCTGGAGCTGCTTGTGCAGCCAGAGCGCACCCACGCCGACGCCGAACGTGATCGGCTCGAACGAGATGTGGATCAGGGTGCGTCCCACCACCTCCATGCTCCGCGAGAACCGGTCGACCTTGCGGATCCACGCGAGGTCTTCCTCCCCAACCTGCTCTTCTTCGCGCTTTCGAATCGCATCCAGGGCCAGCGCGAAGCTGCGCATGCGCTCGGTCTCGGGCAGTGTGCGGGGATCGAGGGCGGCGGGGGGCAGCGTGGCGTTCATCGTCGGCTCCAGGTTCCAGCGTGCGAACATCGTCGTTGCAGGATGGCCCATCACTAACTGTGACAGTAAACAATGTCACACAAGAAAGTGGGAAGGACGTCCCGAGCGCTTCGCGCGCTGGATCCGCTGCCTTTGTCGTCGATAGCCGCACCCCGCTCGGTTACCCGCGCCTCCCCGTTGGAGACCCCATGTCCCGCCGCGCCATCCTCTCGGTCTCCGACAAGACCGGACTCGTCGACCTCGGTCGCTCCCTGCTCGCGCTCGACTTCGAGCTGGTCGCTTCCGGAGGCTCGGCCCGCGCTCTGGCCGATGCAGGCCTGCCGGTCACCCAGGTGGACGACATCACGGGCCACCCCGAGATCCTGGGCGGTCGGGTGAAGACCCTGCACCCGGCCGTGCACGGTGGCATCCTCGCGCGGCGCACGCCGGAGCACCTCGCTGAGCTCGCCCACCACGGCATCGGCGCGGTCGATGTGGTGGTGTGCAACCTCTACGCGTTCGAGGCCACCGTCGCGAAGGCAGGAGTCACCGAGGCCCAAGCCATCGAAGAGATCGACATCGGCGGCGTCACCCTGCTGCGCGCGGCCGCCAAGAACTTCGAGTCGGTGGCCGTGGTCTGCGACCCGGCCGACTACGGTGCGGTGGTGGCGGCCTTGCAGTCCAACGGTGCCGATCTCGCCTTCCGGCGCAGCCTCGCGCTGAAGGCCTTTCGCCACACGGCCACCTACGACACGGCGATCTCCGGCTGGCTCGGGGCCCAGGTGGAGGGTCCCGTGGCCCTCCCCGAGGTGCTCGCGCTGCGCGCCACCCGCGTAGAGACGCTCCGCTATGGCGAGAACAGCCACCAGTCTGCCGCGCTCTACCGCTTCGAAGGCGCGGCGCAGGCCTTCGAGAAGGTGGGTGGGGAGAAGGAGCTCTCGTACAACAACATCATGGACCTCGAGGCTGCCTGGGCGATGCCGCAGGAGGTGCAAGGTCCTGCGGTGGCGATCATCAAGCACATGAATCCCTCGGGCTTCGCTGTGGGCGACGACCTGATCACCGCCTTCGACCGCGCGCTCGCGTGCGATCCGGTGAGCGCGTTCGGCGGCATCATCGCGGTGAACCGCGCCCTCGACGAGGCCTTCGTGGAGCGCATGGGCAAGCTGTTCGTGGAGGTGATCGCGGCGCCGTCGTTCACCCAAGGCGCGCTCGACCTGCTCGCGCGTAAGAAGCCCGGCTGCCGCGTGATGCGCTTCACCGGCGCAGCGAAGCCGCCCATCCTCTCGGTGCGTGAGGTCCACGGCGGTCTGCTCGTGCAGACGGTCGACGACGTGGGGGCTCAGCCCTCCACCTGGCAGGTGGTGACGAAGCGCGCGCCGTCCGAGTCCGAGCGGGCGGACCTCGCGCTGGCAGAGACCGTGTGCAAGCACGTGAAGTCCAACGCGATCGTGTTCGCGAAGGGCGGGGCCACGGTGGGGGTGGGTGCGGGTCAGATGAACCGCGTCGACTCCGTGCGCATCGCGGCGTGGCGTGCCGGGGAGCACGCCGCCGGATCGGTCTGCGCCTCCGATGCGTTCTTCCCGTTCGCCGACGGCCTCGAAGAAGCCGTGCGCGCCGGCGTGACGGCGTTCGTTCAGCCGGGCGGCAGCATCCGCGATCCCGAGGTGATCGCGGCGGCCGATGCGGCGGGCGTGGCCATGGTGTTCACGGGAACCCGCCACTTCCGCCACTGACCTCGACGTCCCGTGGGGGTCGAGGTCGCGCGGGTCAGCGGAACCGAGCGGCCCAGGCCTCGGCGTCAACGAGCACCTTGGCCAGGAAGCCGGCCGTGGCTTCGTCGGTGAGGCGCCCCTCGGCGTCGAAGCGTTCTTGGGCGCGGGCCACGAGCACGTCGGTGCCGGTCATCACGGCGGCCGCGTTGGCAGCGAGGTTCTCCCGGAGCTGAACCTGCGCCCTGGAGGTGCCCATCGCGCCCGTGGACGCGCCCATCAGCAGCACGGGCTTGTGGCGCAGCACGCTGGGCTTAGCGCGAGAGGCCCAGTCGATTGCGTTCTTCAGCACGCCGGACGGCCCGTGGTTGTACTCGGGCGTTGCGACCACCAGCAGATCGGCTCCGCGTGCGGCCTCCCAGAGCGCCTGGACCGCGGGCGGTGCGCCAGCAGCCTCCACGTCTCCATCGAAGAACGGCAGAGGCCGCAGGTCGTGCCAGCTCCACGCCCAGTGAGCAGGACTCGCTGCCTGAGCGGCTCGGAGCAGGGCCGTGTTGTAGCTGCCGGCCCGGAGGCTTCCAGAGATCGCGAGCACGTTCAGGGCAGCGGGCATGAGGTCCTCGGGGGAAGAAGGCCGTCCTAGGATCCACCGAGGCTACCGGCGCGCTGGATGACCGATCGCGACAACCCGAGCGGCGTTGCCGACAGTGTTCGACCCCGTACGATTCGTGAAGGACGGGGCGACAAGGCGTGCCGTAAGATGCGCAAGACGCCATCCGTCTGACGTTCGTCCCCCGTCGGACTCAACTTCTCCCCGCAGGTGCCGATGTTGCTCTCGATGCTGTACGGAGACGCCGTCATGGAAGCGCTGGTGCTGGGGGCAGGGATCGCCTGCGTGATCTTCTCCCGCGTGGCCGTGCATGCGGGCGCTCCGGCTGCTGCGTCGGCTGCTGGCGGGATGGCCTGGGGGCCCCGGCTGGGCACCGAGCTGCGTCTGCTCCAGCCCTGGCTTGCCCTGAGCCCGCTGTGCTGGGCTGCCGCGTTTGGCGTCATCGACGACCCGGCCCTTCACGACCTCGGCGTAGCGTTGGGGCTGCTCCCGATCCTCGGGGGCCTCGCGGCGTTCGGAACGGGCCTGATGCGCACGTCCATGGCCATCGCCGCTGAGTCCGACGACGACGACACCATGCCCTTCGCTCCGCTTGCGCTCGCGCTGGGTGCGGCGCTCTCGGTGGGCGTAGCGCTCGGGATGACCTGGCGGGTGGGCGCTCAGCTCCTCGGCTGAAGCCTGCGTCGACCGGCGTAGAGGGCCAGCGCCACGCACGCGGCGGCCGAGCCCCCCGGTGCCGGAACTTGGCTGCACCCGAGCGCGATGGGTGGAGCCCCTTCGGCCCGCACATCCACCACCAAGCTCTGCTGCGACACCACGCCGCTCGCACTGACCGCACGCAGCTCGATCTGCACAGCGAGGTCTTCGCCCAGCGTGCTGCGCTCCAGCAGGTACACGAAGCTCGCCGCGGGCCCCTGGAATGGGGTCTCGGGCAGCACCACCTCCTCGGGCAGCGCACCGTCGATGACCTTCAACAGGTAGCCCACCTCGTCGGCCGCCAGGCCGTTCTCGGTGCCGCCCAGGTCGAGGTCGATCAGCAAGGCATCGGCGCAGTCTTCGCACCCACCGCCCGCGATCTGCACCGAGAACCCGATGTCGACCAGCACGGGCCGACCCGGGACGTCTTCTTCCGAGGCGTCCGGTTGCACCTCATAGGCCTCGGGTCGTTGATCCACGGGGCAGTCGGCCAGGGCCACCGCCATCCACAACCACCCAACGACCACGACCACCTCGCGCTGGGCGAGCGTATCGACAACCGCTGCCTCCGACGAGGAACGAACCCCACGAAGACCCCCGATCCGGCGTGGATCGAGGGGGGCGCAACGGGCTAGTCCGGCTGGCCACGCGCCTGTCGGAGCCGACCATGATCGTTCGCGTCGAGATCGTCCCCCGTCCCGAGCTGTTCGACGCCCGCGGTGCCGAGGTCCTGCACCAGGCCGCGCTGGTGGGTGTGCCCGGCGTGGAGGCTGTGGAGGTGCGCGACCTGTTCTTCTTGCGCGGCGACGCGCTCACCGCGACCGATGTGGACCGCATCGTGGCCAAGGTGCTGCTGGATCCGGTTGTGGCATCGGCCACCGTCACCACGCTGGCCCCCGGCGCGGCGGGGTCGCTCGATGGAGCCGGTGGGGTGTCGGTGGTGGAGGTGGCTCCGCTGCCCGGCACCACCGACTCCGAAGCCGAGAGCCTCTTGGCCTCCTCGCACGCGCTCGGCATCAAGGCGCTGGAGGGCGCAGCCACCGGCACGCAGTACCGCCTGCGCGGCACCTTCCCTCCGGCCTCGCTGAACCGCCTCGCCGGCCAGGCCCTGGCCAACGAAGTGGTGGAGAGCTGGACCCTCGATGCCTGTGTGGTGCCTCCGTTTGTGCGCGGAACGGCCGCCGACCGCACGGTCGACATCATTCCTCTGCGTGGACTCGATGACGCTGCGCTGGCCGCGCTGTCGAAGGAGCGCCGCCTGTCGCTCGACGTGCGCGAGCTGCGCGCCATCCAGGCCTCCTACGAGGCCGAAGCGCGTGACCCCACCGACGCCGAGCTGGAGATGTTCGCGCAGACCTGGTCCGAGCACTGTGTGCACAAGACGTTCAAGGCACGCATCGAGCTCGATGAAGACGGCGTCCACTCGGTGGTCGACTCGATGTTCAAGACCTACATCGCGGCCGCCACGAAGGTGTCGAGCACGCCGTGGCTGAAGTCCGTGTTCGTCGACAACGCGGGCATCGTGGGCTTCGAAGAGGGCTGGGACCTCGCGTTCAAGGCCGAGACCCACAACCACCCCTCGGCGCTGGAGCCCTTCGGAGGCGCCAACACGGGCGTGGGTGGTGTGATCCGCGATGTGATGGGTGTCTCCGCACGCCCCATCGCCACCACCGACGTGCTGTGCTTTGGTCCTCCGGATCTGGCTGTGGCCGACCTGCCCGAGGGTGTGCTCCACCCCCAGCGTGTGGCGTCCGGCGTCGTGGCGGGCGTGGGCGACTACGGCAACAAGATGGGCATCCCCACGGTGAACGGCGCGATCCTCTACGACCGCGGCTACACGGCGAACCCCCTGGTCTACTGCGGCTGCGTGGGTGTGCTGCCCGCGGGCAGCCACAAGCGGGATCCTCAGCCCGGCGACCTGGTGGTCACCCTGGGCGGTCGCACGGGTCGCGATGGCCTGCGCGGGGCCACCTTCTCGTCGATGGAGATGGATGTCGAGACCTCCGACATCGCCGGGGCCAGCGTGCAGATCGGCCACGCGATCCACGAGAAGCAGGCGCTGGAAGCCATCCTCGTGGCGCGCGATGAGGGCCTCTACACGGCGATCACGGACTGCGGCGCGGGCGGGCTCTCGTCGGCCATCGGCGAGATGGCGGCCGAGTTGGGCGCGCGCATCCACCTGGAGCGTGTGCCGCTGAAGTACCCGGGCCTGCGGCCGTGGGAGATCTGGCTCTCTGAGGCCCAGGAGCGGATGGTGCTTGCTGTGCCGCCTGCGCACTGGCCGCGCTTGCAGGCGATCTGCGCACGCCACCAGGTGGAAGGCACGGCGCTCGGCACGTTCACCGGGGATGGCCGGCTGCTGCTCACCTTCGAAGACACCGTCGTGGCCAACCTCTCGATGCACATGCTGCACGAGGGCATCCCCCAGCGTGAGCTCAAGGCCGTGTGGCGCACGCCGCAGCTCTCGGAGCCGAACCTGGGCGCGCTCGACCTCGGCGCCGAGCTGCTGGCCCTGCTCGCCACGCCCAATGTGCGCAGCAAAGAAGATGTGGTGCGCAGCTACGACCACGAGGTGCAGGGCGGCACGATCGTGAAGCCCTTCGTGGGCGCGAAGAACGACGGTCCGGCCGACGCCGCGGTGCTGCGTCCGCTCGACGTGGTGCTGGCCACCGGGAAGGCCGGCGGCAAGGGCGTGGCGATCTCGGCCGGCATTCGCCCCACCTACGGCAAGCTCGACCCCTACGGCATGGCGTGGGCGGTGGTGGACGAGGCGGTGCGCAACGCTGTGGCCGTGGGTGCCGACCCTGACCAGCTCGCCCTGCTCGACAACTTCTGCTGGGGCAACCCGAACCTGCCCGATCGCCTCGCCGGCCTCGTGCGCTGCGCACGAGGCTGCTACGACGCCGCCGTGGCGTTCCAGGCCCCCTACATCTCGGGGAAGGACAGCCTCAACAACGAGTACACCGGCGCAGATGGCCAGAAGCACGCCATCCCGGGCACGCTGCTGATCTCGGTGCTGGCGATTGTGCCCGATGTCGACTTCACAGCCACGTCCGACCTGAAGCGTCCGGGCAACCCCCTCTACCTGGTGGGCAGCACGGCGAATGAGCTGGGCGGCTCGGCGCTGTACGAGCGGCACGGCCATCTGGGCGCCAACCTGCCGCAGCCGCGCGTCAGCGGCCTCACGCTGGGTCGTGCGCTGCACCAGGCGATCAAGGGTGGGCACGTCTCTGCGGTGCACGACCTCTCGGAGGGCGGCGTGATCCTGGCGGCCGCCGAGATGGCGCTCGGAGGTCGGCTCGGGGCGACGATCGATCTGGGTGCCGTGCCCTTCGAAGGGGATGGGCGCACCGATGTGGCCGTGGCGTTCTCAGAGTCGCTCACCCGCTGGCTCGTGGAGGTCGCCCCGTCGCAAGAGGCGGACTTCCTCGCTGCGCTGGCCGGGCAGCCGATCGCTCGCGTGGGGGAGGTTTCGGCCGAACCGTCGCTCGTGGTACGAGGTGTGGGCGGCGGGGTCGTGGCTCGGGTTGGCGTGGACGCGATCGCGCACGCTTGGCGGGGCCACGTCGGCTGACGCAGACACTGGGGGGACGATGGGCGACAACAGCGAACTGGAGCGGGTGGGGCGAGAGCGCGACCTGTATCGATCGCTGCTCCTGCGCGAGGAGAGCGTCGACCCCAAGGCGATGCTCTCGACGATCCTCGAGGTGGCCGTGCGCTCGGCCAACGCCACACGTGGCCTTGTGGCGGTCTACTCCGACGCCTGGGCACCAGGAGACGCGCCGCTGTGGCAGGTGAACATCGACTCCGGCTTCAGCCAGCGCGTGATTCACGACACGCTGGCGTCTGGACGGGCCGCCCACGTCGCGAGTCTCTCGGGGCACCCTACGTACGCCACGGGTCCTAGTGTGGTGTTCGGCAACCTGCAGTCGGCGCTGTGCGTCCCGCTCCAGGGCGTGCTGGGCGTGCTGTACCTCCAAGATCGTGAAGGCGGCGGCAGCTTCACCGGTCTCGATGTGGTTCGCATCACCGAGCTGGTCGGCGTGGTGGGGCCGGCGCTGCGCAGGAGCCTGCGACAAGGGGCCATCGCGGATCCGAGTGACCCCACCTCGCCCTGGCGGCACGGCGGTCGTTTTGCAGGCTTGGTCGGGAAGAGTCCGGCCTTCGCCAAGGTGCTGGAGACGGCCGTGCGCCTGGCCGATCTGCCCGGCTCCGCGATCGTGTTCGGTGCACCCGCAACTGGCCGATCGGCGCTTGCAGCGGCGATCCACCAGGCATCGCCGCGTGCGCGCCAGCCGCTCGTTCGTGTGGCGTGTGGTGCGCTGTTGGATCGCTCCACAGCCGATGAAGTGCTCGGGACGGTGGAGGGCAGCGGCCAGCTCGCACGCGCCCGGGGCGGTACGCTGGTGCTCGATGACCTGGATCGGCTGTCGAAGCCGGTGCTGGCGCGGGTGCTGCCGCTGTTCGAGCGCACGCTGGATGGCGAAGCTCCTGCCGTGCGGGTGGTCGCCACCTTCGCGGGCTCGGGCCTGGATCGCTCCGTGCCCCACCACCGCGACCTGCTCGCCGCGATCTCCGGTTCGGTCACGCTGCCCTCACTGGCCGATCGTGCGGCCGACGTTCCGCTGCTCGCGGAGCACTTCGGGGAGGTGGCCGAGAGCGCAGGGCTCTACCTGTGGCCGGGGCTCACCGAGGAGGCGGCTGCGTTCCTGGCATCGCAGCCCTGGCCGGGCAACCTGCTCCAGCTTCAAGAAGCTGTGGAGCGGCTCGCCGCAGCCTCGTCGAGGGATGGCCCCATCTCGGAGGCCGCTGCACGCCACGTGCTGGGGGCCAAGCGCACCGAGCGTCGGGTGGGCGTGGACCGCTTCGGCGTGGTCCTCAGGTGGGAGGACGCGAAAGACCTGATGCTCGGTGAGTACCTGCGTCAGGTGCTCGAGGTCCACGGGTGGAACCGTACGCTCACGGGCATCGCGCTGGACATTCGGCGCCCGCACGTCTCGTACCAGATGCAGCGCTACGGGGTGCGCGCCCCCGTCGACGACCCGGAGGGCTGAGCGATGCGGCGCTTCGTGGTGGTGGAGGGCCTCATCGGCGTGGGCAAGACCACGCTGTGCCGGCGGCTGGCGCAGGCGCGCTCCGCCGAGCTGGTGCTCGAGCCCCACGAAGACAACCCGTTCCTAGAGGCGTTCTACCGGGACCCCGTGCGCTACGCGCTGCCCGTGCAGATGTACTTCTTGCTCACCCGCTTTCGCCAGCAAGACACGGTGCGTCAGCACTCCCTGTTCGCTGAGTGGGTGGTCTCCGACTACCTGTTCGAGAAGGACCGGTTGTTCGCCGAGAAGACGCTGGCACCCGCCGAGCTGGAGCTCTACGATCGTCTGGCGGCGAGCCTGGGAGCCTTGGTGCCCACGCCCGACCTCGTGGTGGCGCTCGATGCGCCGGTCTCGTTGCTGCTGGCGCGGGTGAAGGAGCGGGGCATCGCGGGCGAGGAGCACATCGATCGGCGCTACCTCGACGATCTGGCGCGTCGTTACGATCGCCTCTGGTCGGGCTGGAACCGCTGCCCCGTGGTCCGCATCGACAGCGCCGCCATCGACACCCGCACCCCCGAGGGCCTCCAGCACATCCTCGATCGCATCGACGGTGCGCTGGCCGGTCCCACGTCGAGCGAGCGGGGATCAGCGCTCCAGCCCGATCTGTTCACCGGACGCTGAGCGCCCATCGGGATTCCGACCGGTTAGGTGCGCCGGCCGAGGTGAGCCGATGCCGCGTGCGACCATCGCCGAGCTGCGCAAGACCTACGACGCGGGCCGCAAGCTCGTGATGGTCACGGCTTACGACGTGATGATGGCACGCCTGGCGGATGAGGCCGGGGTGGATGTCGTCCTCGTGGGCGACTCGCTGGGCATGGTGGTGCAGGGCCACGCCGACACGCTGCCGGTGACGCTCGACGAGATGATCTACCACAGCCGGTGCGTGAGCCGTGGGCTCACGCGGGCCCACCAGTGCACGGATCTACCGTTTCTGTCCTACCAAGTGAGCCCGGAGCAGGCGCTGGTCTCGGCGGGTCGGCTGCTCAAGGAGGGCGGGGCTCAGTCGGTGAAGCTGGAGGGTGGCGAGCGCTCGGCCGAGGCGATCCGTCGCTGCGTGGAGGCGGGCATCCCGGTGATGGGCCACGTAGGGCTCACGCCGCAGTCCGTGCACGCGATGGGCGGCTTTCGGGTGCAGGGCACCACGGAGGCGGCGGGCGAGCGGGTGATGGCGGATGCACTGGCGGTCGTCCAGGCAGGCGCCTACGCCATCGTGCTGGAGGGCCTGCCCGCGGATCTGGCGGGCGAGATCACGGCGGCGGTGGGCGTTCCCACCATCGGCATCGGGGCGGGTGTGCACAACGATGGGCAGGTGCTGGTGTGCACCGATCTTCTGGGGATGGACAACGGCTTCTCACCCAAGTTCGTGAAGCACTATGCCTCGCTGCACGGCGTGATCACCGCGGCGTTCGCGGCGTATGCCGAAGAGGTCCGGTCGGGTGCGTTTCCGAGCCCGGCCCACAGCTTTGGGCGCAAGTCGTCCGGCACCGAGACCTGACGATGGACGTGCTCACCACCCCCGAGTTGATGCTGGCCTGGTCGCGCGCCCGACAGGCCCAGGCGCACCGGGTGGGGCTCGTGCCCACAATGGGTTTCTTACACGCCGGGCACGCATCGCTGATGGATGCGCTGCGTCCGCAGTGCGAGGCACTGGTGGTGAGCATCTTCGTGAACCCGCTGCAGTTCGGGGCCGGCGAAGATCTCGACCGCTACCCCCGTGACGAAGCGGGGGATCTCGCGCTGTGTGAGGCTCACGGCGTGGATGCCGTGTTCTTGCCGTCGGTGGCGGCGATGTATCCCGAGGGCTTCAGCACCCGGGTGCGCGTGAGCCGGCTCACGGAGCACCTCTGTGGCGCCTCACGCCCGGTGCACTTTGAGGGCGTCACCACGGTGTGCGCGCGCTTGTTTGGGCTCACACGCTGCGATCTGGCCATCTTCGGCGAGAAGGACTTCCAGCAGCTCACGGTGCTGCGAAAGATGGTCGACGACCTCGCCCTGCCCGTGCAGATCGTGCCGGGCGCGCTGGTGCGGGCCGAGGATGGCCTCGCGCTCTCCAGCCGCAACAAGTACCTCTCGCCCCAGGAGCGCCTTCGGGCGCTGTCGCTGAGTGCCGCTCTGCGCGCCATGCGGGACGCTGCGGCTGCGGGCGAGCAGGATGTGAGCCGGCTTGTGAGCGTGGGGCGCGGCCTGCTGCAGGTCGACGCCGTGGACTACCTCGAGGTGGTGGACCCCGACGATCTGCAGCCACTCACGGTGCTCGATCGTCCTGCGCGTGCCGTGCTGGCGGCCACTGTGGGCCGCACGCGTCTGCTCGACAACCTCGCGCTGGGGCCCTCATGACGCTGGACACGGCCTCGCTGTTCGCGGTGGTGGCCCTGCTGGGCTTCAACCAGCTCATCATGCGCATCGATGCCCTGTGGCGCAAGAACGTCGTGTTCTTCGGCCTGTGCTTTGCGATGCTCCTCATGGGAACCTGGGTGCTCACGGGCGGCACGCCGAGCTTCAACACCTTCCCGGCGCTGCAGTGGTCGATAGGGCTGCTGATGTTCGTGCACACCGCCCAGAACCTCTCGCTGCGCAGCAAGCGGTTGGCGCGGGATGCCGACGACGCCGAGCTCGTGGCCCGTCGTGAGGCCGTGAGGGCGGGGCTGGAAGCGGACGAACGCGACGCGTGAGCCGTGTGAGCCTTAGCGATCTGTGAGCCTCACGCCGCCGAGGCGATCTGCAGCAGCTCGACCTCGGACAGCATCTCCTGCGTGGCCTTGGCCCGCGTGAGGATCGCGTCGACGCGGGCCTCGGTGGGCTCGATGCCGCGCTGCTCCAGCCACCACCGCACGTTGGAGGCGCCCGACATGAACCCGATGCCGATCTCCTGCTGGCGGCCCACCCACTGCGCGGGCACGGCCGAGTAGACGCGGTCGGCGAGCCAGGCATCACCTTTGCGCTGGGCCTTGATCACCGCGGCCGCGTGCACGCCGGTGCCGGTACGGAACGCATCTTCGCCAAACACCGGGTAGCGGGGGTCGATCGCCACGCCCGTGGCTTCGGAGACGAGGCGCACGAGGCGGTCGAGGCGCGTGAGGTCGCGGTCGTCGAGGCCCAACAGCTTGAGGTTCACCATCACCTGGTCGAGGCTGGTGTTGCCCACACGCTCGCCGATGCCCAAGATCGTGCCATGCACGCGGTGGGCCCCCGCTTCGACTGAGGCGAGCGAGTCGATCAGCGCGAGGCCGCGATCGTTGTGCTGGTGCCAGTCGATGCTCACGGAGTCGCTCACGCCCAGGCGGGTGAGCAGCGCGTTCGTCCAGCGCAGGAGGTTGCGCACGCCCTCGGGGGTGCAGTGGCCCACGGTGTCGCACAGCACGAGGCAGGTCGCCCCTTCTTCGATGGCGGCCGCAAACAGTCGCTCCAGGGTGGAGGGCTTGCTGCGCACGGTGTCTTCGGTGACGAAGGTGGCCTGCAGGCCTCCTTGCACCGCCTGGCGCATCGACTCTCGGGTGAGCGCTTCGAGTCGATCTTCGGTCCAGCCTTCCGTGTAGAGGCGGATCGGCGAGGTGCCGAGGAACATCATGGCTTCGACGGGCACGCCGGTCTCTTGGGAGAGCGTGATCGCGGGCTCGATGTCGGCCGGGTGGGTGCGGCAGGCCACGGAGGCACGGATGCGCAGGCCGTCGTCTCGGATGGTGTGGAGGAGGGCGCGGATGTCGTCGCGGGCGCGATCGCCGGCCCCGGGAAGGCCCAGGTCGCAGGAGTCGACGCCCACAGCATCGAGGAGCTGAAGGATCTCCACCTTCTTGTGGATCGCAGGATCGCGGACCGAGGGCGACTGGAGGCCGTCGCGCAGCGTCTCGTCGTGCAGCTCGAGCTTCGCTTTCGGGGACGAGGGCGTGCCCGGCGGCTGGTTCCAGTCGTAGATGACGTCGTCGGTGCGGGTCAACGGGGCCACTCCAGCGTGGTCTTCTAACCCCTGGTCCCTGGTGCGGCGTCCCGGTGCGTCACACGGGCTCGATCCGTGCTGTACCGATGGGGTTAGTGGGGCCTCCCTTCGACCCCAGGAGCCCCCGTGAAGCACCTCGACATCCGTGATCGCGACCTCGTGATCCTCTCCGGCGTCCGCACCGCGTTCGGCACGCTCTCCGGCTCGCTCAAGGACCTCTCGGCCACCGACCTCGCCGTGCCCACCGCCACGGCGGCCTTGGAGCGCGCCGGGGTGTCGGCCGACGAGCTCGACCACGTCATCTATGGCAACGTGCAGCAGACCAGCCCGGATGCGATCTACCTCGCCCGCCACGTGGGGCTGAAGGCGGGCACGCCCCACCACGTTCCTGCGCTCACCCTGAACCGCCTGTGCGGCTCGGGCTTTCAGGCCCTCATCTCGGGCGCCGAGCAGATCCTCACGGGTCAGGCGCAGGTGGTGCTCGTGGGCGGCACCGAGTCGATGAGCCAGGCACCGCACGCGGTGTGGGGCCTGCGGGAAGGGCAGAAGTTCGGCAAGGCGCCGAAGATGGTCGACACCCTCTGGGATGCCCTCACCGACAGCTACACCGGCATGCCGATGGCGATCACCGCCGAGAACCTCGCCGAGCGCCACGGCATCTCCCGCGAGGAGGTCGATGCGTACGCGCTGCTCTCGCAGCAGCGGTGGGCCGCGGCGCAGGCAGCGGGCAAGTTCAACGATGAGATCGTGCCCATCGAGCTCAAGACCCGCAAGGGCCCGGTGAGCTTCATGGTGGATGAGCACGCGCGTCCTCAGACCACCGCCGAGATCCTGGCGAAGCTCCCGCCGGTGTTCAAGAAGGACGGCACGGTCACGGCCGGCAACGCCTCGGGCATCTGCGACGGCGCGGCTTCGCTGGTGGTGGCGGATGCCGCGTGGGCGGAAGCGAAGGGCCTCACGCCGATCGCGCGCCTCGTGGGCTGGGGCGTGTCCGGCTGCGATCCCACGGTGATGGGCATCGGGCCCGTTCCGGCCGCGCGTCGTGCGTTTGAGCAGACGGGCCTGGGTCTGGGCGACATGGCGCTGGTGGAGGTCAACGAGGCCTTCGGCAGCCAGGTGCTCGCTGTCGAGAAGGTGCTGGGCCTCGACCGCTCGATCACCAACGTCAACGGCGGCGCGATCGCGCTGGGCCACCCGCTCGGGGCGTCGGGCGCGCGCATCTCGGCCACCATCATCCACGAGCTGCGTCGTCGTAAGGAGCGCTACGGCCTCGCTGCGGCGTGCATCGGCGGCGGCCAGGGCATCGCCGTGATCTTCGAAGCGCTCTGAGCGCGATCAGAGGCGGGCGAGCAGCGCGTCGGTGACGGCTCGGGTGGACAGCGTGCCGCCCAGCTCCGGCGTGGTCTCGCCCGCTTCGAGGCAGCCCCGCACGGCGTCGCGGAGCTTGTCGCTGAGCTGGGCGTGGCCGAGGTACTCGAACATCATCCCCACGGTGAGGAAGGTGGCGAGGGGGTTGGCTTTGCCCTGGCCTGCGATGTCGGGGGCGGAGCCGTGCACGGGCTCAAACAGGCCGTGCTTTCCAGGGTTGAGGTTCGCCGAGCCTGCCACGCCCAGGCCGCCCTGCAGCACCGCTCCGAGATCGGTGATGATGTCGCCAAACAGGTTGTTGGTGACGATCACCTCGAAGCGCTCGGGCGCGCGCACCATCTCCATCGCAAGCACGTCCACGTAGAGGTGGAACGCTCGAATCGCGGGGTACTCGGCGGCGACCGCCTTGAACACGCGCTGCCAGAGGTCGTGGCCGTGGCGCATCGCGTTGGACTTGTCGGACATGCACACGCTGCTACGGCCGTGGGCTGCGGCGTACGCGAAGGCCGCGCGCACGATGCGCTCCACGCCCTTGCGGGTGTTGAGCTCGGCCTCGATGGCCACCTCGTCGGCGGTGTCGCGCTTGAACTGGCCGCCGATGCCCGTGTAGAGCCCCTCGGTGTTCTCGCGGAACACGATCATGTCGACGTCTTCGGGGCCCTTGCCTTTCAGCGGGCAGAGCGGGGCGTGCAAGAGCTGCACCGGCCGAAAGTTCACGTAGAGGTCGAGGCGAAAGCGCAGGCCGAGGAGGATGTCCTTCGCGTGCACGTTGGAGGGCACACGCGGGTCGCCGAGGGCGCCGAGCAGGATGGCGTCGACCTCGTCGCGCAAGAACACGAAGTCCGCCTCCGGCAGGGTGGCACCGTCGCGGAGGTAACGTTCCGCACCCAGATCGAGGGTGGTGAGCTGGAGCGGAATCCCGTTGCGCTCGGCGAGGTGCTGGAGCACGCGCACGCCCTCGGCGATCACCTCCGGTCCGATTCCGTCCCCTGGGATCACGGCGATGCGGTGGGGAGCCAGCAAAGGAGCCTCCGGGTGGATGGGCGCTCCGAGGTACGATGTTGACGGGCCACGTGCCACGAAAGGGACGTGCAAGGATGCTGTGCCGGGTGAATGGTACGCCCGTGGTAGTTCTGGTGCTGTAGGCGGGGGCGGATGAAAGGGGGTTCAGAGGCAGGTCGCCGAGCGACCCGGGTACCGCCCCCGTCCACCGACTTCCCGGCGCTGCTCACCCTGTTCCTGGTGGTGCAGGGGGTGCTCCTCCTCTCACCGGAGGTGGGCAGCATCGACCCCGAAGAGGGCATGGTGCCGCTCGCAGCGCGCCTGATCGACATGACCGCGCCTGCTTCGTGGCTGGGCCTCGTTCCCCAGCCCTACTGCGGGGCCTGTCACGCCGGGATGTTTGCCGCCAACGCGGCGTTCTTCGCGTTCGGCGACGACGTGGTCGTGTGGAAGCTGCTGCTCCTGCCGTTCCAGGTGGCGTGGCTGGTGGCGTTCTGGCACGCGGGTCTCACGGTGGCAGGACGGGCGGGGGGCTGGCTCCTGGGCCTGCTGGCCACCCTGTCGCCTACCGTGGTGCTGTTCGCGTCGTGGCGTGGATGGCTGAACCACTACGAGTCCACAGCGGTGGCGCTGGTGGGGCTGGCGCTGGTGGCGCGGGGCCCTGAAGGGGATGCGCGGCGGGCCCTGCTGGCCGGGCTGTTGTTGTGGGGATCGCTGGCCTTGAGCTTCACCCCCGTGGCGCTGGTGGGAGTAGGCATGGTGGCGGCGCTCAGTTCCGACTGGCGCGGGCGTGATCGTGTGGCCCTGTGGGCACCTGCCGTGGCGCCGATGCTGCTGGTCGTGCTGCGTTCCGTCGCAGGCGCTCCACCGTGGGCGGTGAGCAGTGCGCCGCGGGGCGAATGGTTCGACCTGACCACCCTCCCTACGGTCTTGTCCGCCGACCGCTGGATGGCGCTGTTCGACGTCGACGCGGACGGCCATCGTGCAGCCGGCGCTGTAGCGTCGGCGATGGGCCTGGCGATCGGCGCGCTGGCGGGCGGCCTCGACCGGGCGGGGCGCGTGTTTCTGCTCGGCGGGGTCGCGGGTTTGTTGTCGCTGGCCCTGGGCCCGTTTCGCCTTGACGAAGACGCTGCGTTCAACCTGCTGCACCAGCGCTACCTGCTGCCGGCGATCTTGTGCCTCTGGACCGCGGCGGCTGTGGGCGTGCTGGCGCTGTGGCAGCGCGGGCTGAGGGCGGCGGCTTGTGTCTTGCTGATGGCGCTGCTTGCAGGGGGAACGCAGGGCCGGATGGTGTTGATCCAGCGGGGGCTGAGCACCAGCCACCTCCTCACCACCACCTCGCCGTCCTGGGACTGGCAGGCGCTCAATGCCGTGCGGCCGGGCTTTCGTGAGGCGCAGTGGCGCTGTTCGCCGGCGGACGAAGCCTGCGTCGATGTGCGCGCTGTCGCGACCGGACCGTTGGGCGGTCCCTCCGACGCTCAGGCGTGTGAGGCATGGGCTCGGCCGTGTGAGGCGCTCGCGACGTTCTCGTGTGGCACCGAGGCCGAGCGGCGGCGTGTGTCCGCCTGCGGACGGCGACTGCCTCGATCGGGCATGCCGCGGCCCAACCCCGCCGGCCTCCAACCGGGGTGTTCCGCCGCGTGGGGCGAAGCGGCGGGGGAGGCGTTTGGGCGGCGGCTGGGTACGGGCCTGCGTCCGCTGGGATTTGAGGGGTGGCCTGGCGACGTGCAGACCTCGTTCGTCGCGGGGATGGATGCCGGCGCTGCGCGTCCGTGGGGGATCGCTTCGAAGCTCGTGCAGGAGCGGGCCCCGTCGGACTGTCCGACGCGCTAGACGCAGCGACCATGAGCCCCTCCACCCTCCTCGAGATCGTCACCGTGGCCTTGGGCATCGCGTACGTCCTGCTGGCGGCGCGTCCCAGCGTGTGGTGCTGGCCGTTCGGCATCGCGGGGTCTGCGTTGTCGGTGGTGCTGTTCGTGAACACCCAGCTCTACAGCGAGGCGCTGCTCAACGTCGCTTACGTGGTGCTCGGCGTGGTGGGCTGGCTGGGCTGGCACGGCCGCAAGGATGACGTCCCGGTGCGGGAGGTGGCGCTGTGGCAGCACGTGGTCGGCTGCTCGGTGGCCACGGCGGCAGCGCTGGTGCTCGGCGGCACGATGGACCTGCTCACGGATGCGGCGCGGCCGATGCTGGACGCGTTCACCACCACGTTCGCGCTGTGGACCACGCTGCTCACCACCCGTAAGGTGCGCGCGAGCTGGCTGTACTGGGTGGTGATCGACGCCGCGACGGTGGGCCTGTATGCGTCACGCGACCTGTGGATCTACGCTGGCCTGATGGCGGTCTACACGGTGGTGGCGGCTGTTGCTTGGTGGCGCTGGCGTCCGGTGTAGCCAACACCTACGGGGCGCGCTGGTAGAGGCCCACGGTGGCTTCGTCGCGGTCGACCCCTGGCGTGCCGTGGTGCTCCACCCGCGTGCGCTCGGTGATCCGTCCGACCCATCCAGCAGGCACAGGCGCGTCGCCATCGACCTCGCTGCGCCAAGCCCAGTCAGCGCCCTCCCAGTCAGGCTGCGCTTGCCAGCGCGCGACGCTGCGGCGGTTGGCCCAGTTCAGGAAGGCGCCGTCGACGTCGACCGCAGGGGAGACCGCCACGACGGCGTCGGGCGGGAGATCGCGCGTGGCGCGGCGCACCAACTGGTACTCGACGTCCCACACCCACGGCTTGGACGGTGCCTGTGCCACCTCACGCCAGGTGAACGCGATGGCCAGCACGCCGCCCCAGCGACGCACCATCGCGAGCGGCCCCGGGGCCCACAGGCCGTAGGTGGCGAGCAGCACGGCCCAGAGCTGAAGGGGCAGCTGGTAGCGCAGCCGGTCGGGCAACAGGGGCTGGGGCAGAGCGAGCAGGAGATCCACGGCGATGGGCAGCAGCCACCACCGCGCGGTGCGGTTGCGCAGGGCGAGCAGGCCCCCCAGCGCGGCCATCCCCGCGAGGCCGACGGGCGTGCGCGTGGGGTCGGCCAGCACGAGATGCGCACCCGGTCCCCAGGGGTGGGACTGCACGAAGTTCCAGAAGGGAAGATCGAGGTGGGAGCCGCCGGTGCTCCCCCCTGACGCCGCGTACACACCGAGCTGCACGGCGCGCCAGCCGACGAGCACGGCGCCGACCTGCACCACGCCCCATCGACCCAGGCTGGCGGCCCCCACGAGCAGCGCCACGGCTGTGGCGATCGACAGGGGCTGGGTGTGGGCCAGCAGGCCCACGGCGCAGGTCGCGAGCCAAGCCCCGGCCCGCCCGCGCAGGTGGAGGGCGTACACCGCGCTGATCGCCAGAACGGTGCTCTGGACCGTGCGCACCTCGGTGGTGGCGAACGCGACCCAGCCCGGCAGGGTGCTGAGCACCACAGCCGCCGACCAGCCCGTGACCCCGCTGCCCATCACCTGCCGCACCACGCCGTAGAGCATCCACGCGCCCACGACGGTGAGCAGCGCGGTGGTGAGGTGGACCGTGTCGGGGTTCCCGCGGAACACCGTTCCCAGCACGTCGATCCCCGAGGCCCAGCCATCGCCATAGCGTAGATCCGGGCCGGACTCGACGAAGGGCTCGTCCAAGAGCTGCCACGCCTTTCCGGCGTGCAGGTGGATGTGGGGCACAAAGGTGGCGGCCCGCACGATGCCCGCGGTCGTAAGGGCCGCGAGTCCCCAGGGGTCGCGCGGGCCCGCCCAGAGCCAGCCGATCGCGGTGCCGATGACCAGCAGGTCCACCGCGGTCGTTCCGCCGAGGGAGTGTCCCGACATCGACAGCAGCACCAACACCGCCGCGGGCAGCAGCGCCCATCGCGAGGTGGGCGGACGGGACGGGGCCTCGTGCATCACACGCCTCGGGGTGGAGCGGAACCGTAGCTCAGGCGGTGACGGCGACGCCAGGAGCGAGGGTGCGGCAGAGCAAGGTGAACCCGGCGGCCGTGAGGGACGACACGTAGGTGGTCTCGGCGTCCTCGGACGCAAACACGGCGACGTGGCAGTCGCCGCCGCCGGCGCCGCTCGGCTTCCCGGCACCTCCTGCGGCCACAGCCAGTTGCGTGAGGGTGTCGAGCTCGGGCGTGGCCCACGGCACGTCGGCGGCTTGGGCCATCGACCGCAGCAGGCGCTCGTTCTCGGCCAGCGCGCCCACGGGGTCGGCGTCGAAGCCGAGTACCACGGCCTCTGAGGCCCGCACGAACGCGGCCCGGTCGGCCCATGCTAGGTAGCGCGCCACCCGAGGCCCCGTGCTCGCCGACGTGCCGGTCCAGGCCACGACCAGGCGCGGGCCACTCACGGGTCGTGTGCTGCCGTCGGTCGTGAAGCGAAGCAGTCCGCCCCAGGTGCTCGCGGCCACGTCGATGCCTGAGCCTGAGCCCTGCACCGCGCGGTGGACGCGGGTCGCTGTGGCTTGGATGAGCACCGCGTCGAAGGCCTGACCCTGGACCGCGCGGGCCAGCGCGACGGCGGCCACCGTGGCGGCCGCGGATCCGCCGAGCCCGGGCTTGGAGGCGAGGTGAGCAGCGCCCTCGTCGGTGAACGTCCAGGTGCCCGAGGTGATCCCGACCTCCCCCAGCGCGGCGCGCACGAAGCGGTCGTCGCCGCGGGGTGTGTGGATCTGCAGCGCCTCGCTGGCCGCTACGTGGGCGCCCACACCAATCGGCACAGCCGCCACCAGCGCCGGCGCCCCGTCGAGCACAGCGTACTCCCCGGCCACCACGACCTTGCCGGGGGCGAGTGCCCTCATCCGGCGTCCTGATCCTCGATGTGGGCACCGGGACCGGGCACGAGCACGTGCACCTGGCGTGCATGCGGTCGCACCGCCCGCGCCACCCGTCCGGCGTCCTCCGCGCTGCACAGCACCTTCACCTGGGGGCCTGCATCCATCGTGGTGTAGGCGGCCACGCCTTCTTGCTCCCGCAGCGCCCACACGGCGTGCAAGCAGGCCACGGTGGCCGGCTGCCAGTAGAGCAGCGGCGGGCGTGAGGTGAGCATCGTGGCGTGCATCTTGTGGGTGCTCGCTTCCATCACCTCGCCCAGCGCCACGAGATCGCGGGCCCGCACGGCGGCTTCACCCGCCGCCAGATCCGCGTCTGAGGTCGCCACCCAGGTGTCGTACAGCGGGCTCGTGCGGCGGCTGCGCTCCATGCCTTCGGTGCTGCCCACCGACTTCTTGTCGGTGCTCACCACGGCCACCACCATCGCCACATCCCAGGCGCTGGCTTCGAGCAGGGGCACGCCGTGGCTGTCGAGGCCGTCGGCGCGTTCGCCTTTCTGCCAGGTGACAAAGCCACCCCAGAGGCTGCGGCAGGCGCTGCCAGAACCCTGCCGGGCCAGCACAGAGAGCGCCACCGGATCGAGCGTGCGACCCGACGCCGTGGTGGCGGCGAGCGCGAGCGCCGCAAACGCAGAGGCCGACGACGCCAAGCCGGCACCCGTGGGGAAGCTGTTGCGCGACACGACACGGCACGGAGGGCGAGCGGGGTCAATGCGGTCGAGGAAGGCGCGCACCTTGGCGGCAGCGGGGCCCTCGATGCGCTCGCCGTCAAGCTCCACGATGTCGCGCTGGGTGCCCCAGTCCACCGTGGTGCGCGTGAGGAAGCCATCCAGGGTGAGCGACAACGACGACACGGCCGGTGTGTTCAGCACCACGTCGCGCTTGCCCCAGTACTTGACCAGCGCGATGTTCGGGTGCGCGATGGCGGTGACGATGGTCAGGGGGCCTCCTTGGGCTGCACCGGCCACGCCTCGTAGCCCAGCCGGGTGGCGGCGCGCACCACCGGCTCGGGGTCGTCCACCAGCGCGAGCACCACACCGCCACCGCCCGCGCCTGAGAGCTTGGCACCGAGCGCGCCCGCGTCGAGTGCCATCTGCACGAGCCCATCCAGCTCGGGCGTGGACACGCCGATCGCGCGCAGACGGCCGTGGGCCTCGGTGAGCAGCGGCCCGAGCGCGTGGGCATCGTGCAGCACGGCCTGAGCCTGCTCCACGAGCGCACCGAGGGCCTCGAGGTGAGGGTCGATCTGAGGCCGCCTCGCCGTGACGCCTGCGACCAACTCGGAGGTGACACCCACCTTGCCGGTGTCGATCACGACGGCCTGCCAGCGCGGACAGGGAAGGGGGGTCATCAACGGAGCCGGTGTGCGCTGGTAGCGCACCACCCCGCCATGACAGGCCACCGCCACGTCCACACCGGAGGGGTTGCCGTGGAACACCGCCTCAATCGGCATGGCCTGATCGAACTCGGAGCCGCCAGGACTTCCGGGCCACTGCGCGCGGGCCCGCACCAGCGCTACAGCCAGGGAGGCCGAGCTGCCCATGCCGCGACCGATCGGCAGGTCGGAGCGAAGCGCAACGTGCGCGCCGTGGTCACCGAACGCGATCTGAACGGCGCGGAGCACCGAGGGGTTCGCGAAGGAGGCGTCGAGCGCGGTGGGCCCCTGGATGGCCGTGACCACGGCCTCAGTGCCCCGATCCACAGCGAACGCCAGGGCCGGCTGCCCGTGCACCACGGCGTGCTCGCCCAACAAGATCAGCTTGCCGCTGGCCCAGCCACGGCCGCGACCCCCGCTCATCGCTGCCGCAGCTCGGCGAGCGCGTGCGCAGCAGAGTCTTCCGAGAACTCGCCGCGCGCACACAGGGCCTCCACGACGTGGGGCACCTCGGTGGCCGACGCGCCGACGCTGGCCGCGACCGTGCGTGCGTGCATCCGCATGTGGCCGGCCTGGATCCCTTCGGTGGCCAGGGCACGCAGCGCACCGAGGTTCTGCACGAGGCCCACGGCTGTGGCCACGGCCGCGAGATCGCGCGCGCCGCGGTTGCCAAGCAGCTCCAGGTTCGCCCGTGCCACCGGGTGCACCCGCACCGGCCCGCTCACGGTGCCCACCTGCATGGGGATCTCCATGCTGCCGTGCAGCGCACCGTCGGCCACGCGCCAGGTGGTCATCGGGCGGTACTGGCCATCGCGAGAGGCCCACGCGTGGGCACCCGCTTCGATGGCGCGCCAGTCGTTGCCCGTAGCGAGCGCGACCGCGTCGACCCCGTTCATCACGCCCTTGTTGTGGGTGGCGGCGCGCCAGGGGTCGGCCCAGGCAAAGCGCCAGGCGCTGGCGATGCCCTCCGCCACCTCGGCACCCTTGGCGGCATCGAGCACCTCGAACGGGATCTGCACGCTCGCGCGGGCCAGTCGCTCACTCGCCAGGTTCGACAGGATGCGCAGGCCCACATCGCAGCCGGTGATGTCTTCCACGAACGGCGCGAGGTGCTCGGCCACGGTGTTGACCATGTTGGCCCCCATCGCGTCGCAACAGTCGAGGCGGAACTCCAACACCACCATCGACTCGGTAGGGTACCCGGGCTCGTCGTAGGTGAGGGCACGCACGGCGAGGCCGCGCAGGCCCCCGCCGCGCGCCTCCAGGCGGGGGTGCACCCGCCGGGCCACATCGCGCAGGTTGTCGAGGTGCGCTTGCAGACGTGCCACCGTGGCCGCCGGATCGCGCACGCGCACCAGCTGCACTTGCCCGATCATCACGCTCGCGTCGCCCTCCGCGCGCACGCCGCCCGCCCTGCGCGTGAGCTGCGCCATGTTGCTCACGGCGGCGACGACGCTGGGCTCCTCCACCACCATCGGCACGATGCGGTCTTCGCCGTTGATGCACAGGTTCACGGCCACAGCGTTGGGCAGCTCGAAGGTGCCCACCACGTTCTCGACCATCTGGTCGGCGGCGTCGATCGGGAGCCGCCCGTGGCCCAGCGTGTGGGCGAGCTCCGGGCTCACGCCGCCCACCCGAACGAGCGCTTCGCGGCGCTGTTCGGGCGTGAGTCGGTAGAAGCCAGGGATGCGGGAGGTCATGGGACCGCCCGTGTAGTGCGGCGCTCCAGGGGGGAGCAAGGTCACCGACAGCTGTCGACGAGGCCGGATGGGGTTGTGGTGGACGCAGACGGTCCTCGCGCGCGTAAGCTCCAGGGTGTTCAACCTCGCCTCGGGCCTCGTCAGACCGTGCCGGGCCCCGTGTACAGCGCGTCGAGCGCCGCCCTGTAGCGCGCCTCGACCTCACGGCGCTTCACCTTCTGGCTGGGGGTGAGCAGGCCGTTCTCCACCGTGAACGGCTCGGGCGCGATCACGAAGCGGCGCACGCGCTCGTACGACGGGAGATCGCGGTTCACGTCGTCGATCGCCTGCTGGACGGCCTCGCGCACGGCCGGGTGGTTCGCCAGGGCGGCACGATCGGTGCCGCCGAGCTTCTCGCGGTCGGCCCAGATCGCGAGCGCGAAGGGGTCGAGCGTCACCACCGCGGTGCAGAAGGGCCGCTGGTCGCCGTGTAGGACCGCCTGCCCGACGAGCGGGCTTGCGGTGACGATCGCGCCCTCGAAGCGTGCGGGTGCCACGTTCTTCCCGTTGGCCGTGACCAGGATCTCCTTCTTGCGGTCGGTGATCTGGAGGTGACCTGATGGGAGGATGCGACCCACATCACCGGTGTGGAGCCAGCCCTCGGCGTCGAGGGCCTCGGCCGTGGCCTCGGGGAGGCCGTGGTACGCGCGCATCACGCCGCGGCTGCGCAGCAGGATCTCGCCGTCGTGGCTGATGCGGAGCTCGCAGCCAGGGAGCGGGCGTCCCACCGTGCCGAACACGATGTCGTCGGGTCGGTTCACCGTGCTCGCCGCACACGACTCAGTGAGCCCGTAGCCCTCACACACCCTCACGCCGGCAGCGTCGAAGCCGCGCGCGAGCTCGGCCGAGAGCGGGGCCCCGCCCGAGATGCAGAAGCGCAGACGACCGCCGAAAGCGGCCCGGATGCGGGAGAAGACGACCACGTCGGCAACAGCGTGAGCGAGGCGCAGGTGGGGGGGCACGGCCCGTCCGGTGCGCTCCAGTTCCCGCACCTGGGCACCGAGCTTGAGCGAGAGCTCCAGCGTGAGGCGGGCTGCGGGTCCGCGACGTTCGGCCTCGTGGTGCATCCGCGCCCACGCCTTCTCGAACATGCGCGGCACGGCGGCCATCCACGTGGGGCGCACCTCCGCCATGTTCTCCAAGAAGCGGTCGACGCTGCTGTCGATGGCGGTGGGGATGCCCAACCGGATGAAGGTGACCTGCATCACCTTCGCGAACACGTGCGCGAGCGGGAGGAACAGGAACTGCTCGTCGTCGGGGCCGAGCACGCCGAGCTGGTCGATGGCTTCGGCCTCGTAGACCCACGCGTCGTGGGTGAGCTCGACGCCCTTGGGCGTGCCGGTGGTGCCCGAGGTGTAGAGGAGGGTGGCGAGGTGACTGCCCGCGATGTGGTCGCGCACGGCGTCGAGCTCGTCGGGGTGGGCGGCCTGGTGCAGCTCGCCCAGCGCTTCGTAAGCCTCCAGCGAGAGGATGCGCTCGCCGTCACCCTGGTCGCGCAGCACCACGATGCGACGCAGCTCGGGCAGGTCGTTGGCGCGCACCGCGATCGCTGTGGCCTGGGCGTTCGTGTCGCAGAACAGCACCTTCGCGCTGGCGTCGGCCAGGATGTAGGCAGCTGTGGCCGTGGTCTCGGAGGGGTAGATCGTGGTGGTGGCGCCGCCGGCCGCGAGGATCGCCATGTCGGCCAGCACCCAGGCGACGGAGGTGTCGCCGAGCACGGCCACGCGGTCCTCGTGGTCGAGCCCATCGGCGCGCAGGGCGTGGGCGATGCGGCGCATGCGACGATCCGCTTCACGCCAGCGCACCGGCACCCACTGCCCGTCCACGCGGTGACGCATCGCCACGAGGTCGGGCGTGGACGAGACGCGGTGCCGCCACATGTCCGGCACGTTGCGAAAGGAGCTCACCGGTCCACCGGACCGCGGAAACACGTTCACCCTCACCTCGTGGGAGGCCGGTAACGGGGATCGAGGCGCTCGCGAAGGGCATCCCCGAGCGCGTGAAAGGACAACGTCGTGATCACGAGCATTCCAGCAGGGGCCAGGGTGAGCATCGGTGCGGTGGTCAGCCGCAAGCGACCGTCTGCGACCATGCCGCCCCACGACGCGATCGGTGCGGGCACGCCCAGCCCCAAGAACGAGAGGCTCGCTTCGGCGACCATCGTGGAGCCAATGGCCAGCGTGGCGTGCACGATCGCCGGCGAGAGCGCGGCGGGGACGAGGTGAAGCCCGAGGATGCGGACATCGGAGAAGCCCAGCAGCCGGGCCGCCTCCACATAAGGACGGGCAGCCCCCGCGCGGACCTCACTGCGCACGAGGCGCGCGACCCCCATCCAGCCAGTCAGACCGAGCACGCCCACGAGCACCTGCACGGCCTGCTCGCCGTGGGGTCGCAGCAGCCCCATGAGCGCGAGCGCCAGCACCAGACGCGGAAGCGACAGCAGCAGGTCGATCACCCAGCTCAGCACGCGATCGACGGCACCGCCCACCCAGCCGGCCACGGCACCCAGGGCCGTGCCCACCGTGAGCGCCAGCGCCACCGACGCCACGCCGACGCCCAGGGAGAGACGAGCGCCTTGCACCAGCCGCGCCGCGAGGTCCCGCCCTTGAGCGTCGGTGCCGAGCGGGTGGTCGAGGCTTGGGCCGAGCAGGCGCCGCCCGAGGTCCACCGCTCCGGGGTCGTGGGGCAGCAGCAGCGGGGCGAGCAGGGCGGCCGCACCCACGCAGCCCAGCACGCCGAGCGCCAGGAGGGTGCGCACGCGCATCGGGTGGCTCCGGTCAGACATCCCGCAGCCTCGGGTCGAGCGCGCGCTGCAGGGCGTCGGTGAGGCGCTGTCCGGCGTTCACCGCCAGGGCGGAGAGACCCAAGCAGCCCACGATCACCGGCGTGTCCTGGTGCAGGGTGGCGTCCACCAGCAGGCGCCCCATACCCGGCCACGCGAAGATGCTCTCCACCAGGGCCGAGCCGCCCACGAGGCCTGGAAGCGCAAGCCCCAGCAGGGTGATCACGGGCAGCATGGCATGGGGCAGAATGTGATGGCGCAACACGGAGGCGTCGGTCAGGCCGCGTGCCCGAGCCGCCAGCACGAAGTCCTGGCTCTGCACGGTGAGCACCGACGAGCGGGTGTGGCGGGCCACGACGGCGGTGAGTCCTGTGGCGAGGGCCAGCGTGGGGAGCACGAGGTGCTGGAGTCGGTCCACCGCCTGTGCCAGCACGCCCATGCCCTCCCACCGCACCGTGTTGTGCAGACCGGCCATCGGGAGGCCCAAGCTGGGCGCAGCCACCTGGAGCAGCACGGCGACGAGGAAGGTGGGGAGGGCGGCCAGCCCGAGGAGCACCGTGGACGACACGGCGTCTTCGGTCTGCCCAGCCCGACGTGCCTGACGCACACCCAGCGCGACGCCCGCGGGGAACGCCAGCAGCAGCGCGCTCATGCCGAGCAGGAGCGTGGCGGGCAGGGCCTCGGCGAGCAAAGCGCCGACGGGGCGTTCGTGCACCAGCGACACGCCCAGATCGCCCTGAGCCCACGCGCCGAGCTGGCGCAGGTAGCGCTCAGGTAGCGGCTGATCGAGGCCCAGCTTGTGGACCATCACCGCCCGCAGCTCCGGCGACGCATCGGGCCCCACGTGCTTGTCGACGACGCTGCCGGGGCTCAGCTCCACCAGCAGGAACACCAGCGTGGCCACCCCCCACAGCAGCGCCAACACCGAGGCCAGCTCGGTCGCCAGGCGCTTCACGGCGGGTCAGCGACCGGCTGCACCCGCCAGGCTTCGAGGTGTCCCAGCGCGCTGAGCGGCCCGATGTCGGTGTGGGTGAACCGCTTGTGCACGGCCACGAGGTCGTCGGTCCACCACAAGAACAGGTACGGCTGGTCAGCGTAGACGGCCGCCTGGAGCGCACGCCAGGCCGTGGCAGCCTCGGCGGGATCGCGCGTGCGCAGGCCCTGCGCGATCAGCGCGTCCACAACCGGGTTCTGATAGCCCGTGATGTTGAAGCTGCGGGGCCCCGCCACCGCATCCGACTGCCACATCTCGGTGGGGTCGAGGAACAGCGACGCCGACCACCCGCCCAGGGCCGCTTCGAAGTCGCGCTTGCGCAGGCTGTCGTAGAACGCGTGCACGTCGCGCTGCTCGAGCTGCACGTCGATGCCGAGCTTCGCGAGCGCGGACTGCACCACCAGCGCGACCTCTGCGCGGCGCGGGTTGCCGGCTGTGGTCACGAGCACGAAGCGAAACGGCTGGCCGTCCTTGTCGCGCCAGCCGTCGCCGTCGCGGTCGACCCAGCCCTCGGCCTCCAGGGCAGCAGCGGCCGCAGCGGGGTCGTAGGGCAGCGGCACCACGTCGTCGGCGTGCGCCTGGCAGAGCTCCGGCGTGATGGTGCCCACAGCGCGGCGCGCGTGCCGGGTGCCGTCCTTAGCGGTGAGCATGTGGCGGATGAGCGCCTCGGTGTCGACCGCCTGAGCCAGCGCGCGGCGCACGGCCAGGGAGGCGAAGCGGGGGTCGGAGAGGTTCCACGCGATGAACTCGACGAAGCGATAGCCGCGCGACACGACCCGCACCTGGGGGGCGTCCACCGCCAGAGCATCCGCGTCTTCGAGCGTGACGCCTTCGATGAGATCGAGCTCGCCGGCCTTCAGCATCGCGAGGCGCGTCGTGTACTCGGGGATCACCTGAAACACGACGCGATCGAGGTGGGGTCGGAAGGCCTCGGGGCCGGAGTAGGCCGGGTTGGGCTCCAACACGAAGCGCACGCCCGGCTCGTGCACGGCGATGTGGAAGGGCCCGTTGGAGAGGGGGTTCGTGCTCCGCGGGTGACCCCGCAGGCTGGCGCGGTCGGCGGTGGCGAACACGTGGGCGGGGGTGGCGAGCAGGCCGGCGTGGCTGCGCTGGGTGGACGGGTCGTACGCGTGGGTGAACCGGAAGTGGACCGTGTGGTCGTCGAGCGCCGTGGGGCTCTCGGGCTCAAGGTGCGCCACATGCCCAGCGCGCGGACTGGCCACATCGGCATCGCGCGCGAGCGCGTAGGTGAGCACCACGTCGGCGGCCGTGACGGGGTGGCCGTCGGCCCAGGTGAGGCCGGGCGTGAGGGTGGCCACGAGGCCCTGCCCATCCGCGTCCTCGACCATGGAGGCGTAAGCGCCGGGACCGTAGCGCATGCCGCAGTCGAACTGCCCGTCGAGCATCGGGAGTTGCACGGCTCCGAGCACGGCGGCGTCCACGGTGGTCTGCGCGGTGACGGGATGCAGGGTGCCGAGGTCTTGGGCCGTGCCGATCACGAGCACAGCGGGCGGCGGAGGCGCCGGGCGTCCGCAGGCCAGGCCGAGCGCCAGCCCTGCGCCGAGCGCTGCGAGCTTGCGCATGCGGCACCTCCCGCCGTGGCCTAGCCGAACGCGACGCTCAGGGTCAACGCGGAACGCGCCCGCCCACCACGCGGCGGTGACCGCCGAGGTCCATCCAGGTGCGCACGTCGACGAACCCGGCATCGGCGAACAACGCGGACACGGCGTCGGCCTGGTCGTGGCCGACCTCCACCAGCAGACCGCACCGGGCGCGGGCGCGCGCTGCCGGCACGAGGCGTCGGTAGATCGCGAGGCCATCCGGGCCGCCATCCAGCGCAAGCCGGGGCTCGTGCACGGAGACCTCGGGCTCGAGGCCTTCGATGTCGGCCGTGGGGATGTAGGGCGGGTTGCTCAGCACCCAGTCGATGGGGCGGTGGGGCGGGATGGGCGCGAGCAGGTCGCCCGCGAGCACGGCCACGCGGTCGCTAAGGCCCAAGGCCGCGACGTTCTGACGGGTGGTGGCGAGTGGCGCCTCGCCGATGTCGACGGCGTACACCCGCGCGGTGGGCAGGGCCGTGGCCATCGCGAGGCCGATGGCACCCGATCCGCAGCCGATGTCGGCGAGGAACACGGGCTCGGTGGGCTGACCGATCCAGCCCAGCGCAGCGTCCACGAGCGTCTCGGTGTCGGGGCGGGGCACGAGCACGCCGGGACCGACCGCTAGGTCGATGGCGTGGAAGCCGCGGCTGCCCAGGATCCAGGCCATCGGCTCGCGGT
>CAYNFK010000044.1:0-37906 GCA_964396405.1 uncultured Enterobacteriaceae bacterium
AGGGCTTCCGCGAGCGCCACCAGGCCGTCATCGCCCTGCTGCGCGACCCCACCACAGCCTTCGTCACGGTGTGTGCGCCGACCGAGTCCAGCGCCGATGTGGCGCGCTTCTTCGAGGCCGAGCTGGCCGCCCGCACGCTGCCGCGCGCCGGCCTCATCGTGAACCAGGTCCATGCCTGCCGTGCTGCCACCGATGATGCCGGTGAGGTGCTCGGTGCCGCAGCGATCGAGGCTGCCGCTGGGCTCCCTTCGGCCACGGCCGCCAGCCTTCTCGCACGCCTGGGTCGCGCCCACGCGCGCCTTCGCGGAAGGGTGGAACAGGAGCGGGCCGTGGCGTCGTCGGTGCGCGCATCGGCGGGTGGTGAGGGCTGGTACCAGGAGATCCCGCGCATCGAGGGCGAGGTGCACGACCTCCCCAGCCTGAGCGCTGTGGGTGCGTACCTCTGCGGTCGTCCTGCCGAGCCGGCCTAAGGCGTGAGCCCCAAGGCGCAGCGGTAGAGCCTCGTCTGCGAGCCCGTGCCCTCCAGGTAGTACGCCCACGGCGCATCGCCGCCGGTCCACACCTCGGTGCCCCGGCGCAGGGGTGCGGCGGCGCGTGAGACAGCGCGCAGCACGTCGACACCGGGGTCGAGCGAGGCCACCCAGGTCTCGGAGACGGGCTTGGAGCCCGGCGCGGTTAGGCTCGTGGCCTGAAACACGACGTACGAGTGCCCCCTCCACACGAAGGGCGTCGTGAGGGAGACGATCGGCAGGCCCGCCGGCGGGAGCACCCGCGACCACAAGGCCCAGCCCGTCGACGTGCGACGCCAGGCCTCGAGCGCGCGCGCGGTCGGGCCCTCGTCGCGAAGCTCCACCAGCACGACGTCTTCGGCCAGCTCCGGCGCGAGCCAGCCCCAGGCGCGGATGCCCAGGGGTCGATCTTCGATCACGCGCTCGGTCGTGCCGGTGGGGAGGTCGAGGATGTCGAGCGCACCAAGCTCTTGCCAGCCGGAGAGGACCGCCAGCCGCGGTTCTCCGTCGAACCACGAAGCGAAGTACGCGTCGGGGAGCACCGGAACGGCCACGCCCATGGGGTCGCGCCCGCTCCGCAGCACCACCTGGGGTGTGCTGGGAGGGATGCCCGTCCAGGCCACGATCTTCGGGTCGGGGTCGCCGGGCACCGTGGAGCCGTACGCAGCCAGCGTGATCTCCGGGCTGGGGAGGTCTTCGACCTGCCAGGCCGCACCATCCCACCACGTCGTCGACGCGCCCCAGGTGCCACCCTGATCGCGCACGACCAGCACCTCCTCACCGCGGTCGGTGGCCCACCACTCGGGGCCGTTCTGACCGACGTCGAAAGGGGCCACGCCAGACGCCACAAGCTCGCCGCGGCCGTCCACCGGCAGCAGCGCACCGGTGGTCGCATCCAGCCCCGCGATCCACGCGTCGCCGACAGCCTCGTCGAGCCACACGATGCGCGGTGAGAGGGTGGAGAACTCGGGGTCGGTGAGGCCGAGGGCGGGGAGCTGCTGCTCGTTGATCGCGAAGGGATCTTGCCGGAGCGCGTCGCGTGGCCAAGGGTCTGAGGCGTCGGGGAGGCCGTCGCTGTCGGAGTCCGAGCTGTGGACGTTGAGCCCACGCCGACGCTCCACGTCGTTACGAACGCCGTCGCCGTCTTCATCGCCGAGCGGATCGAGCACGGTGCCGGACGAGGCGCGCGAGATGGCGGTGTACCGGCCCCAGGTGGCGGCCTGCAGCACATAGGGGCCCACGGGGCTCTGCGAGGTGTCGAGGGTGAGCTGCACGACACCCGCAGCGTCTGCGCGCCCCTCCACGTAGGAAGCGGGCTCTCCGATCAGCAAGCAGCGGCCGAGCAGCTCGGGCGGGCACCACGGCGCACCCCCTCGGCTACGGGTGACGCCCACCGCCACCGGCGCGCCGGGCCGCGCACCGCGCACCCGCACGACGAGCGGCTCGCCAACCACCACCTCGGGTCCATTGACGTGGGTGAGGTCGAGCGCAAACGGACCCGCCCAGGCGTCTCCCATTCCCACCAGCACCCATCCAAAGACCGCGAGCACGGATCCCCCACCGCGAGGCCCCCGTAGCACGCGATCAGCGCCCATCGTCGACCGGCGGCTCGGCAGGAGCCCAGGGTCGCCACGGTCCGCCCGGCTGCCCCCACACCCGCACCGGCTCGGCACCGTGCAGCAGCTCGTGCGCCCACGCCGTAGCGGACTGGATCTGCGCGGAGGCGCGCGCGCCGGCCGCGAGGTGCGCGATGAGGTTGTCATCCACGGCGAGCCGCTGAATGGCCTGGGCCAGTTTGGTGGGATCGCCGGGATCCACCAGCCAGCCGTTCACGCCGTGGCGCACGTGATCTTGCAGCGAGGGCGTGCGGCTCGCCAGCACCGGCCGCCCAGCCGCCAGCGCCAGCGCCGCCACCGTGATGCCTGAGGCCTTGAGCGGGTCGAAGGGCACGGGCACCACCACGAACCGGCTCTCGGCCAGGCGCGCACGAAACACCGAGAGGTCCACGGTGCCCTTCCAGTCGAGCGCGGCCGGCAGACCGCCGGGCGGTGAGTGCTTGGTGTAGAGATCGATGGTGAGGGGCAGATCGGCCGGTAGGCGCGCGGCGGCCTGTGCCAAGGTGGACCAGTCGCGCAGGTGGTTTCCACCCGAGAAGGCCCGCCGCGAGCGCTCGGCCGGCGCGCCGTCTCCCAGCGGCTGCACGGGGTAGGGTCGCCAGCTCACCTGACGCAGCGGCACCCCGCTGGTGCGGTAGAGCCCCGCAAAGCACGGGAAGCACGACACCAGCTGCACCTGGTCGCTCGGCCACCATCCGCCGGAACGGGAAGTAGCGCCCGGAGCCACGAAGGCGCGCTGCCAGTCTGCGAGGCCCTCCATGAGGTGGAAGTCGGCCACCACCACCCGCAGGCCGGGCGGGAGCGGGCGACCCCGAAGCAGCGCGAGCCCAGCCACCAGCGACGGCACCACCACCAGGTCGACGTCGTCGAGGGAGAGCGTCGCCAGCAGGGCGGCCTCTCGCGTCCGAGCCGCCTCCAGCGCCCCCGGCTGCCTGCGCGCCTCCTCCTGCTCCTCCGGCGTGGGATCCCCCCATGCCGACACGACACGCACCTCAGCCCCCAAGGACTCGAGGGCGGATTGCAGCGCCCGGAGCGTCGTCTGCGTCATCACCTTGTCGGCCATCGCCGGGTTGATCAGCAGCACGCGCCGACCCGGGGATGGCGTCCATGCCGGCAGGGGCTCACCCGCGACGTGCGCTCCGGGGCCGCCCTCGGCGGGGCTGCGGTCGAGCGGAGGGCAGCCCCACGCGGCGAGCGCGTGACCCAGCTCCGCTTCCCCACCCGCCAAGGCACCGAGTGTCGCTCGGGCCTCGGGCGGGACGGGGTCCAGCACGCAGCCGCCGCCTGCGTGGGGCAGGGGAATGCCGGCCCGCAGAAAGCGCCACAGCGCAGGGCCGGCAGGGGTGGGCGCTGCGGCGCGGGCGGCCTGGGGGGCACGCACGAAGCCCTCCGGGCGGAGGTCGGCTCCTGAACGATCCGCGTCCTCTCGCAGGCTGTCGAGCACGCGCAGGAGGGCGTCGGGAGCAGGACCGCGCCCGGTCGGAGCGGGCTGGAGGTGCAGCTCGACGCCTCGGGTGACCGCTTCGCCCATCAGCGACGTGGCCGCATCCGGTGACAGCCCGAGCACGGTGGTGAGCAGCTCCAGCTTCACCGACAGGCCGCGCGTGGCGTCGGCCAGCGCCACGAGGCCGGCCCTTGCGCCCGGTCGCCCGACGAGCGCGTCGTGCACAGCGTCATCGGCGGACAGCCACGGCAACCGAAGCACGCCGACGCCGAGCCCCACGAGCCGGGCGAGCCGGTCCGGATCGAGGCCCCGCTCATCGGTGATCAGGCGCACCCGAAGGCCCCGATTCGCCAGCCGACCCACCACCCGCTCGAGCTCGGGGTGCAGGCCCGGACAGGCTCCGGTCAGCTCCACCCACCCGGACCGCAGGGGGACGGCATCGGCCTCAGCGAGCAGGGGCTCGATCGGGCGCGGGACCACGTGGGTGTCGTCGCCAAAGGCCGCGTGGGCGAGGCGGGGCGAGCACAACACGAGCGCAGGATGGGCCACGGACCCTCGGGGGCGAAACTATGGGGCTGTGCCGAGGCCGGTCTCGCAGCGGCGGAGCTGAGTGGACGCTCCCGTGCCCTCGATCAGGTAGACCCACGGGCGCACGCCTTCGGCCCACACCTCCACGCCGCGCCGGTGGGCCGCCGGCATCGCGCTCAGCTTACGCAGCACGGGATCTTCCGGGTCGAGCGACGCGAGCCACAGCTCAGACGGCGGAGCCAAGGCGCGACCGCCTTCGCGCATCGCGAGGAACGCCGCCCAGGTGCGTCCTCCATGCACGAACACCGTGGAGTTCGCGAGGAAGGGCCGGTCCGCAGGCGGAGTGACCGTGCTCCAGTGGACCCAGCCCGCTTCGGTCTCGCGGAACACCTCCAGGCTGCGCGCAAGCTCCACGCCCGCCCGCACCTCCGCTGCGACGATGCGTCCGCCGGTCTCGGGGGCCACCGCGCCCCACGCGCGCGGGCCCCACAGCGCGTCCGCCTGCACCACCTCCGCGCTCTCGGCGTCGGCGTCGGCGACCACGAGCGCGCCGCGTGTTCCCAAGCCCGTGAGCACGACGGCGGTGTGCTCTCCGGGGAACCACGAGGCGAAGTAGGCCCCGCCAGGGAGCACGGCCGCGCTGCTGCCATCCATGGCGCCGGCGGTGACCGTGACGCTGGGCGGCGCACCGGTCCAGGTGACTGCGAGCGGGTTGGGGTCGTCGTCGACCGTGGTGCCGTAGGCGGCGTAGCCGGGCACGGGTCCGGGGAGGGCCTCGGGCGTCCACGCCTCACCATCCCACCAGGCGCGCACGAGGGCGTACGCTTCGTCGCGCACGGCAAAGTAGAGCAGCTCGTCCCCGCGATCGCTCTTGAACCACTCGGCGCCGTTCTCGCCGCGGTCGAAGGGGGCGACCTCCGCATCGACCTGCGCACCGCGACCCGTGGCGGGCTCGATCGCGCCGGTCTGAGCATTCAGCGAGGCCGTCCACAGCGAGCCCGTCACCCTGTCGATCCACACCATGCGACCGGAAGGGCTGGCGATCTCGGGGTCGTCGATGGGGCCGGTGGCGAGCACGTCGTCCACAGGTACGAAGTCCGTGTCGACGCGGGGGTCAGGGGTCGTGTCGACGTCGGTGTCGAGGGTGTCCGTGTCGACCGTGTCAGACTCGGTGTCGACGGTGTCGGACTCGGTGTCGGTCTCCACGTCGTCCTCGACGTCGGCGCTGGTGCAAGCCACGACCAAGAGCAGGGACCACGCGCGCACAGCGACTCCTCGGCGAGGTGGGTGCAGGAGCACCGGAGTAGAGGGCCTGACCTACCCAGGAGACTGGCCCTGCGCCCCTTGCCCCCAACCGATGAAGGTCAGCTGTTGGCCCGTGCCCGCTCGCTGGCCGGACGGGACCTGGCGCAGGTGGCCGCGCAGCACGCAGCGCCGCTGCCGCGCGATCCCCGCCGCTCCAAGGGGTGGGTGGGTCAGCTCGTGGAGTTCGTGCTGGGCGCCACAGCGGCATCGCGCGCCGAGCCGGACTTTCCGCACCTGGGCGTGGAGCTCAAGACGCTGCCGGTGGACGCCTTCGGCAAGCCCCAGGAGTCCACCTACGTGTGCACGGCACCGCTGGACGGCGACCGCGATCCGTCCTGGGAGCAGTCGTGGGTGCGCAAGAAGCTGCAGCGCGTGCTGTGGGTCCCGATCGTCGGCACGGGTCCCGTGCCCGAGCGGCGGGTGGGCACGGCCTTTCTGTGGACGCCCAGTGCCGACCAGGATGCGCTGCTGCGGGCCGACTGGGAGGCTGCGGCCGATCTGATCGCCTCGGGCGAGACCTGGCACCTCGGCGGTCGCCACGGGCAGGTGCTGCAGCTGCGCCCCAAGGCCGCCTCTTCGCGCGACCGCACCTGGGTGATCGGGGCGGAGGGCACCCCCACGGCGGTGATGCCCCGGGGCTGGTACCTGCGGCCTGCGTTCACCGGGGGCCTGGTGGCGTCGGCGCTGCGGCTGCCGGGTCGGTGATGGAACGCCAAGCGCTGCTCACCGGTTAGGCTGCCGTGCTCTCGGAGGCCCGATGCTGACGATCCTGCTCGCTGCTGCGCTCGCTGCCCCCCGCACCGACCTGTCGGCCGAAGACGCGAAGAAGCTGCCCGGCCTCGCAATCATCGAGGTGGGCAAGCCCGGTGCGTGCGCGGACGCGTGGGAGAGCGCCGAGGTGAAGGCGTGGTCGACGGCGCACGCGGACGCCCACTTGGTGGTCGCGCCGTTCACGAAGGGCAGCGTCGAGGCCCTGCTCGGCGACGTGCGCACGGCGGCTGTCACCAAGGTGGCCTACCGCGACGGTGTGGAGCTCGACCGCGCCTGCGGCTGCATGGACGGTCCTGTGCTCGGACGCTGGCTGGAGGTGCTCGCTACCGGCGGCACTCGTGCGGGCGCGCAGCGTGATGCCCTGAACCGCACCACCGAGCTCGACACCACCGGTTGGCTGGAGCTCGTGCAGCTCGAGGCCTGTGCCGCGCGGATGCCCGAGGCGTTCGCCGCCGCCAAGTACCTCTGGGAGCAGATCCCCGAGCAGGCCCCCGACCAGCGTGAGGTCCGCCTCACGCGCGTGGTGCACGACATGGGCACAATCGCCACCAAGGACGCTGCGGCCAAGACCGAGCTGATCGCGATGCGGGACGCCCTCGACGAAGCGAAGGACACCGACCGTCCCACGCTGGACGCCTGGGTGGCCCTCAACCGCGTGCTCGGCGACGACGAGCGCACCGTGAGCTGGTTCGATGCCCACCGCACCGACCCCAGCAAGAAGGAGCTCATCGCCGCGCACGCGCCGAACGTCTTCTACCTGATGGTGGAGCGCGGCCGCTGGGCCGATGCCGGCATGCTGATCGACGACCTCCCCGCGTGGCTTGAGGTGTGGAAGGCGCAGAAGGCCGGTCTCGACACCTCCGAGCTTGCTTACGCAGCCCTGCGCGCCGCCGGTCGTGACAAGGATGCCGCCAAGCTCGCGAAGGACATCCTGAAGGTGGCGCCGGAAGGTACGGCCTGTCGCCTCATCGCGAAGTCCACCCAGATCCAGGTCGCGAGCAAGTCGGAGGCCTCGGTGGCCAAGGCCTGCACCGATGTGGCCGTGGTCGACGCTTGGACCGCGGCGGTTCCCTAGTGCGCTGGTCGGCGGTGCTGTCGGTGCCCTTGCTGCTCGCGGGCGGCTGCATCGCGTGGGAGAGCTCCACCGAAGACGGCCTCGCCGTGCGCTCCGGTGCCGGCCACACGAGCCCCGGCGGCCTCGTCGAGGTGCCCATTCCCGTGGAGGCCGGGCAGACGAGCCTGATCCTGACGGCCTCCTTCGACCCCGACGTGCGCGGCTACGCGGCCCGCGTGCGCAACCCGGCCGGCGAGGTCGTCTACGAGGCCCAAGACTGGTGGGAGGGGCCCCGCAACAAGACCAACGGCGGCTTCGCTTCGTCCGAGGTCTCGCTGGTGTGGCCTGTCGATGTCACGGACGACCCGCTCACGCCGGGCACGTGGAGCGTCACGCTGGGCTGCGACACGGCAGGGGCTGCTGTCGACGTGGTGGTGGCGCTCAAAGAAGACAGCACGGCGCTCGACGGCCCGGTGCGCATCCGCGGCAAGATCGCGCGTGAGGTCGCCGACGATCCGGTGCTCGGCCCCGCCACGCTGCAGGCCTTCGACGACGTGCGCGACACGATCTACGCCAACCTCGGCGTGCAGGTGTCGCTGGAGACCGAGACGTGGGAAGGACCGTCCACGATCTCCACGCCCGGCTACGGCAGCCGCGACGAGTGGCTCGACGCCACGGCCGACAAGGCCTACCGCGAGGTGCTCGTGGTGGTGGTGCTGTCGTTCGAGGGCCTGGCCGACGTGTTCGGCGCCGCCGGCGGCATCCCGGGCTCCCTCGTGCCCACGGATCGCTCAGCCGTGGGCATCGGTGCCCTGCTCGCTGCCGGCGTCGACGGCACCTTCTCGGCGTCCGAGCAGACGCTGTACGCCGAGACCATCGCCCATGAGGTGGGCCACTACTTCGGCCTGTTCCACCCGGCCGAGCTTCCCGAGAGCGGCCCGACCGTCACCCGCTGGGACGTGGTGCCCGACACGCCCGAGTGCGACGGCATCGGCGTCTGCGAGGAACGGCTGGGCGGCAACCTGATGTATCCCACGCCCGTGTGCGCGAATGAGGTGGACTTCCCCTGCGACGAGTACCTGCCCCAGCAGGAGCTGACGCCGGCGCAGCGGGAGCAGCTGCACCGGCACCCGGCGCTGAGGTAGTCCGAACCTGTCAGCCCCCCTCGGCCGATCCGGCGTCCGTGCGATAGATCCGGGCACCGGAGTTCGAATGCTTAGCTTCACCTTGCTCCTGGGCCTCGCGTGGGCCTCGCCCGAGCTGCCTGCGGTCGACGTCGCGTCGCTGCCGGCGAGCGCCGTGGTGCGCCCGGCGGATGTGGGCGGCACCCGCCACCCCGTGGAGGCGCGGCTGCTGGTGGAGCCCGGTGTGGCGGTGGCAGGGTCCACGGTGCGCGTGGGCGTTCACCTTCAGCAGGATGAGGGCTGGCACACCTACTGGCGCGCGCCCGGCGAGACCGGAAAGCCCACTGAGCTCACGTGGACGCTGCCGGCGGGTGTGGAGGTCGCTGCGCGTCACTGGCCGCTGCCCGAGCGCTTCGAGGCAACCGAGATCGTCTCCTACGGCTACGACCACGAGGTCCTGCACATCGTGGAGCTCACGCTCCCGGCGGATCAGCCCGCCGGTGCCTTGCCGATCACGGTGGATGTGACGTGGCTGGCCTGCAAGGGGGCGTGCATCCCCGGCGAAGCGCGGCTGGCCACCTCGCTGGTGGTGGGATCGTCGTCGGTGATGGGTCCGAACGCGCCGGTGTTTGCGGCGTGGGCCGAGCGCTGGCCCACCCAGCCCGCCGAGCTGAAGGCCGAGGTGCTCGTGTGCGCCCAGCCGATCGTGCCGGGCACGCCGTGGCGCACGGTGGTGGATGTGGTGGCCGCGGAGGGCGTGGCGATTACCGTGCCCTCGAACACCCGCGACGGGGCGGTGGTGCCGGTGTTCGGGCCGGATGCCGGCGTGGACGCCGTTCAGATCGTGCCCACGGCGCAAGGCTTTGCGCTCCAGATCGACGCCACCCCTTACGCGGTGCCGGCCAGCGCGGAGGGCCGCCTGATCGGGGCGCTGCTGCAGCTCGAGGTGGAGCAGGGCGGCGACCGACGGGTGGTGCGCACCGAGGTGCTGTCCGATGCCGTGTGGCAGGAGTCGGGCACGCCGGTGGTGAGCGGCGACCCGCGCTGTGCCGACGCGGTGGTGGTGGCGGCTGCGCCCGACGCGGAAGCGCCGGAGCCTGAGGTCGCGGCGGTGGCGGCGTGGTCTTTTGGTCTGCTGGCGTGGAACCTGGTGATGGCGCTGATCGGCGGCCTCGTGCTGAACGTGATGCCCTGTGTGCTGCCGGTGCTCACGCTCAAGGTCTACGGGCTGGTGGAGCAGGGCGCGAGCGATGCGCGGGAGCGTCGACGGGCGGGTCTGGCCTACACGCTGGGCATCCTCGCGAGCTTCTGGGCGCTGGCGTTCGGCGTGTGGGCGCTGCGATTTGCGCTCGGCGAGACCGTGGGCTGGGGCTTCCAGATGCAGTACCCGCCCTATGTGGCGGCTGTGGCCACGGTGGTGTTCCTGTTCGGCCTGTCGATGTTCGGCGTGTTCGAGATCCCGGTGTTCGGTGCCGACAAGGCGCACGAGCTGTCCACCAAGGAAGGCGCGCACGGCCACTTCTTCAACGGCGTGTTCGCCACGCTGGTGGCCACGCCCTGCTCGGCCCCGTTCTTGAGCACGGCCACGGCGTTCGCGTTCTCGGCGCCTACGCCGGTGCTGGTGCTGGTGTTCACGTTCGTCGGCCTGGGCCTCGCGCTGCCGTTCTTGCTCGTGGCCTACGTGCCCGCGGCCTACAAGCTGCTGCCGGCACCCGGTGCCTGGATGGAGACCTTCAAGCACATCCTGGGCTTCACGCTGCTGGCCACGGCCGTGTGGCTCTCGGGCGTGCTGTTCGCGCAGATCGGACTGGAGCGCGCCACCGGCTTCCTCGCGTTCCTGGCGTCGGCCTCGTTCGCGGCCTGGATCTTCGGCCACTTCGCCGGCGTGGCGGCCACCACGCGTCGTCAGGCGCTCGCGCTGCTGGCGTCGAGCCTCACGCTTGCGGCGGGCTGGTGGATGTTTCTCGACCTGGAGTTCGCGGCCCCCGAGACCTGTGACGACGGCGAGGTCTCCACCGAGCTGTCCTTCGACGACGGCGTGCCCTGGCAGCGCTTCTCGGAGTCGCGCCTGGATGCGCTGGCGGGTCGGCTGGTGTTCGTGGACTTCACGGCCGACTGGTGCGTGAGCTGCAAGGTCAACGAGCGCACAGTGCTCGAGACGCAGGCGGTGCGTGATGCGATGAAGCACCTGGGCGTGGTGCCGCTGCAGGGCGACTGGACGCGCAAGGACCCGGTGATCTCGCGCTGGCTGGCCAAGCACGGGCGGGCAGGTGTGCCGCTCTACTTGGTGGTGCCGGCGGATGGTGCCGCACACGCCGTGGCGCTGCCCGAGGTGATCACGCCGGGCATGGTGGTGAGCGCGCTGGAGACCGCTGCGAAGGGCGGACTCAAGTAGCCGCGATCAGCGCTCGCCGAAGTGCTCGCGGTAGTCGTCCATCGAGGCCGCGATGACGACCTCGGCGTGGTCGCGCCCGTAGACGAGGTCGATCTCTGTGGCCGCCATGCCAGGCATGAGCTTGTACGTGGTGAAGTAGTGGCGCAGCCGGTCGACGAGGGCGCTGGGCAGGTCGGGCAGGTTCTGGGCGTCGCCCCAGACCGGGTCCTGGTCGAGCACGGCGATGATCTTGTCGTCGGCCTCGCCGCCATCGAGCATGCGGAAGCCGCCCAGCGGACGCGCCCGCAGCAGCAGGTCGGCCTTGGTGATGTGGCGCTCGGAGATCACGCAGATGTCGAGCGGATCGCCATCGCCCACGGAGGCCTTGGGGCAGAGCGCTGCGACACGCTCGGCGCAGTAGGTGCGCGGGATGAACCCGTACAGCGTGGGCGGGAGGCTGGCCGATCGCTGGGGCCGGTCGACGGTGAGGAAGCCGGTCTCCTTGTCGGACTCGTACTTCACGGTGTCGAAGGGCGTGATCTCGATGTAGGCGTTGACCTGACGAGGCACGTCACGGCCGGTGGGGATGCCGTGCCAAGGATGGGGTCGCGAGAGATGGATGATGCGCGCCATGGCGAGCTCCTGGGGGGGGCCGCCGGGTAGCGCGGGAGGGCGGTGACGTCGATGGAACAGGGTCGATCAGAACCCGACGCGACGCATCACAAAGCGAGGCAGGTGGCGGATCACGAGCATCACCAGCCGCCAGATGCCGGGCGCGTAGACCTGGGGCGTGCCGCGGTCGAGGGCGCGCACGGTGATCTCCGCGACGTCACCGGGGTTGGCCGCGAACGGCGGCTCCTTGAGGCCCGCGGTCATGCCCGTGCGCACGAAGCCCGGCTTGACGCAGGTGGTGAGGAGGCCGCTGCTGCGGAAGCGGTGGTCGAGCGCGTCGAGGTAGTGCGAGAGGCCCGCCTTGGTGGCACCGTAGAGCCCCACGGTCTTGCGGCCGCGATCCCCTGCCACCGACGAGAACACCACGAGCCGACCGCCGCCTTGGTCGAGCAGGCGCACGCGCGCGGCCTCGCAGAACAGGATTGTCTTCGTGAGGTTCACATCGAGCATCGCTGCGAGCAGGGCCGGATCGGACTCCAGCTGCTCTTGGGTGCCAAACAGCCCGGCGGTGACCACCACGCCGTCCACATGACCCAAGGCCGCCCAGGCCGCATCGAGGGCGGGCCCGTGGCTGGCGGCGTCGGCCAGATCGCACGGCAGGGTGGTGGTGGAGGCCGCGCCCCGCACGTTGAGATCGGCGGCGATGGCGGTGAGCGACTCGGCCGAACGGCCCAGCAGCACCAGCGTGTCGCCGCGCTCCGCGAGGCGGCGAGCGACTTCTTTCCCGATGCCCTTGGTGGCACCCAGCAGCACGATCCTCACGTGGGATCTCCGAGCAAGCGGACGGACATCGCGCTGCGGATCTTCCGGTCGGGGTCGTAGCGGTTCCGGACTTCTTCGAAGCGCGGCAGCCGTTCCTTCTCCATGGCCTGGAAGTGGTCGCGGCGCGTGAAGCCGTCCTTGGTGAGGTAGATGCGACCGCCCACGTCGAGCACGAAGCGGTTGAGCGTGTCGATGAGGTCTTGCAGGCCGTTGCGCACGGGCAGATCGAGCGCCACGGACACACCGGGCTTCGGCCAGGAGAGCAGGCCCTCGCCTTCGGCGCCGCAGTCCTTCACCACGCACAAGAAGCCGGTGCCGCCGCGATCGGCGAGGATGCGGCAGTAGTCGCGCACCGCGTCGCGCCCGGCCTCGCGGGGGATCACCGCTTGGTGCTGGGTGAACCCGCGGGGACCGTAAGCGCGGTTCCAGTGACGCACCGCATCCAGCGGCGTGAACCACGACTGGGGCGAGACCGCGCCCGCCACCGCCGGCACGATCTGCTTGTGGTAGTAGGCCATGTTGAACGCCCGCATGGTCCAGTCGTTGAGCGCCACCTGGGGCAGCTCGAACGGCACGGTGGGCGAGAAGCCGGTCTGCGGAAGGCGCTCAGGCGCCTCGTGGGTCTCGGCCCATCGGCCCCGCATGAGCACGCCACGACCGAACTGCGAGCCGGTGGCGAGGGTGTCGATCCAGGCCACGGTCTGCGGCCAGGTGGTGGACTTCTCGAGGCCGTCGAGCAGGGCATCGAGGTGCGTGACCTGGAGCTGCTCGCGCCAGATCCACGGCGACGGCAGGCGCTCGAGCTGCAGCTCCACCTCAAGGATGTGGCCGGTGAGGCCCATGCCGCCGAGCGTGGCCACGAACAGATCCGGCAGCTCCGTGCGGCTGGTGGTGACGATCTCGCCGGACGCGAGGCGCATCCGCAGGCTGATCACGTGGCGGCCGATGGTGCCGGCGACGTGATGGTTCTTGCCGTGCACATCGGAGGCCACCATGCCGCCGAGCGTGACGAACCAGGTGCCGGGCGAGACGGGGCTGAACCAGCCGCGCGGCAAGAAGGCCCGCGCCAGCGCTTCGAGCGACACGCCGGCCTGGGCGCGCAGCACGCCGGTGGCGGGGTCGAAGGCGAGGAACCGATCCGCCTCCACCGTGCTCACGACCTCGAGCACACCGGGAGGCGGCAGCGAGGCGTCGCCGTAGGAGCGGCCCAGGCCGCGCGTGAGCACAGCGCCCTCGGTGAGCGCTTCGAGGTCTTCCCCGCGGCGCTCGATGCCGGGCACGGCGTAGCCGCCCCATCCATGGAGCGTGGGCACTTCGGCGGGGGACGGACGGGCCATGGGGGCGAGACTAACGTGGGGTGGGGGCGGGGGCATGAAGCGCCCCATCCCCCCGCTCCCCACCCGCCTGCGGTACAGTCCCCCCGCTCACTTCAGGGGGACTCCATGGCGTCCGACGACCTCTCCTTCACGGCCCTCGCCCACGGCCCCTTCGCCCTGCCGGCGCGGCTCTCGCGCGACCTCGACGTGTGGATGGGGGAGGCCGCGAACTTCGCTTTGGTATCGGTTCCGGCGGCGACGCTCTGTCCGCGGGTGCGGTGGTGGCTGCGCACGCTGGGGCCCCGTGCGCAAGCGCAGCTACCTGCCGGCATCGTCGACCCCGCCGATCTGGGCACGGCGCCCGTGCTCGAGTGGACGGCGCTGGTGTGGGGCCGGGCCACGGCTGCGCCCGACGTCGGCGGCACGCTGTACGCCGCGCTGCAGACGGGCCAGCGGGCCTGGGAGCGCGTGGCGCGGGTGCGGGTGCCCGACGTGCTCGGCGGCGCGTGGACCGTGGAGGTCGACGGTGCCGCGGCGACGGCCGTGGCCGTCGGCACACTCCAAGACCTCGTTGCCATCGTCGCACCAGGCGCGGACCCCGAGCGCTTCGTGCGGGTGGTGGTGGAGGGCGCAGGGGGCGTGGCGCCCTGGCTGATGGCGGGGTGGACGGGCGAGACGGGGGTGTTCGATCGCGTGGTTCGCTGGGAGGACCAGCTCCCCGAGAGCGTGACCCCCGACGACGCGACCCACCTGCGGTCGGGGCTGGTGCTGAAGTCGGCCCCGTCCGGCGCGGGCCAGCGGCCGCGCAACCCGTGGTTTGCCTGCGCCACCTACGTGGTGCCCAAGATCGTGCGCGTTCCGATGCCCAACGGCCGCCTCTTCCCGCCCCTGACGGCGCGGGTGGTCCCGACACCGGATCACCCGGACCGTCTGGCCACCATGGTGGATCTCTTCCTGACGGCAGCCGACGCCGTGGAGGAAGCGATCGAGGCGCGACCGATGCTGTCGCAGGCGCTCGCTAAGGTCTGGCCCCGGCTGGATCAGCACCTCGGGGAGGACGCTTACCGTCCACGGCTCGCCACGCTGGTGCGCGACCATGTGCGGTCGGGTCCTGGCGGCGACGCTGACATCGACGCCGTGGCACGCGCGCTCAAGTTCCAGCGGGTGGGCGTAGCGCTCTCAGGCGGCGGTGCCACAGCGTTTCGTGCGTACCCCGTGTTTCAGGGCCTCAAGGACGCGGGTGTGCCGGTCGACGTGCTCACCGGCGTGAGCGGAGGTGCGCTGGTGGCCGCGCTGCACGCTGCCGATCCTGAGCATGGGCTGGAGCACGCGCTGCAGCCGACGTCCCTGAAGGCGCTCACCTGGGCCACGGCGGCCGCGATGCTCGGGTTCATCGGCCCGCTGAAGCTGTGGCTGGAGGCACGCACGGGGGTGGGAGAGGGCGGCAGCCTCGGCTCCACCCGGCTGGCCTGCTACCCGGTGGCGGTGCGGGTGGGCTGGGGCGCGCCGCGTGGCGCCGGAGATCGTCGGGTGGTGGCGCCCGATGTGGTGGCGGGTGTGGCCTGGGGCCTGGCGGACGCCGTGCTCGCGAGTGGCGCGGCGCCGCTTGCGCTGCCGCCTATGACCGAGGTGTCGGGCACCTTCGTGGACGGCGGGGTGCGCGTGTTCTTGCCCGTGCAGGCGCTGGCGGCTTGTGGTGCTGACTTCCTGGTTGGCCTCAACGGCATGAGCGTGGGCTACACCCAGCAGCTGGGGCACCTGATGACGCTCGCGCCGCGCTCTCGGGTGGTGCAGGCCTACGGCGGCATCATCGCGTTCGCCGACGACTACATGGAGCAAGGTGCGACGCTGGGAGACGCGTACGTCGCGCCGTCGAAGTCGATGTCGTTGCGGTCACTCATTGAGCCGATGTTGTTCTGGCAGGCCGAGCGCACGGCACACGACTGGCGAACCTCCGACATCGTGGTGCACGGACTCGGTGCCCAAGTGGCGCGCGTCGTGCAGGCTCACGGGTGGTATCTGCAGCACGTCTGAACAACAGGGGGGCACATGGTGTCGAGTTCCGTGGCGGACGCAGGCATGCCCGCGCCCGAAGATCAGTGGCAGGGCGTGCGGATGTCGCGCCGGCTTCAGCTCGACCTGCGCGACTGGCGCGTCAACGAAAGGCGTGAGGCGGCGGCAGCGAACGTGTCGCGCAAACCGTTCAAGAAGCGGATCCCGTGGCAGATCTCCCCCGTGCTGCAGACGTGGTCTCGGCGGGCCAACAACGCCAAGGGCCAGAAGGTCGTGCGCGAGCGCGTCGCGATCGTCGACCGTCGTGGAAGGGGGGCCACGGGCACCCGCGCACTGGGTGAGGCGCTGTTCGCGCACCTCAAGGTCAACGGGCGGCCCTGGTGCCGCGATGTGCTGGTGTGGGCCGAGAGTCCGGGCCGGCTCTGGGTGCGGGTCGAGGTGGACGAGCCCGACCAGGTCGTTGCCGAGGATGGGCTGGAGGCGTTCCTGGAGACGCTGGTCGGCACGGTCCGTAACGTGATGGTGCGCGTGATCGTGGTGAGCGCAGATGCCGCGGCTCCCTGGGAAGGAAGACTGCCGCTCGCGATGACCTACCACCGCATCCTGGCGTGGCACAACGACCTCCCGCCGCAGGTGCCGAAGGAAGATGCCCCCCACCTCGTGCCCGGTCTCGTGCGGGACCGACACGGCCATGCGGAGACCACGGGGGCCGGTGAGCCGTGGTTTGGCGCCTACACGGCGGTGGTGTCGGCCAGCGAGCGGCTCAACGTGGAGGCTGCCCCAGCGCTGGCGAACCTGTGGGCTGCGGAGCCGAAGGACTCCCCTTCCGATGACACGAACGACCAACGGCCGGCCCAGGTGGTGCTCCAGGTGCTGCCCGCGATCCAGCAGCTGCTCCGCGACCTGGCACGCCCAGGATTTTGGCTGCAGGACCTGTTTCGCATCGGGGTGAACGTGTCGGCGTGGGCGCTCGATCGCCTGCCCGGCGGCACCCCCGTGATGGCCGGGCCCGGCTTCCGGAGCCAGGATGGCCTGCACCGCGTGCTGCGCGACCACGTCCGCGCCAAGCCTGGCGACGACGGCATCGTGCGGGTCGCCCGTGCGCTCCGCTTCGAGCGGGTGGGCTGGGCGATCGGAGGCGGGGGAGCGGTGAGCTTTCGCGCGCTCCTCCCGATGGAGGCGCTGCTCGCCGACGACACCGTCGGCATGGACCTGATCGCCGGAATCAGCGGCGGCTCGGTGGTGGCCTCGATCGTTGCGGGCGGAGGGGTGGCTGCGCTGCGCGGAGCGGTCCAGGATGGACCCGCCTTCTCCAAGGCGGCGTGGACCTTCGCACTGGGCGACCGCGCCCGGTTCGACGCGTGGATCCACAAGCACGCGGGCACCGCGCACCTCGGGTTGCTCAACGTGCCCTGCTACCCCCTGGCCGTTCGGCTGCGCGCTAAGCGTGAGGTGGACACAGGGCGCCGCTGGATCTTGGATCCCCTGGCCCAGCGGCCCACCCTGGCAGCTTTTGTGCACTGGGCGCTGGGGGACGCTGTGCTCTCGAGCGGCTGCGCGCCGCCCACCCTGCCGCCGATGCTGATCGACGATGCCGACGGTCGCAACGTGTTCATCGACGGCGGACTCGACGTGATGGTGCCTTGTCGGGCGCTGCCCGACCTCGGTGCGGACTACGTGGTGGGCGTGAGCGGGTTCAACGCCGGCTACAACGCCCGGGCGGGTGCGTACCTGGTCAATCGCGCCCGCGGCCGGGGGGCGCACTCGCTCGCCGCGATCTTGCTCGGGGTGGAAGGGCTGCTCGACGGTGCGTCGGGAGATGCCGACGCGTTCCTCACGCCGCCCGAGCAGGCTGACGTGGCCTTGCTCACCGAGGCACGGCGCTTCGGTGCCCTCGATGAGCTCACCCGCGCTGGGGCGTGGCCCGGTCTGAAACATGCGGTGTCGTGGGTGAAGATCGACCACGCCCGCTACATCCTCTGGCAGCCCACCGATGGCTGACGGGCTGGGCTCGAAGCTCTACCGTGCCCTCGTCCGACGCCAGGCGCGTCGGCACCAGTACACGGTCACTGGGGCTGACCAGCTCGCTGGCATCGGTCCTGCGGTGGTGGTGGGCTACCACGGGCGCGTGATGGCGCTCGACATGGTGCTGCTGCACGGTCGCCTGCTGGACGCGGGCGTGGAAGCGTGGGGTCTGGCGCACCGCGGCGCTCACCTGAGCCCCGCGATGTCGAAGGTGGCCACGAGCTTGTCGCTGCTCGACCCGACGCCCGAGGAGGTGCAGCGGGTGGTGGGTCGTGGCGGGCTGCTGCTGGTGACGCCCGGCGGACCGCCCGAGGGCCTGCGCAAGAGCCCGAAGTACAAGGTCCACTGGAAGCTCTCCAAGGGCTACCTCAAGCTCGCGCTGCGCCACGGACTGCCGATCGTGCCGGTGGGGGCCACCGGGGTCGACGACACCTGGTCGGTGATGTGGAGCCGTCACCTCAAGCTCGGCGGACCGTTCGGTGCCGTGGCGGTGGGCCTCGGACGCGGACGCTGGCCGGGCCCGTTCTTCGGCCCTCCGCGCCTCGTGCGCATTCATCAGCGGGTGGGCGCGCCGATCACCTGGGCCGATCCTCAGCCACAAGACCCGGCATGGCTGGAAGCGGCCGATCTGCGTGTGCAGGCCGCTGTGCAAGCCCAGCTCGACGCCGCCCACGCCGACATCGCCATGCACGCGGCGCCGGTCTTCGGTACCCAGTCGTGGCCATGAGTCCGGCCCTGAGCGCCGACCTCTGCTAGCATCGGTGCACTCGGGGGAGTCACAGCTTGGAAGCGACGGCCATCACCACGCGCTTTGGCTCGCGCTACGACCTCATGAGCGAGGTGGGTCACGGCTCGTTCGGTGTCGTGCATCGCGCCTTCGATCGCCTCCAGGGGCGCGAGGTGGCGCTCAAGGCGCTGCGGCCCGAGTTTGTGGAGCGCCCGCTCGGCAGCAACGAGACGGTGTCGATCGGCGGGCAGCGTCGGCAGATGGTGGAGGAGTTCCGGCTGCACGCAGGCCTGCGTCACCCGAATATCGTGCGTGTGCAGGACTTCGGGTTCGAGGGCCGCACGCCCTACTTCACGATGGAGCTGCTGGAGGGGGCGGTTCCGTTCCTGGCGGGGTCTGAGGCGCTCGACCTGGGCGCGCGGCTGGATCGGTTCGTCCAGCTGCTCCGGGGCCTCCGCTACACCCACCGCCAAGCGATGCTGCACCGCGATCTGAAGCCCGAGAACGTGCTCGTCACGCAGACGGGCGAGGTGAAGGTGCTCGACTTCGGTCTCGCGCTGCCGTGGGAGCCGGGTCGAGCGCCGCGGCAGGAGATCGTGGGAACTTGGGCCTGGATGGCACCCGAGGTTCTGATGGGCCGACCGCTGGGCTGGCCGACGGACCTCTACGCGGCGGGCCTGCTCGGCTTCGAGCTGGTGACGGGCGAGCAGCCGATCCCCGAAGCGCGGGATCGCCTGCGACCGGTGGACGCGTACGAGGCGGTCACCCGCGGGGTCTCCTCCGAGCGGCTGGGTCGCCTGCCCGCACCGCTGCGGCCGGTGTTTGAGCGCCTGCTGAAGGTGGAACCGAGCGAGCGCTACGCCTCGGCGGGCGAGGTGCTGCATGCCCTGTCGGAGGCCTACCCCGACGTGGTTGCGGTGGAGGGGTCGGCGTCGGAGGAGGCGCTCATCACCCACGCACGCCTCGTCGGGCGCAGCGCGGAGATGTCGACGCTGACGGGTCGTCTCGGCACGATGCTGGCCGGTCAGGGCGGCGTGCAGCTCGTGGGGGGTGAGTCGGGCGTGGGCAAGAGCCGCCTGGTGGACCAGCTCGTGGTGGAAGCCTTGGTGCTCGGCTGCGAGGTGGTGCGCGGTGACGCTGTGGACGGCGGTGGCTCACCCTACGAGATCTGGCGAGAAGCCGCTCGCTGGCTGGCCCTGCGGCTGGAGCCCGACGCCCCCGTGCGAGATCAGCTCGGCGCGATGGACCCCACCTTGGGCCGCGGGTCGGTGGCGTCGTGGACCAGCGAAGACCTGGCGACCGCCTTCTTGGGACTGCTGCGCCAGCGCGAGCGGCCGCTGCTGGTGGTGGCGGAGGACCTGCACTGGGCGTCGCCCGCCAGCCGAGAGCTGCTGCGCTTCTTGGCCAACGATCTGCGCAACGAGTCCGTGCTGGTGGTGGGCACCTTCCGCGACGACGAAGCACCCGACCTGCCCGAGGTGCTCGCTAAGCCACCCACCCTGCTCCTGCCCACGCTGGGTCCGCGCGATGTGCGGGAGCTGGTCCGCAGCATCATGGGCGAGGTGGACGACTTCGATGAGATCGCGAAGTTCGTCGTGGAGGAGACGCAGGGCCTGCCGCTGTTTGTCGTGGAGGTCGTGCGCGAGCTTGCGCTGATGTCGGGCGGTCTGGATGAGGTGCGGGAGTCGAGGCTTGGGGGCTTCTCGCTCACCGATGGCATGCGCACCGCGCTGCTCCGAAAGGTCGTTCGACTCTCGGCGGCCGATCGCGAGCTGCTCGAGACCGCAGCGGTCATGGGTCGACGGCTGGAGGCCGACCTGCTCGTTGCGCTCCATCCGGGAGCCCCGCTCTCGGCGTGTCTGGAGCGCGCCACGGACGCGTCCATCCTTCGGGTGCAGGACGAGACCTGGACCTTCCACCACGACAAGATGCGCGAAGCGATGGTGGGGCAGCTCCGGTCGCAGGCGAGCGATCGGCTGAAGGCCCTGCACGCTCGCATCGCCGAGCAGGTGGAGCGGATGCGTCCGCCAGGGCTGGCGCGCTCGTCGCGGCTCGCCCACCACTGGACGGAGGCAGCTGACGCGGAGCGCTCGCTGGTGTGGAGCGAAGCCGCGGGCCTGGAGGCCGTGGACCTGGCTGCGCCGGCCGAGGCCATGCGTCACCTGGGGCGGGCGCGCGAGCTGATCGGAAGGGTGCGTCCCGGCGAGCGTCGGATGGGCGGTCTGCTCGACCCGCTCGACGCGGTGCAGCTCGACGAGCGCACCGTGCGGGTGGCACGCATCGAGAGCAGCATGGCCGCAGCGGCCTACGGCCTGGGTGACCTGGCGCGGTCGAAAGAGCACGCCCGCAGGAGCTTGGGCGTGCTGGGCTTCGCGCTGCCGTCGACCGCGCTGCGGCTGGTGGCAGGCATCGCAACTGGGCTGGTGGCCCAGGCTCTGGCCTCGCTGTGGCCGGGCTCCTGGGGTGATGCCGACCCCCAGCGCAAGCAGGCCCGTGCGGCGTCCACGATCGCCCACACCCTGCTCACCGAGGCCTCGTTCTACGAGGACGACGCGTTCGTGGTCGTGTGGTCCACGGTGCGCCACATCCGGCTGGCTTGGCCCGGAGGTCCCAGCCACACGCTCGCCGAGGCGCTCATGCTGGTGGGTCTGCTGTTTGGCATGACCCCGTTTGGCGACTTCGGCGGACGGCTGCGCGCCCGTGCACGCGGCATGGCGAGCGCGATGGGCCTCGACAAGACGGTGGCGAAGCTCACGAACCGTGTCGCGGTCTACCACCTCGGTGCCACGCGGTGGGAGGAGGCGGAGCAGAGCCTCGAAGAAGCCCGACGCATCGCGCTGCGCTGCGGTGACCGTCGCACCCTCGAAGAGTGCCGGGGCATGATCGGCCTCGGCTACTTTTTCCAAGGCTGGTACGACGCTTCTCGCGCCGCCTGGTCTGAGTGTGGCGCGCTCGCCACGCAGAGCGGCAGCCGGCAGCTCCATGGCGACTCGTACTTGGGACTGGCGGACGCAGCCTCCCGCAGCGGGGAGGTCGATCTGGCCATCCGCACCTACCTCGAAGGCGAGCCGCTGCTGATCGCCGGGTTCAGCCACACCGAGACCGTGTGGCTTCACGGCAACCTCTCCCTGCTGCTCGCCGAGCGTGGTGATCTCCAGCGCGCACTGGGACATGCGCGCACGGCCCTGTGCTCCACGGCGGGTCGCCTGCCGCTGACCTACTGGATGCAGCACGGTCTCGCTGGCAGCGCTGAGACCTTCCTCCGCGCCAACGTCGCCCACCCTGGCACGGTCGACGGCGAGTACCGCACGGCGCGGCTGGCGGTGCAGATCTACGCCCTGATGTTTGGCAACGGCGAGGCGGCTTGGTCCTACCTGCTTGCGCTGGAGGCGATCGTGGCGGGGCGGTGGAGCCGTGCGCAGCGCTACCTGGAGCGCTGCGTGGAGCAGGGCAAGGCGCACAGGATGCCGTATGAGGTGACCTGCGCCCGGCGGGAGCTGGCGGCGCTGGTGAGCCGCGGCCTGATCGCAGGGTCCGTCGAGGCCGAACCGAAGGCCCACGTGGCGGGTCGTCCTGGCTTCGTCGACACCGTGGTGGGCGATCAGGCCGCAGCAGCCTGATCGCTCGCGGCGATCAGGTGCCGGGTTCCAGCTTCTTGAGTCGTGTGAGCAGCAGATCGGCTGCCTTGCCGTCGTCGCTGAGGTTCTTGCCCAGCTCGGTGTCGATCGCGGTCTCGGTGAACCGGAGGATCGCGATGGCATCCATCGCGTTCTCAGCGCCGGTGTAACGACCCACCAGGCTCAGGGTGGCCTCCAGCTCCGACACGGACGCGCCCGCCATGATCGCCGCCACGCAGTGGAAGGCGAGGTTCAGCTTGCTGGACTCGGCCGCCAGGATGGCCACGAGGATCAGCTCCTGCGCCTTCTTGTCGAGGGAGGTGCTGTTGGAGGAGCCTGGCGGCAGCGGGAGCGTGGGGTCGAGCGGATCGCCGTAGGTGCCCAGCGACGCGAGCCCGGTAACGATGTACTTTCCGAACACCCCTGTGGCACCGGGTAGGCCGGTCGCGGGGTCGATGATGGCCTCACCGGCACGCGCCGAGAGCTCGGCCACAAACACGCCTGTGAACGCGCTTGCGAAGGAGACCGAGCGCAGGCGCTCCAGGACCTCCGGCTTCGCCTTCCGCAGCGGTGAAACAACGTTCCATGCAGTCGTCATCGCTCAACTCCCCCGTGGATCACAAGATCCAACAACCGCAGCGTCATGCCGCCGGTGAAGTCGATGGTAGCACCTTGGAACCAGCCGCAGGAAGAATCGGTGAGGGTGGCGATGAACGAGGCCACTTCCACCGTGGTGCACAGCCGCCCGGTGAGGTTCATCGCGCGGTGACGGGCCTCCAGCGCAGCCAGGGCTTCCTCGGGCAGCACCCGCGTGAGCGCGGGCGTGAGCACGGTACCGAACTTGAGCAAGTTCACGCGGTGACCCTGCGGTCCGAGCTCCGCCGCCAGCTGGCGCACATACATCTCGAGCGCGCCCTTGGTGGCCGCCACCATGCCGGTCTGGTGCATGATCTGATCGTGCAGCGCGTTGGTGAGGCCGAGCATCAGCGCACCCTCGGGCTGCAGCAAGCCCTTGCGGTGCATGTCGGCCACCCACCAGGGGAACGCATGCGCCATCGACGCGAACGTGCGCTCGTACTGGTCGCGACGAAAGCCGGGCACCTCGGGCGTGTCGGTGAATCGTCCCACCGAGGCGTTCGCGAGGCTGTGCACAAAGACGGCGACGCCGCCCGCGCCCGCCACCTCCGCCAAGGCCCGCACGCCGGTCTCCACGCCCTCCCAGGTGCCGACGTCGGCCTGGTGTTCGTGGAACGTGCAGCCCGCGGCCTCCACCACGCGGCGGACCTTAGCGGCCACGTCGGGATGGTTGCCCCGGTGGGCACCGAAGATGTGGAGTCCGCGCTGGTGCGCGAGCGCCATCGCGGTGTCCGATCCTGTGCCCCCCGTGACCCCGAGGATGACCGCCCACCGGCTCATGAAGGCTCCTGGTACAGCACGGCACCATACGACACGCCGACGCCCACGCCGACCAGCAGCACGAGCTGCCCCGGTAGAAGTCGACCGGTGCGACGGAGCACGTCGAGGGAGTGCGGGATCGCGACCGCCCCGGCGCTGCCGATGGTGCGGACCACGTTGAGCGTGCGCTCGGGGGGCACGCCGAGATCGGCGAGGATCGCGTCGAGCATGCTGCCGTTGGGCTGGTGGGGCAGCACCCAGTCGACCTCGTCGAGCGTGCGACCGGCGCGTGCGAGCACGGTCTCCACGCCCTTACGCAGCGCCGCGAGCGCGAGGGTGGCCATGTCCTTGTGGGGAGCGCCGAACGAGATCCAGGCGTGCTCGTCGGTGTCGGAGCGGTTGGGGAGGCCGGTGCCGTCGAAGAGGTAGCCGTCGTTCGCGAAGTAGGACGCGACCAGGCCGCCGCTGCGCTCGGTGGGCGTGACGATCGCGGCGGTGACACCATCGCCGAGCACCAGGAAGGGACGGTGCTCCTCCGGACGTGCGTAGCGGGAGGGGAAGTCGAGCACGACAATCGCCGTGGGGCCTTCGCCGGTGGCGATCATTCGAGCGACCACGTCGAGCGCGGTGGGGAAGGCCATGCAGCCGTTGTTGAGGTCGAAGCACGGCACGCCGGCGGGCACCCCCGCGAGCTTTGCGACCTCGTTGGCGTTGGCGGGCGCGAGGCGGTCGTAGCTGCACGAGGTGGCGTAGATCACGCGTGCGAGGGCTTCCGGCGCGAGACCGGCGTCAGCGAGCGCGTCGACCAGGGCGCGGGCGCCGTAGGGGTTGAACGTCTCGCCCGGCTCCACCAGCCAGCGCGTGGCGATCCCTGTGCGGCGCACAGCGTCGTCGGGGTCGCGTCCGCAGCGTGCGGCGACCTCCTCGGTGGTGTGGAGGCGTCCGGGAAAGACCGAAGCCATGCCGGCGATGTGACAACGGAGCAGGGGGGCAGGCACGTCGACGTGGCTCAGGGCAGCGGCAAGAAGCCAGGGGTGTAGACGGCCGCGAACCGGGCCGGGTTGCGCACGCCCGCGTCGGCCAACCACTGACGGCCGGCTGCGGCGGTGGCGGTGTCGGGGTCGGCGGCGCGGGCGCTGTGGGCGAGGCCGAGCATGTCGACGGCTTCGAGCCCGGCTGCAGCTTCACGCAGCCGCGCTACGGCCGAATCGGCCTCACCCCGTAGGGACAGGATCGAGGCCTCCAGGAGGTCGGCCAGCGCCCCCGACGCCCGCGATGCCTTACGCTTGCGGATCGCCTTGGCACCTGCCTGGGCGAGCTTGAGGTGGGCGGTCCGGTCGGCGGGTGCGGGGAGGCGGGCGGCGCACGCGAGCGCGGTCTTCGCGCGCGAGAGCCACAGGATCGTGCCCGTCACCGTGAGGCTCACGAACAGCGCGCGCTCCAGGCCCGGCCACTCGCGCTCCAGGAGTGCTGCCGCCTCCTCGGGGCGTCCTGCGTAGAGCAGCGCGCGCACGAGGCCGTGGACCGCACGGTACCGCGACGTCGAGACCACCTCGTTGTCCCACAGGTCCGTCGCGCTGGTGGCGGCGGCGATGGCCCCGTCGGGGTCGTCTTGCACCAGGGCGATGCCGGCCGGCTCACCGTGAGACCACAGGCGCTTGAGGAGCTCATCGTTGAGCACGCGGGCTTCGGCGAGGCCCACGTGCTGACCCTCGGCGAGGGCTGTGTAGCGGCCCAGCCACCACAGGTCGGACACCCTGAAGGTCTCGATGACCGCCTGCTCAAAGCGCACATCGCCGACCACGGACCGAAGGAGCTCGGCCCCCCGGGTTGCCTCGGCCAGGCTCTCGGCCCAAGCGCCTTGTGACCACAGGCTGGAGGTGAGCGCACCGTGCACATGGCCCATCAGAACGGAGTCGCCAGCCGCGAGCTCCCGGGCCACCTCAGTCATCGCGGCGGCACGGCGCACGAGGAAGGGGGGGCCAAGCGCCGCGAGGGTGGAGGCCTCCTGACAGTAGGCGCGCACCAGCGGCGCACGCACGCCGTGTCGACGTGCGAGCCGAAGCAACAGGAGGTTGAGCGTGTCGCCGCGCGCGGGCTCGGTGATGCCATAGGCCTGCGACGCACGGCCGAGCACGGCGAGCTCGGTGTTGATGGCGGGGTCTTCGGCCTGATCGCGGATCACGGCGGGCGGGCGCCAGAAGAACAGCGTGGCAAGACGGTCCTTCACACCCTGCAGCAGCCAGCGCTGTGGGTTGGAGGGAAAGGGCCGACCAACAGCCGCAAAGGCGCGCTCGAAGAGCGACGATCCCGGCACGAGGGCGCCAGAACGCACCAGCTGCGAGGCGGCTTCGGCGCGGAGGACGTGCTCCCGCGACGCCTCACCCCGTGTGCTGGCGAGGTCGGCCGCTTCCACCAGCACTTGAGCGGCGTCGCCGCGCCGACCCGCCAGGGTGGTGGCGCGTGCTTCGGCTTCGGCCAGCGCCAGCCGATCGAGGTCGGGCCCAGCGTGGGACCGCGCGCGTGCGTACCAAGCGGCGGCCTCCGGAAACGCGAGGCTCTCGTCGGCTCGGACGCCGGCCGCGTAAGCGAACCCACCGGCCAGTGCAGCCTCTCCGGCCCCCAGTGCGTGCGCGAACAGCCGCCCCGGCTCGGCCTTCGACGCGACCAGTGCGTCGAGGAGGGCTCGGTGGGTGCCCACGAGTGCGCTGGGGTGAAGCTGACCCTCTACGGCTTCGGCCACACGGGCGTGGACCGGCGCGAGCAGATCGGCCTGGGCATCGTTGGACGTGAGCCAGCCTTCATCTTCCAGCTCCACCAGCAGGGCTCGTTGCGCCACCTTCAGGCGGGCGGCACCCAGCAGCGCCGCGCGGGGCAGCGGCGCTCGGGCCACGGCCGCGAGCTCCAGCAGGCGACGACGGTCCGCGCTCAGGGTGTCCAGCTGCACCCGCACGGTGTCGTGCAAGCGCGCGGTGCTGTGAGGGTCGAGCACCAGCAGGGGAAGCGGCATGGGCTCGGTGTCGCTGTGGCCCGCGTCCGCGAGGAGCTGCTGCACATCGGCAGCGGGCAGCGGAGTCAGCGACAGCTCGGCCGTGGTGGGAACCGTTACCTGCGCCGTCGCGTCGGTGTCTGCCGTGCGCACACTGAGCACCCAGTGGACTCCCGCGGACGACTCACGCAGCAGCGTGGAAACCAGGTCTTGGGTGTCGCGGCTCGCCCACTGGAAGTCGTCGATGAGGAAGACGGGCACCCGGGCACCGGCCGGCACGGTGAGAAGGCGACGCAAGGCGAGGATCGCGCGACCGCGGCGCTCTTCGGGGTCGCCGCCGAGGGGGGGCGTGGCGGACCGCTGGGCGAGCTGCCGCAAGGAGGGAAACAGCTCGGAGGCCGCCGCGATGTCGGCGGCGTCGATCGTGTCGTTGGGGCCGAGGTGCAGGAGCAGATGCTCGACGTACGTGTCGATGAGGGCCGAGAGTCCGTCGTAGGGCACCGACTCGCGCGGGTCGCAGGCGGCCGCGATGACCGGTCCTGTCAGCTCCTCAGTGAACGCGCGCAGCAGGGCGGACTTGCCCACTCCGGACGGGCCCTGCACGAGGGTGCAGCGGGCCGCGGTGCGTGCCCTCTCGTGCTCGGCACGGAGCACAGCGAGCTCTTCACTGCGACCCCGAAACGGTGGCGTGCGACGGACGGTGGCGGGCGTCGGGACCACCTGGAGGCGCTCGGCGACCTCGGGTAGGGTGGGTCGGGCCGTGGGATTGGGGTGGAGCATCTGCGCGAGCAGCTCCGACCAGCCTTCGGGGTACGCGCCCAGCTCGTGCAGGCGCGGGAAGTGGCCGGCCGTCTTGGCCTCGAACTGGGTCAGCGGTGAGCCCTCGAAAGGCCGCTCTCCGACGAGGCACTCGTGCAGCATCACCGCGAGGGAGAACATGTCGCTCGCGATGGTCACGCCGTGCTCGAACACATCGGGAGCCATGTACGGCGGGGTGCCTGCTGCCAAGCGCGAAGCATCGTGCAGGGTGCGCGCGAGCCCAAAGTCCACCCACCGTGCGTCCTGGTTCTGCACCAGCACGTTGGCAGGCTTGATGTCGCCGTGAGCGATGCCCCGGGCGTGCAGCGCGAGCAGGCCCCCGAGCACACCGGGGAGCACGGACTGGAGGCGCGCCACACGCAGCGCCGCGTCGGTGTCGCCGGCGAGCACGAACGCGCTCAGCGGCTCGGCGCCGGTGATCAGGGGCATCGTGAAGAAGCACCCATGGTCGTCGGCAAACAAGTCCCACGGACTGACCAGGTTGGGATGGTGAACGGCGCGGACCACCCGGAACTCGCGACGCAAGGAGGCCACCATCGACGGCGAGTGCACGAGCACGGTCTTGAGCGCCACCTCATCCTGAAGCACGCGGTCCCGAGCCCGGTACACCACCCCGCGACCGCCGCTGCCCAGGCTGCCGAGCACTTCGAACCGCTCGCCGAACGACGCGACATGGACGACAGCGGGGTCGCCGGGGCTCGCCGCAGGCTCCCGCGACAGCTCGATGCTGAAGGTCTCGGGGTTCGGGGAGGACCGTCGGTTCGCGCCGAGTACGCCCTCGGCGTGGGTTTCCGAGTCGGGCGGTAGGTTGGTCACGTTGAGGGGTCTCCTGGCGCAGCACGACGATACACCGGGGCACCGTGGGAGGTCACGAAGTGACGGCTGGAGAAGGTGCCGAGAGGCTCGCGGGCGCGCGGTCGGCGTACCTCAAGCAGGTGCGCGCCGACGTGCTCGCCGAGGTGGCCCGGTGGATTCCATCGGGCGGAGACCTCGACCCGGTGCTCTACGATCTCGTGCGCGACTACCCCTTCCGGGCGGCCAAGTCTCTGCGTCCCGCGCTCGCGATCGCGACGTGCAGGGCGCTGGGCGGCTCGTTGGAGACCGTGCTGCCTTCGGCCGCCTCGCTGGAGCTCTACCACAATGCCTTCCTCATCCACGACGACGTGGAAGACGGCTCCCTCCTTCGGCGCGACGAGCCCACGCTCCAGGCGAAGTACGGCGTCCCGATCGCCGTCAACGTAGGCGACGCGATGCTGGCACTGGCGCTGCGTCCACTGCTCGACAACACCCGCACCGCCGGACTCGGACCCGCGCTGCGGGTGCTGGAGGTCGTGGTGGAGATGTCGCGGGAGAGCGCTGAGGGCCAGGCCATCGAGCTCGACTGGATTCGCCACCGGGCGTGGGACGTCGATGAGGCCGCCTACCTCCGCATGGTGCACAAGAAGACCACCTGGTACTCGTTTCTCGCTCCGGTGGAGATCGGTGCGATCCTCGCGGGTGCCGACGTTGGCGTGCGGGAAGCGCTCAAGACCTTCGCGACGGCGCTGGGTGCGGCCTTTCAGGTGCGCGACGATGTGCTCAACATCGCAGGAGCCACGCACCTCGTGGGCAAGGAGCACGCGGGCGACCTGTGGGAGGGCAAGCGCACGCTGCTGGTCCTGCACGCGCTGAGCTGTGCCACGGCCCATGAGCGGGAGCGCGCGGTGATGCTCCTCGACCGCGCGCGACCGGGCCCGGGCGCACAGGGCGAGGTGAAGACCGAGGAAGACGTGGCGTATGTGCTGTCGCTGCTGGATCGGTACGGGAGCGTGGCGCACGCGTCGGCGCGCGCGGATGCTTTCGCGGGGCAGGCGTCCGCGGCCCTCAGCGCGCTCTCAACGGTGCTTCCGAGCAGTCCTCACCGAACGTTTCTTCAGTCATTGGTATCCTTCGTGGTAGAACGTCCGAGCTGACGTCGAAGGGGGTGAGGCCATGGGCTCAAGTCAGGGAAAGCGTGAAGCGGGCATCGGATCCGATCTGCGGGATGGGGTGGTCGACCTCATCGTGCAGGCCGCCAAGGTGCGCCACGAGATGAACCTCGGCGTCGATGCGCTCAAGGCATGGCGGGCGTCGCGAGGCGTGAGCGGCGAGCCGGTGCGGCTGGCCAACCTCAGCTTCGATCTGGCCGAGCTGGGTGTGCGCGGCTGGCGCGATCTTCTGGCCACTCAGCGCCGCTACGAGCCGGAGATGGCGGCGGCGTGGTCGATGCCCGGTGTGCCGTGGCTCGATCCCACGGCGGAGCTGCGGAGTGCCACGGCGCTGCTGATGGTCGCCACCGCACAGGAGAAGTCGACGGGTGCGCTGAGAGAGGATGTGAAAGGCAAGCTCAAGATCGAGAACCGGTCACACGGCTACGTGGACTTGGTGCTTCCTCGCACCCTCGAGCTTGTGCGCGCTGATCTCCTCGACCGGGTGGTCGTGGAGGTGGCGGTGTCGCCCGCGGCTCCTATTCTGGGGCCGGGGGACGAAGTGGAGCTAACGATCACGTTGAGCACCAAGGATCGCGTGGTCCAGAAGACCACGGCAACCGAGGTCTTCTACGGCACGCTGAAGGTCGGGTCCCGCGGTGGCATCTGCACCGACGTGCCAGTGGCGCTCGAGGTCTCCAAGGCGACCTAGGGGACCCGTTGATGTCGATGCCCGGGGTGGTGTTTCGAGAGCCCGATGACGAGCACGTGCGCGTGCTGCGTTGGGTGCAGCGCATGGTGCTCCGGCACCCGGTGGCCGCGCAGGCGGGCTTCCGCTGGCTGGTGGCTGAGGGTCGGGCGCACGCGCAAACGCCCGAAGGAGCCGCGATGTACGCCCGGCTCGCGGATGCCCGGCTTGTGGACCGGCTGCGACTTGTGTGGGAGTCCGCGAGCTTGGGCATGCTGCACGATGGGACGGATGAGGACGTGCCCGAGGCCGTGATGGAGGTGCTCATCGCCGTGGCGGCTCGTGGTGACCTCGAGAGCTTCCTGTCGCGCTGGTTCCTGGGCGAGATGGACCGTGGCGGCTCGCCGTGAGGTCCCACGATGGCGGGTCCGACGACGGCGTCGTGGCGGCGCTCCTGGGCCTGCTGGTGGCCACACGCCGCACCGAGAGTTTCTTGGTGGGGGCGGCTGCTGAGCGTGGGCCCCGTCCGGCACCCGAGGGCGGGCACGAGCAGGCCGACTCAGCCGCACCGGCTGCCGAGGACGTGGTGCTGGCCCTGGTAGGTCTGCAGGCGGTGTGCCGGCAGGTGCAGGCGCTGCGGTTCCTTCTCCCACCCGGTGTGGAGGCCGTTGCACCCCCTTCGCTGCACGTGCCCGCGCTGTCGCCCCGTGGGCTCCTGCGATGAACGCAGTCCAGGCCGTCGCACGCGCCGTCCGCCACGCGGTGCCGCGGCAAGATCACGTTCGTCTGCCACGCCGTCCTGCCGATGCACGGGGCTTCAAGGAGTGGTTCCACTTCTGCGTGAGCACGCCCCAGGTCGATGCGATCGTGAACTTCGCTGTGCTCGACAGCGCGGCGGCGGACGCCGAAGGCCCGCGCTGGGCGCCTCGTCTCACGGTGCTGGCCCGCGAGGATCGCTGGTGTGGGTCGGTGGAGGCGGTGGACTGGGCCGACTGTGAGGTCACCCCCGGTCAGACGGCCGGCCGGCTGGGCAGGGCTTCGTTCTACTGGGCCGACGGCGCGTACCGTGTCTCGGCGGGCGGTGCCTCGGATGCGGTGGAGGTGCACCTCGTCCTGGAGCCCGAGACGCTGCCCGCGCTTGTGCACAACGTGGATGTGGGTGCAGGGGATCCGCTGCACTGGCTGATGGTGCCGCGGTTGCGCGCTACGGGATCGGTGCGGGTAGGCGACCGTCAGCACAGGATCTGGGGCGCGCCGGCTTACCACGACCACAACTGGGGCCGCTTCCGGTGGTCGGGTCGTTTCGCCTGGGAGTGGGGCTGCGCCCTCGCTCCTGCCGGGGATGCCGACTGGGCCGTGGTGTTCACTCGCATGCGGGATCCACGCGAGGAGCGCACGCTGCGCCAGGGCCTGTTCGTGTGGCGAGGCGGTCATCAGGTGAAGGTGTTTCGCGGCGATCGGATGCGCGCGGAGCGCACAGGGCGCACCCTGGCAGGTGTGTCGTTGCGGGCGCCGGCGGTGCTCGGTCTGATCACGCCTGAGGGCCAGACGGATGTGCCCGAGCGCTTCTGCATCGCGGCCGAGGACGGTGAGGACCGGGTGACGCTGGTGTTTGTACCCGAAGACACGGCGCAGATCCTGGTGCCCCACGATGGCGAGACCGGCACCACCCGCATCCAGGAGGTCGCCGGCACCGTCGAGGTCACAGGCCGCTTGGGCGGAGAAGCTGTGGCGTTCACCACCCGCACCGTGGTGGAGTTTCTCCGTGGCTGAGCCCTGGCTTCGGCCCACCATCGCGCGCGCCCTGGGTGTGCTGGCCTCAGAGCGCCCTGCCGCGCACGAGCGCCTGGCGATGGGCCTTGCCAGCACCACGGTGGGCGTGTGTGTGGACGACGAGCAGGTGTTGTGGTCGGTGTCCGGTGCGGTGGACTGCACCCCCGAAGAAGCCGAAGCCGCGGATGTGGTGGTGCGCACGCAGCACGCGGAGGTGGTGGCGCTGGGCACGGGCCAGGTCGCGCTGCTCGACGCGGTGTGTGCGGATCGCGTGCGCCTGCGGGGCTCAGTGCCAGCCCTCGGCAGGGCGCATGGCGCGCTGGTGGCATTTCTTGAAGGCGCGGCCCGATCTCCGGGCATGGGCGCGGTGTGGCGAGACGTTGTGGGGAGGGGGTCATGACGACAGTTCGATGGGCACGGTCGGGGCGGAAGGTGCGGCGGAGTGCGCTGGCTCGGGGGACGGCTGGTCGTGGGGGCGGTGAAGGCGACACGCTGCCGGCCCCCCCACCGTGTGCCGACGTCGATGTCGACGCAGCGGCCGAGGCGTCCGACAACGCGCCGAGCGTGATCGTCGTTGGCGCCGGCGTGGCAGGGCTCACGGCTGCGCACGAGCTCGCGAGCCGTGGCTTCAAGGTCACGGTGGTGGAGCGTGTGCGAGACGGGCGCGGAGATCCAGGTGGTCCGGCCGTTGGAGGGTTGGCGAGGTCGCAGTACGCTTGGTTCCTGCGGACGGGAGGTGCCTCGACCGCCATGCTCTACAAGCTGGACGACGCGGAAGAGCCTTGGGGCAGCTGCGACGATGTGGTGAAGCAGACGGTCAACAGCGACAAAATCGTGACCTCGATCAAGGACATCAACCGGCCGTCGCCGCAGTGCGGCGACGATGACGTGGCCCGCACGACGGGTGCTGCGAGGCTTCGGGGCTTGTGGGAACCGGCTGACTCGCGTGGCCCGCCCGGGTCATTCGTACGGCCTCGCTACACCATTCCTCTCGCGCGCACGAACATCGCGTGGGGTGCTGATGGCGTCCATGAGGTCTTCCTCCACTGGCCGAAGGACCTGTTGGCCCGACTGCGCTCGGCAGGAGCCTACATGGGGTGGCTCGCACCCGGACGCGCCTGGAGTCCCCAGCTGTTCGAGCTTCGGCTCATCGTGCGAAGTGGTCTCCCGCCCATCCCTTACCGCGCCACCGTGGTGGAGGCGCTCGAAGGTGAGCTGCGCGAGGCGTTGTACGCCCAGCTCAAGCAGCTCGAGTATCCTCCGGAAGACCACGCGCTCATCCTCGGGTTTGTTCAGAAGGCGCGAGTGCTCTTTCAGGACGTCAACAAGGAGCAGAATGGCGCGTTGGACGCGGACTCCAGTCAAGTGGCTGAAGGGCTCGTGGAGCTGAACCTTCCCGACAACCTGGGTGAGTGTAGCGGCAAGGTTCAGGAGTGCGCGGGCGAGCACGGTTACAGGTTCTTCCCGTCCTTCTATGCTCACCTGTTCGACACGATGAAGCGCACGCCTCTGCTGGAGCGAGAGTCCGAAGAAGACACACCGGGTCACTTCGAGGTGCGCCGCACGGCCTACGACAACCTCGTGAGCCTCACCCACTTCTTGTTCGGTCGCGACGACGGCCAGCCGCCCGACGTCGTCAGCAAGGACACGCCTACGTCGCTCTCGGCAGCGTTCCGTTCGCAGCGCCTGCTGCTTGGACGTCTGGGCTTCGAGACCCGGGACCTCCTGCGGTTGCAGCTGCGCCAGCTCGCTTACCTCACCTCGTCCCGCGCGCGCCGTGCGGCCTATGCAGACGTGACGTGGGCTCAGTTCCTGCGGCTTGGCGACGGTGGCTACAGCCCAGCGTTTGTGGATGCGATGCAGAAGTGGCCACAGGTGCTGGTGGGTCTGCAAGCCGAAAAAGCCGACGCCAAGACGTTTGGCGATGTGGCCATGCAGCAGATGCTGGAGGCGGTGCGAAAGGCTCCCATGGTCGACGCTACGCTCAACGGCCCTACGTCGAGCGCGTGGCTCGATCCCTGGCGGCGCTACCTGGAGCGCGCGCTGTGCGTGAAGTTCCGGTGCGGAGAGGCGCAGCGTCTCTACTTCGATCGTCCGGTTTCGAACGATGGACCCGTTGGGGTGCGGGTGCACTTCGCCGATGGACTTGAGTACGAGGACGCGACGGCGAGCTCGAAGGTCTGGCTCCCCTACCAGACAGGCAATGTGCCCGTAGGGTCCAACAAGGATCTTCGGAAGGGGGCTTACCTGGTGCTCGCTGTGCCCCCGAATGAGGCCTACAGGCTGCTGCGCACGCTGGAGGAGAGCGGCAGGCTCGCCACGGCGAATCCCAGCGATGCTTGGACTGCGCCGCTCCTGGGGGAGCTCAATCAGTCGAAGGCTAGAGGTTGGATGGGCGGAACGTTCCGGGTGCTCGACGGGGTGCATCCCAAGTCGTTCGCACCCTACAAGGTCCAGACCCAAGCGGAGGTGGACGACAGCCCGCTTCAGAACTTCGTGGGTCTCCAGTTCTTCTTCATCGATCGCGACATCCCGTTCGTCCGGGGCCACCTGTTTCTGCCGGACCACCCCTTCGCGATCTCAGCGATCTCCCAGCAGCAGTTCCGCGTGGTGCGGGGCAGCAGCCGGTGGGTTGCCGGAACGCTCTCCCTGGACTTGGGAGATCCGTCGGGTCTCGTGAACATCCCCGGGCCCGAGTCGCCTACGTGCTGTGTGGCCAACCCTCCATGTCAGCCAGGGTGTTGCGTGGCCGATCCGCCGTGCCCTTCAGCGCCGTGTCCGAACCCGGCTGCGCCCCCTCCCAGGTGCTGCGTGGCGGACACGCCGTGCGCGCCGGGTGATTGTGTGGCATTTGTACCGTGCCAACTCAAGGTTTGTGTTGGGCCGGCACCGCTTCGGCCACCCCCTGCAGGGAGATCGCGTCTCTGGGACCTCTCCCGCAGGCAGATCGCGGACGAGTGCTGGGACCACCTCGTCACCACCCTGCAGATTCCGTTCAGTGGTGACGGGTCCGATAAGAGCGCGGGTGTGCTCTACCACATCGACGAGGGGTATCGATTCTCCTGCATCACCTCTTGCGATGCCCCACCTTGGTACAAGCCTAGTCCGTCCGATGCGGACCTTTACGGGTCGCCGTGGTTTGTGCCCACCGACCTGGAGTCGGGGGATGGCACGATCGACATGGACGCGACGGGCATCAAGTTCAACAACACCCCCTACCTTGTGGTGCGCGCGGGGGCGTTTGAACGCTGGCCCGGCACGCTGGACCCCGACCAGCCACAGCGGGGCTACGACGTGGAGTTCGGCAACCTCGTGTGCTGCGGAACCCACTGCCAGACGTTCACGCGTATCGGCACGATGGAGTCCGCGAACGAGTCAGCTAGGCATGCCGCCAACGGCCTCCTCCGGGACTTCGATCGCCCGCAGGGAAGCTGGTGGGACCGGCGCCAGGCCCCCGGCATGGTGGCTTCGCCCGAAGAATTCCTCGGGGTCACGTCCACCCTGGCCGAGCAGGGCGGGGGCGGGAGTGCGGCGGCCGCTGGGGTGGAGTCGGCCTATGTGCCGGTGTGGACGCTCGAGGAGCGCGAGCCCGAGGACCTCGCCCTGTTCAAGGCCGTGGACGAGGCGCTGCTCAAGGAGGGCCTGCCCCACCTGTTCGACGTGCTGAAGCTCGACGACCTTGTGCAGACCCTGCTTCCCACAGGCAACGACCGACCCGGCGAGCCCAACCTCATCGACGATGTTCTGCGCCTCATGGAGGGCGGCCAGGTGAACTTCCAGCACCTCTCGCGCTGGGCGTCACCGTTTGTGCTGTCGATGCTGGGCGCGCTGCTGAAGGTGCCGGGCCGGCCGCGGTAACGCGGTTCGCCTAGACGATGGTCTCAGGCGGCCTGTAGCTCACGAGGCGCAGCAGGTTCGGTACCATCATCGGGCCCGCGAACGCCATGGTCATGGCGTCGCGCACCATCGGCGGCGTGGTGTCGAGGTGCGCTGCCTCCGACGCGAGGCGGGTGAGGTTGACGATCTCGGACGCCCGGTCGTGACGCTCGTCCCGCCAGTCGTCGAGCAGCTCCTCGACCACGTCCTTGGGTCCCGTCGTCCAGTTGACCAGCGCGCCGTGGGGCCAGAGATGCTCGGCCATGCGGCGGGCGAGTGCCTCCACATCTTCGAACGCGAGGCCGCAGCCCTGGCCGAGGTCGGGGAGGATGGGATGGGCGGCGTCGCCGACAAGGGCGACCCGTTGGGCGTACCAGCCGCCGTAGGCCACGTCGGCGTCCGCGAGCACATGGAGCGCGAACGTCGTGCTCGACGCGTCGAACAACGTGTTCTCCACGGCGGATCGAGCTGCGGCGTGAAAGCCCTCCAGGCACCGCAACAGGCGCTTCTTGAGCCAGATGCTCCGGGTGGCGGCCCGTGCCGGGTCGGTGCCCGCGTCTGCAGCTCCGCCGGCAGGATCGGCCCACCCGGCTCGCCAGTTCTTCCAGACCTTCTTGAAGGTGACCCCCGATGTGGAAGGGTAGCCTTGCTCCAACGCCGACAAGAAGCCCTTGAGATAGGCATCTTCGGAGCCGACAGGATCGGTGGCGACCAAGTCGGTGGCAGGCAGAAAGCAGAGCCAGCGCAGCTTCTTGGAGCCCGTCTCGGGCGAGAGCCAAGCGCCGAAACGGATGTCTTGACCATGGGTGACGTAGGCGGAGCCCGGCAGCGTGAACTCGTGGTTCACGTCATCCCGGGTCTCCCCGACCAGACACACGAGGCGCGACGTGCGCTCGGGGCGAGCCTTGAACAACTTCGTCGTCGCGGAGGCCTCGTGGGGTCTCGCGATCTGGCGAACCGTTGAGCACGCGCCGTCGGCCGCGAGCACGAGGTCCGCGTAGACGGTCACGTTGTGCACGGGCGGGTCGGACGACCCATCCGCCGGAGGGGTACCGAAGTCCAGCTTCACCGCTGCAGCGGGGCCCGACCCCACCATCGTCGCGGCGAGCAACGTGTAGTTGGTTCCGGTGTGGACGTGGACGTGGGTTGTAGAGGTGTCGCTGTGGTCGGCCTCTTCCTTGAACTCGAAACCGGCTGTGACCGCCTTGTGGAGTTGGAGCGGCGACAGCACCCGCGTCTGGCTCTGGATGCGCTTGGAGATCGCGCCGGTGGGGATCGCGGTGGTGAGGTTGCCGGGCATGCCGCGGAAGTCGTAGCGGTCGAGCGCGTAGCCAAGGGCGATCACCTCGGTCATCACCGTGGTGACAGCGCCCGAAGGAAGCTTTCCGTTCACCGTCTCCAGTGCGGCGAGCGCGTTGGGCCACAGCTCCAGCGCCCTCGGATCGCCGACGGGCACGTCGGCGAACGCCTTCGCGTCGTACACCCGAATCTCGACCGCTGGGGGGCCGGGTGCCCGCTTCACCCGATCGAGCAGCGCCTGGGCGAGCACCCTACCGGTGACCCCAGCTCCGATGATCGCGATGCGAAATGCGGATGTACCCACGGGCGTGGTGTCGCTAAGGAATGCACTCGGCATGGGAACCCCCTGTGTGGAACGAACCGGCCCGACTCTACCAGAACGCGGGCCCGCGCATCGCACAAAGGTGGTGTCACTGGGCGCGTACCGATGAGGACCGGGCCCCCCGCCCCTACGCCCCCCCGAAGCTCCGCCGAAACAACCCCTCGATCGCCGCCCGCCCGTGCTCTTCCAGGTAGCGCGTGCCGGTACCGCAGATCGTCGCGGACGTGATCGTGGGGACGCCGCGAGTCCAGGCGTGGCCGCCCCAGTGGAACCAGTCTTCTTGGTCCTGGTCGTAGACCCAGAGGTCCTTCTTCCACATCCTGGCCAGCTCCACCGACCAGCCCGTGCCGCCAACGACCGTGCCATCGGGCTGAATCACGCCCACCACGAACACCTGCTCGGCGCGGCTCACCATGTGCCACAGGGACTGAAGCACGCGGCGGATGAGGCCGTGCTGGTTGTACTCGCGGTGCAGGCGGCGGCTCACGTAGACCAGGCTCACATCGCCGGCCTCCAGGTCGCGGGGGCCCAGCTCCACGCGACCCTCGGAGCGCGCCTGACGGTGGCCCTCGAAGCTGAACGCGACCTCCTTGGCACCGGCGCGCTCGGCCGCTTCGCCGAACGCGGCCTCGGCACCGCCCGCGCCGCCCGAGTAGAGCGTGACGTCGGCGGCGCGCAGGGCGGAACTCGGCTCGGCGTCGGGGTCGACGAGGGCCTGAGTGACGGGATCGAGGCCCCACGGGAGCCTCTCGATGTCGCCATCCGCCTCCTTCTGGAGTCGGATGCTGCCGTCGCCCTGCACGAGCCGAAGCACGAAGGCGGGCCTGGGCCCGCTCACCGCGATCCCGTCGTCGAGGGAGAGCCCAACCCAGGCGGGCAGCGTGAGCGCGGTGGAGAGGGCGGCCAGGGCCTCCCCGTGGTGGCGCCAGCTCGCTTCGTGGA
>CAYNFK010000045.1:0-37771 GCA_964396405.1 uncultured Enterobacteriaceae bacterium
CGAGCACGCTCCGCAGGTTGCGCTCCGACTCCAGCTGGCGGCGCACGAGCGTGTTGCGCTCCACGGCGTGCGTGACGGCGCGCTGCACACCGCGTGCGTTCATCTGACCCTTCACCAACAGGTCGGCCGCTCCGGCGCGCAGCGCGCGCTCATCCACCTCTTCGGGGGCGCGTGCGGTGACGGCCACCACCGCCGACTGAGGCAGCATGCGCCGCGCGAACGCGATCGCTTCGAGGTCGAGCGCGTCGGGCAGCGTGAGATCCACGGCCACCAGATCAAAGATCGCGCTGCCTCGTTTCTCGACGAGGTCTTCGGCGGCTTCCAGGCTGCCGACGCGCTCCACCACCCAGCCAGGCATCGCTTCTACGCACCGCGCGAACACGGCGGCGTCGACGTCGTTGTCCTCGATGAGGAGCACGCGATGGTGGACGGACATGGGCACCCTGGCGAGACTCCTTGCCACGTCCGGTACCCGAACGCACGCAGGGATCTCAGCGGGCGATGCGCACGGGCACCAGCAGGCTGACGCCGCCTTCGTTGCCCACCGACACCACGTGGGCTCGGCCCCACGGCCGCGAGAAGCTCGTGCTCGCCACGGCCTTCCCACCACGGGTGACCGTGATCGTGGCCGTGACCTCGGACTCCGATGTGGCCGTGACGGCGACGCTTACGTGGAGGTCGCCGAGATCGGCCTCCCCCGCAGCACCCTTCCGGGTGGCCCAGGTCTTCCCATCCACGCGGACGAACGTGGTGAACGGCAGGGCGGCCAGGTCGCGCTGGAAAGGGCCGAGCGCGGCATCGGTGCCGGGTGTGCCACGGCTGGCCTTCACCAGCGCCACCTCCACGTTCAGCGGCGCTTCCACGTTGACCGCCGGGGCCTGCGCGTTCGCTACGGGCTGGAAGCTGACCAGCCCGACCCACAGGGCCAGGCACGTCCGAACGAGCGCGTGGAGCACAAGAACCTCCCAATGGGCCGTCTGACGAACGAACGCCCGCAACATTCAGCGGGTATCCCACGGGCGGCGCCCCGAACGCAACTCATCCCACCGGGGTGGGGCCCCGGGGGGAGAGGAGGTAGGGCCGGGCTGCCCGCAGGGGTCTGGATTCTGGGCCGTCAAGGGGACAACGACAGCGACCAGAGCGCACTTCATGTGCATCACGACTGGGGAATCGTGCGACCGCACCTGCGGGCAACCCGCCTCTGCCATCCACTATGCGGTGTTTCCGAAGGGCCGTCAAGGGGTTTTCGCGAAGGTTCGAAGGGGTTCGATTTGGGGGGACCCGCAGCCGAGAATCCAGGGTTCCCGGTTGTCATCAGCCTCAAGGTTCGGTCAAGGGTCCGATAGGTGGGGTCGAAGTTCGCGCGAGATGCGGTATCCTGGCGCGACCGGAGGCTCGAATGAAGCGAGGATGGAGCGTGGTCGCGGTGGCAGCGGGGCTCCTGGCCCTGTGGGCCAGCCCGTCGGAGGCGATGCAGCTGGAGGTCACCCGCGCGCAGCTCTGCGGTGTGTCCGCAGCGGTGGCGCTCGTGGAGGTCGGCGAGATCGAGACCCACTGGGCCTCGGGGCCCGATGGCGGCATCGAGCGGCACGCCCTCGTGGAGGTGCAGCAGGTGATCAAGGGTGCCGCTCCCAAGGGGGCCACGATCGTGCTCCCGGGCGGCGAGATCGAGAACCTGCGCCACTGGGTGGAGGATGTGCCTGAGCTCGAAGTCGGCGCCCGCTACGTGGTGTTCCTGAACAAGCTCGCCGAGGGCTACGAGGTGATCGGCGGTGAGGCCGGTGCCATCCAGGTGGCCTCCGCCACCGACTGGCGCGGCGAAGCGGTCGACGACGTGATCGTGTCGATGGAGGGCTGCCATGCTCGCTAAGCACTTCGGGAAGGCCGGCCTCGTGCTGGCGGCGCTGGGCCTCGGCGGAACGGCCTCCGCTTACAACCTCATCGGCTGGGACTGGTCGTGGCAGTCGTCACCGATGTCCACGAACTTCTACTTCAACCCCACCTCGTTCCCGAGCCAGATCGGCACGCAGACGCTGGTGAACGCGGCCCTCAACAACGGCATCAACCGCTGGGGCACGGAGGGCGGCGCGAACTTCTCGTTCAAGAACGGCGGGGCCACCACCCAGACCAGCTACTCGGTCGATGGCCTGTTCGTGGCCCAGTACTCGAGCGCCACGGCCTCGGGCGGCACGCTCGCTGTGGCCCAGAGCTTCGGCAACGGCGATCGCATGACCGAGTGCGACATCCGGTTCTACGCGGCGAACCAGTTCGGATCCACGCCCTGGCGCGCCTCCACGGGCAGCGTCAGCAGCTCCTACGTGGACCTCGAGCAGGTGGTCACCCACGAGTTCGGGCACTGCGCCGGCCTCGATCACTCGGGCAGCTCCAACTCCGTGATGTACCCATCGTACCGTGGCGGCTCCACCACCTACCGAACCCTCACCGCCGACGACAAGGCCGGTCTGGTGGCGATGTACGGAACCGGTGTGGTGCCGAACCCCACGCCGGACCTGTCGTTCGAGATGGAGACGCCGCTCATCGGAGGCCAGACGGCCACGATCCGTGTGCGCGGCGCCCTCCCCAACGAGCTGCTGCGCTTCTACGCCTCGGTGAACGGGCTGGGCAGCGGCCCCTGCCCGGCCGATCTGGGCGGCGTGTGCTTAGGCGTAGCGAACCCGGCCGTGCTGGTGATGTCGCGCAAGGCGAACGCGTCGGGCGTGGCCACCTTCAAGGTCACGCCACCGGCGAACTTTGCGGGCACCACGGTGGGCATGCAGGTGGTGGCCCCGCGCGGCTCCAACACCGTCGTGTCGAACGTGGATCGCTTCGAGGTGCGCTCGGCTTCCGCCACGTGTCCGAGCAACTGGATCCAGGACTGCGCCGCCACCTGCGTGCCGCCCACCTACGAGGCCGACACCTACTGCGACGACGGCACCACCAACTACAACGACACCACGACGGGCTTCCAGGGCTATTCGGACCTGTCGTGCTCGTACTTCAACTACGACGGCGGGGACTGCAACTAGTCGACCTCAGCCGATGCCCACGGCGCGGCGCACGCGGTCCATCACCTGGGCCGCTTGCGCCCTCACGCGCTCGGTGGAGCCCGCGAGCAGCGTGTCGAGGTGGTCGGGGGCGTCGAGCAGGCGGCGGTAGCGCTCCTGCACGGGCTCCAGCTCGGCCACCACGGCATCAGCGACCTCGGCCTTGAGGTAGCCGTAGCCGCGACCTTCGTAGCGAGCGGCGATGCTCGCAATCGGCTCGCCGCTCACGGCCGAGAGCACGTGCAGCAGGTTGAGCACGCCGGGGCTGGCCGTGGCGGGGTCGTAGTCGCAGCCGGGGTCGGTGACGGCCTTCATGATCGTCTTGCGGATCTTCTTCGGGTCGTCGTCGAGCTGCACGGCGTGGTGAGGTCGGGCCTCGGCGAGCGACTTCGACATCTTCGTGGTGGGCTCGTCGAAGCCCATCACGCGCGCGCCGGCCAGCGGGATCGACACCTTCGGCACCTTGAACGTGGGTCCATAGAGGTGGTTGAACCGCTCGGCGAGATCCCGCGTGAGCTCGAGGTGCTGCTTCTGGTCTTCGCCCACCGGCACCACGTCGGTGTCGTAGAGCAGGATGTCGGCCGCCATCAGCGACGGGTAGATCAGCAGGCCCGTGCCCACGGTGTCGCGTCGCTCCGACTTCGCCTTGAACTGGGTCATGCGGTCCAGCCAGCCCAAGGGCGTCACGCAGCTGAGCACCCAGGCCAGCTCGCTGTGCTCGCGCACGTGGCTCTGCACGAAGATGCTGGAGACGGACCCGTCGATGCCGGCAGCGAGGAAGGCGGCCACGAGGCCGCGGCTGTCGGCGCGGAGGCGGTCGGGCTGCACCGACTCGGGCACGGTGAGCGCGTGCAGATCCACCACGCAGAACAGGTTCTCGCGCTCCTGCTGGTGCTGGACCCAGGGCTTGAGCGCGCCCAGGTAGTTGCCGAGGTGCAGGCGGCCGGTGGGCTGCACGCCGGAGAAGGCGCGGAGGCGGGCGGTCATGGAGGCTCCGTCGTGGGCCGGGGCTCTAACGTCGATCGGGTGGGGCTTGCCCCAAGCTGCTAGACTGGCGCACCGGGAGAGTGTGTGCGCGCAGCCTTCGTCGTCATCGTGAGCGGCCTGTGGGCGTGTACGGCGGTGACGCCGTTCAAGGACCCCGCGCAGGTCGAAGACGGCCCGAGGGACTCCGACCTTCCGCCGGTGGTGGTGGACGAGACCGGTCTTGAGCCCGAGACCGATCTTCCGGTGGGCCCTGATCGTGACCTCGACGGGGTCACCGACGCCGACGACCTCTGCCCCGAGCTGTACGATCCCACCAACGTCGACGCCGATGGGGATGGCGATGGCGACCCCTGCGACATCGACCGCGACGGCGACGGCATCCCCAACGACCGCGACCTGTTCGCCGACGACTACTTCCGACCGGGCTCCGCCTCGCAGGACCACGTGTATGCGCATGGCCCCGGCGAGCTGTGGCGTCTGGACGTGCCCAGCCGCACGCTCACCCGCATCGGCGCGTTCACCTTCGACAAGAGCGGCAGCAGCATCACGGATGTGGCGATCGACCGCTACGGCGTGCTCTACGCCGTGAGCTTCTCCGACCTGTTCGTCTGCCACCCCGACTACGCCGAGTGCTGGTGGGTGGGGCGCCTGCCGGGCTCCTACAACGGTCTCACCTTCGTGCCCGACGCCGCCGGCACGGAAGATGTGCTGGTGGGCATCAGCACGGGCGGCACGTGGACGGCGCTCTACGACGTGCCGTTCGCCCTGCGTCCCGGAACCTGGGGCGCCTTTGGCAACGGCTACAGCTCCAGCGGCGACGCCTTCTACATCGCCGGTCAGGGTGCGTACGCGGCGGTGAACAAGTCGGGCTCCCGCTACGTGGTGGTGGCCGAGGTGAACACGAGCGGGAAGGTGCTGAGCGACCTCGTCGAACTGCAAGGCCACAGCGGTGTCTACGGCATCGCCGGGTGGACGCAGATCGTGTTCGCGTTCTCCTCGAACGGCGACATCCTGGAGATCAAGCCGAGCACCGGCGGCTACATCACGCTCACCCGCGGCATCGGCTGGTGGGGCGCAGGGGTGAAGACCGTCGTGGTGCCCTGAGCGTCGGGCGTGCTAGGCTGCGGCCAGCGTGCTTGGTGCCCCCATCCTGGGGGTGAAACGGGAAGCCGGTGAGAGTCCGGCGCGGCCCCCGCCACGGTAACGGGCAGGCTCGATCCACAACGCCACGGGAGGCTGCTCCCGGAAGGCGGATCGAGAGCGCCCCAGCCCGGAGACCGGCCTCGCACGTGAGCTTGGATCTTCCGGGGTGAGGAGACCAAGGCTCAGCGGTCGATCGACCGCGGATCCCGATGCTGCCGCGTTCTTCCCCCCTGCCGAACCTGGCCGTCCTCCTTGTGGTGGGCGGTGCATCGGCGTGGGCGCAGGAGCCTGACGACGACGTGGTGATCGAGGTGCACGCGGCCTCGGATCCCGTGCCGCCGGGTGCCACCGAGGTGCGGCTCACCGAAGCCCGCGCGGCCGACGAGCTGGGCGACGTGCTGGCGCGCGAAGCGGGCGTGGTGGTGCGGTCGCTGGGCGGCCTGGGTGCGTGGACGGGCGTGAGCCTGCGCGGCGCGAGCTTCCGAACGGTGCAGGTGCACCTGGATGGCGTGCCGCTCAACCCCGACGGCGTGGACGCCGTGAACCTCGCGGAGCTGCCGCTGCTCGGCCTCGGGTCGGTGTGGGTCTTTCGAGGTCGGGTGCCGGCCACCTACGGCGCGTCGCCGGTGGGCGGACTGCTCGATCTGCGCACGGCCACGGCGTCGGGGGGTCGGCTCTTCGCGTCGGCGGGCAGCTTCGGCAGCGTGCGGACCGGTGGGCTCGCGGCGTTTGCCGGCACGCTCGGCGCTGTGCCCTCCGAGGGCACCGTGGCGGTCGATCTGCTCGGCACGCGCGGGGACTTCGCCTTCTTCGACGACGGCGGCACGGTCTACACGTCCGACGACGACAGCACGCGCCTGCGCGCCGCGAACGGACGCTTCCAGGTGTCGGCCCAAGGACGCTGGCGCCTGGGCGATCGCAGCCGGTGGACCCTGCTCGACACGGCGGTGCACCGCGACGAGCAGCTCCCGGGCCCGATCGGCGTGCCGGCTGTGGACGCGCGACTGGTGACCACTCGCAACCTCGCGGTGCTGCAGGGGGAGGGGCGCACGGGCTCGGCGGGCACGATCGCGGCGCGCGCGTGGCACCTGGTGCGGGTGGAGACGCTCGACGATCAGGGCGGTGAGGTCGGGGTGGGGAGTCAGCTCCAGCGCGACACGGGCCACACGGTGGGGGCGGCCATCGACGGGGCCGTGGCGGTGCGCCCCTGGCTGAAGGTGGCGGGCTCGGCGACGGGTCGGTGGGAGCAGTTCAGCCGGCTGCAGCTCGCGACGGACCTTCCCGAGCCGGCGCGGTGGCGGGCTGTGGCGGGGGCGGCCGTGGAGTCGGCGTTCTACGTGCGGCCGGGCCGGATCGCCGTGGTGCCGTCGGTGGACCTGCGGGTGGTGGCACCGGATGCGAGCGCCGTCGAGGTGCGGGCCAACCCAGGCCTCGTGCTGTCGTCGGAGCCGGTGCCGGGGCTGTCGCTGCGGCTGGCGGGCGGCGGTGTGTTCCGTCCGCCTGATCTCACGGAGCTGTACGGCGACCGCGGCGCGATCGTGGGCAACGCCGCGCTCCGGCCCGAGTCCGGCTGGAACGGCGACCTCACGGTGGCGGGCGAGGGGCGTGCTGGCGACTGGCAGCTCGCGGGCTCGGCGTCGGGCTTCGTGGTGGCGCTCGCCGACCGCATCACCTGGATCCAGAACGCGCAGCGCACGGTGGTGCCGGTGAACCTCGGGCAGTCGCTGGCGGCGGGGGTGGAGCTGTCGCTGCGCGCCGACTGGCGGGGCTGGCTGTCGGCGTCCACAGCGCTCACGGTGAACGAGTCGCGGGATGGGGAGGGTCGGTACCTGCCGTTCGTGCCGCCGGTAGGGCTGGACCACGCGCTCACTGGCACCTGGCCAGACCACCTCGCGATCACCTGGGATCTGCACGTCACGGGCAGCACCTTCACCGATGCTGACAACGTGCGGGAGCAGCCGGTGCGTGTGCTGCACGGCCTCGCGGCCCGGGTGGAGCTGGCGCCTGGCGCGCCGTGGGTGGAGCTGGCGGTGCGCAACCTGGGCGACCAGCGCACCGCGCCTGTCGATCGCGATCCGATCGGGGCCGACAACACGCCGGTGGACGCGCCGGTGGTGGACTTCTTTGGCTACCCGCTGCCGGGTCGCACGCTGTGGGTCACGCTGGGCTGGACGCCCCGGAGGACGCGATGAGGGCGCTGCTGTGGACCTTGTGTGCGGCGTGCGCGGCGTCCCCGCCGGCGGTCGACGATCACGACACCGCCGTCGACACCGAGCCGGGAGTGGGGGCTCAGCTCGTGCTCGCCACGGCGAGCGACGACTACGCGGTGGGCGCGCTCACGGTGGTGGACGCCACGTCGGGCACGGCGACCGACCTCACCACCCTGCACGGCGACGCGGTGGTGCGCAGCAGCGGGGGCAGCGTGTGGGCGATCGAGAGGCTGGGGGTGGATGCCGTGCGTCGTTACGACGACGACTGGACCGCACCGTTGTGGCAGCAGTCCACGGGCCGCGCGAGCAACCCGCACGACGCCGTTCGCTGTGGGGATGCGCTGGTGGTGAGCCGCTACGAACAGGCCACCCTGCTGCGCCTCGACCCTGGCACAGGCGACGAGCTCGGCACCGTCGATCTCGCTGCGTGGGCCGACGACGACGGGCTGCCCGAGGCCTCGTCGCTGGCGGTGCTCAACGGCCGCCTCTACGTGGCGCTGCAGCGCCTCAACCGGCAGCAAGGCTGGACCTCGGCGGCGGGCGGACGCTTGCTGGAGGTCGACTGCGCGACGTGGGCGGTGACTGAGAGCTGGTCCGTGGGGCCGAACCCCACGTTGGCGCAAGCGCCGGGAGGTCTGTGGGTGCTGGCCGAGGACGGTGTGTGGCCGTTTGATGGGAGTGCGGTCGGGGAGGAGCTGCCCGGCGACCCCGACGGCGGCTGGGTCACCTCGGTGTCGTGGGAGGGCGAGGCCGGGGCCTTCGTGGCGCGAGACGGCGACGAGCACCGCGTGGGTTGCCTGGGCGTCGACGGGACATGGACCCGCGGCCTTGTGTCGTCGCGCTACCTGGTGGAGCTGGCCGTGGCGCAGGGTGAGGCGTGGGTGGCTGCGCGGCGGGGCTGGCAGGATCCGGAGGTCGCTGGCGCGCTGCTGCGCGTGGACCTGGCGACGTGCGCGGAGGCGGGGGGGGTGGCGACGAGGCTGGCACCGTACAGCGTGGTGCGGCGGTGAGGGGTCGGACTCTTCGACCCCCAGGCGCAACCCATCGATGCGCCACCGCTCCCAAGGGAATACCCCTCCTTTGCGAGGTTCCCATGCGCTACACGTCCATCCTGTGCTTCACCCTCTTCGCTTGCAACACCGGCCTCGAAGGCGCACCCGAGGCCGACCCGACCGAGACCGAGAAGACGCTCGCCCGGCGCGTGGCCAGCCTGGAGGCGTTCGCCACCCGCGCCATCTCCGAGATGGAGCTCATGAAGACCGAGAACCAGCGGCTCCAGTCGGAGCTGGATGGGCACGTCACGGTGCTCAAGGCGTCCCTGCAGGATCTCGGCAAGACCACCGATGGCCACGTCACGGTGCTCAAGGCTGCTGGCACCGATCTCTCCGACGGCACCTGCGCCACCACCCGCGAAGCCGGCTCCGGGATGGCCACGGGTCGCCGCCAGTACCGGCCGCTGATCGTCAACAACACGGACCACCCCTCGGGTGATCCCCACCTCGCCGGCGACCCGGTCCACGGCGTGGACGTGAAGCTCGGCCTGGTCGACGCGGACGGCGATGGTGATGTGGACTACCTCGCGCTCGAGGCCGACATCGACGGCGACGGCTTCGACGAGCTGGTGGAGCTCGGCGGTGACCGCGACGACGACGGCAACCTCGAGGACGATGCGCTCGAAGCGGACCGGGCGAACGACGCCGCCGCGACCCTCGTGTGCGGTGCCACCGACCACTTCTGATCCGGTCCGCGTCCATGAGGTAGAGTCTCCGCGCGCATCCACGCGCGCGCGGAGTTCCCGCTGGCCCAGCCGCCTCCCGAGTCGCCGCTCCCGAATGTCGCGCTCCGGCTGGGGGAGATCGCGCCGGCCGCGCGCTCGGGGCTGGGGCAGTCGCTGCGGATGCGCATGGTGCTGCGCGGGGTCGGGGTGTCCGACGACGCGGAGGTGCGCGTCGGACGGTTCGTGGTGCGTGGCCACCTGGGCCGGGGCGGCATGGGCGACGTGTTCCGCGCCCACGACCCGCACCTCGACCGCGAGGTGGCGCTCAAGGTGTTGGACCCTCGCTTGGAGTCCAAGGACCCCGAGACGCTGCAGCGCGAGGCGCGGGCGCTGGCCCGGCTGACGCACCCGAACGTGGTCAGCGTCTACGAGATGGGGATCGAGGGCGATCAGATCTTCGTGGCGATGGAGTACGTCCCGGGCCGCACCGTGCGCGAGCACGCGCTCCGTCAGCCCCCGCCTACGTGGCAGGAGCTGGTGGGGCTGTTCTTGCAGGCCGGCATGGGCCTGCTCGCGGCTCACGAGGCGGGGCTAGTGCACCGCGACATCAAGCCCGACAACCTGCTGGTCCGAGAAGACGGTCGCGTGCTGGTGGCCGACTTCGGGCTGGCGCGACCCGGGGACGGCGGCGGCAGCGTGGAGATCTCTGGCACGCCGGGCTTCCTCGCCCCCGAGGTGGTCGCGAGGGGTGCCTACAGCGCGGCCAGCGACCAGTTCGCGTTCTGCGCATCGCTGTGGCGGGTGCTCGACCCCAGCACCCCGCCCGGCACGCCGTCCGAGCGCATCCCGCCCACGGTGCGCCACGTGCTCACCCGAGGCCTGTCGCAGCGACCCGACCAGCGCTGGCCGTCGATGCGCGAGGTGGTGGCGTCCCTGCGCGACAGCCTCGACCTTGGCCCCGACGCCCGCCACCGCATGGTGCTGCTCGATCGGGTGGAGCGGTTGTGGATTCAGGGCGTGCTTCATGCCTCGCTGATGGGTGCCGAGCCGCTACCGCTCACCCTGTCGGACGCGGGCTCCCGGGTGGATCCGCCCTGGGGTCGTGCGCTCCCGATCGCGGCCGGCACGCGCAACGAGGCGAGTCCGCGGGACCTCCCCAGCCTGCTGGAGCGCGCCCACGGGGCGTTGCTGGTGCTCGGTGAGCCCGGCTCGGGGAAGACGCTGCTGCTGCTGCAGCTCGCAGAGGTGCTGATCGACGCGGCGCGCCTGGACCCGGTGGCACCGGCGCCTGTGGTGCTCAACCTCGCTTCGCTCGGACCGTGGCGAGGTTCGGTGGAGGCGTGGGTGGAGCGCGAGCTGGTGGCCAAGTACAACCTCCCCCGGCGCAACGCCCAGCGCTGGCTCGAGAGCGGTGCCCTGACGCTCCTCCTCGACGGCCTCGACGAGGTGAAGCTCTCGCAGCGTCGCCAGGTGGTGCAGGCGCTCAACAGCTTCCGCGCGTCGCACGGGCTCGCAATGGTCGTCACCTGCCGCACCTCAGATCAGGACGCAGCCGGCGCGCGCCTCGCGTTCGGGCACGCCGTGCTGGTCGACCCGCTGCCGGCCGGTCTGGTGCAGTCGCACCTCGGAACAGCAGCGGGCGCGGAGGTGGAGCCTCCCGAGAGCCTGCGCACCCCGCTGATGGTCTCGCTGCTGCGGGGCGAGCAGGGGCCGGTTCCCGCGAACGAAGACGTGGTGCCGTGGCTGATCGAGCGGCACATCGCGCACGTGTTCCGCACGCGGCAGGTGTCGCCAGAGCGTCAGCAGCGGCTCCGCGGCGCGCTGGCCGTGCTGGCCGCGGCGATGAACCGTGACGGGCGCACCGAGCTGTGGGTCGAGGAGCTCGATCCTGCTTGGGTGTTTGCGGACGGTCGCCGAACTGTGGCTCGGGTGCTGGCGGTGGTGTTGCTGCTGGGCGTGACGATCTCGGTGAACACCGCCGTGGGCTGGTGGGTGGAAGGCGATGCCTTCTCGGGGCTGGTGTTCGGGCTGTGCTCGGCGCCGATGGTGCTGGCCTTCAACCGCGGTCTGCGCTCTCAGCCGGTGGAGCGCCTGCGGTTCAGCGTGGCGCGGATGCTGCGGCTCGCTCCGCTGAGCGTGGGTCTGGGTGCCGCTGCGGGCGCGGTCTACGGTCTGTTCTACGTGGTGTGGAACAACGTGGTGTTCGGCGCGGCGGCAGGCCTGGTGACGCTGTTCACGCTGTCGTTCGAGCCGGCGCTGCGCGAAGGCAGCCTGCGCCCAAACCAGGGCATGCGGCAGTCGCTGATGAATGGCGTCGCGATCGGCACCTTGGGATTCGTAGCGGCCGCGTTCACGTTTGGGGTGGTGGTGGTGCCCGCCGTGCTGCCCTACCTCGACCAGCGGTCGAGCCTGGTGGGCCTGCCGCACCCTGCGTGGTCGGCGGCGGCGATCGTGGGACCGATGGTCGGGCTCATCTCGGGGATGGTGCAGGGCGGGTGGGCCGTCCTGGTGCACGTGGCCACGCGGGTGGTGCTGGCGGCCACGTCGGCGGTGCCGTTGCGCTTGGTGCCGCTGCTGGATGAGGCGGTGGAGCTGTCGCTGCTGCGACGCATCGGCGGGGGCTACCTGTTCGCCCACCGCACCTTCCAGCAGGCGCTCGCTGCACCCGAGGAGGCAGGCCGTGGCAGGTAGATCGCAGAAATCTTCGCCCGAGATCCACTTTTTGGGGAACCGCCGGGCTCGGGTCGTCACGTAGGGGATGTGGGCAGTCCCGCCCCGGTTGAGGAGATTCCCATGACCCGCACGACCCTTTGGCCCCTGTCCCTGCTGCTCACCTTCGCTTGCGCCTCGGAGACCACCGATGCCACGGACGAGACCGACGACACGCAGGAGACCGACGACACGGAAGAGACGGACGACACCCAGGACACGAACGAAACCGAAGACACCGAGGAGCAAGTCACCACCCCTTCGATCGTCTCGATGACGCCGGCGAAGGACACGGTGGGCGTGCTGCCCGACAGCGTCATCGAGGTGCTGTTCAGCGAGGCGATGGACCCCGCGAGCGTGGAGGAGGCGCTCACCTCCGTCGTGATCGGCACCGCCTTGGACTTCAGCTGGCCCGAACCCAACCGCCTGGTGATCACGCCTCTCGAAGGCCTCCCCGTGGTGGGCTACGATCCCGAAGGCCAGGGTGCCGAGGTCGACATCGGCATCGGGGCTGAGGCGCTGTCTCTGAAGGGGGAGCCGATGGCCTACCCGGTGTGGGCTTCCTTCCGTGTGGCGCGCTCGTACCAGGCCACGCTCCCCTACGACGACAAGCGCACCGGCCGGGTGACCAGCGACAGCAAGACCTCATCGAGCAGCCTGTCGGTGGGCGATGTGGCGGGCGACATCGCGTACCGGGGCTTCCTGACCTTCGATCTCGACGGCGTGCCCGAGATCCTCGGCGTGACCGAGGCCGCGCTGCGCGTCGACATGAATGGTTACGCGGGCACCCCCTGGAGCGCCCTCGGCGCGCTGAAGGTGCACGGTGTTCGGTTCGCGGTGTTCGGCCCGTCGATCTACGACACGGCTCCCCTGGGCACGGGCGTGACCGGCTACGAGCCGCCCAACAGCGCCCACACCTACGAGCTCGACGTGACCGGCCCCTTCTCAGAGCTGTCCGGCGGTCGGGATGCGGCCGACGACAGGGCGCAGCTGCGGCTGGCGTTCGACACGGAGACGGACGGAATGGACGACGCGGACGTGGCGGTCTTCCTCAAGAGCGAAGACAGCCCGCGCCTGACCATCGACGTGCTGGTCGAGTGATGGACCCGCGCGACGACGTCGACCTGCTGCGCGGCTGGCGGAACGGTGACCGGGAGGCGGGCCTCATGCTCGTCACCCGGCACTACGACGCCGTGTCGCGGTTCTTCGCCACCAAGGTGGGCGCAGATGCCGACGACCTCGTGCAGCGCGTGTTCCTCCGGGTGTCGGAGGGGGCGTCGCGGTACGCCGGCGAGGGCTCGGTGCGCGCCTTCGTGTTCGGCATCGCCCGCAACGTGCTGTTCGAGCACCTGCGGGGTCGGGTGCGAGATGGTCGGGTGAGCCCCGACTTCCGCGAGAGCGCCATCGCCGACCTCGTGCCCGGCGTGTCGACGGTGGCCGCCCAGCGCGCTGAGCAGCGGCTTCTCCTACGGGCCCTCCAGCAGATCCCCGTGGAGTCGCAGGTGCTGCTGGAGCTGTTCTACTGGGAGGAGTTCAGCCTCGACGAGCTGGCGTCCACCCTGGGGGTGGCGGCGGGAACGGTCAAGAGCCGCCTGCATCGTGCGCGTGCAGCCCTGCGCGAGACGATCCTGGAGCTGCCGCCCGACGACGGGGAAGAGGCCAGCGTGCGCGTGCTCGTGGCGAACTGGATCGCCGGTCTGGGCACGGGAACCGACGACGACGCGACCGAGCTTCCGCGCGGCGCGTAGCGTCCCCCTGCACGTCGCGCTTGGCAATGGGGGGAGACTGAGCTAGGCTCTCGGTGATGATGTCGACCTCCTTCACCACTGTCTGCTGCTGCACGTGTTGTTGTGCTGCCGCGGGCGTGTGTGCGTAGGGTCTAGACCTCCCGGTTCCCCTGTCCACTCGCCCGCCCCGTCTCTGTCGGGGTGCGCCTGGACCCCGACAGCGCGAGGCGACGGAGTCCGTCGTGAGCACTGTCCCGCAGATCCTTCCGCCGCCGACCCTTCCCGATGCCCTGGTTCGCCAGATCGCGTCGCTGGAGGACCCCGTCGACCTGCTGAGCGCCGTCACCGACGTCTTTCCCTCCGGCCTTGCGCTGGCCTCGTCCTTGGGTCCGCAGACGCTCGTGATCCTCGACCTGCTGCACCGGATGAACCGGTCGGTGCCGGTCTTCTTCTTGGACACGGGCCTGCTCTTCCCCGAGACCTACGCGCTGCGGATGCGCATCCAGCACCGCTACGGACTCGATGTGCGCGCGGTGCAGCCTCAGCGCTCGGTGGAGCAGCAGGCGGAAGACGAAGGCGAGGCCCTGTGGAACCGGTCGCCGAACCGCTGCTGCGCGCTGCGTAAGGTGGCGCCGCTTCGTGACGCGCTCGTGGGACTGGATGCCTGGATCAGCGGGCTGCGCCGCGATCAGGCCTCCACCCGCGCCGACACCGAGACCTTCTCGTGGGACGCGCGCCACGGCCTGTGGAAGGTGAACCCGCTGGCGCACTGGAACCGCGACCGCACGATGGCCTACCTCCAGGAGCACGGTGTTCCCTACAACCCCCTGCTCGACCAGGGCTACAGCAGCGTTGGCTGCGCGCCGTGCACCCAGCCTTCGGCTGGAGACGACGAGCGGGCGGGTCGTTGGGCGGGAACCGAAAAGACGGAGTGCGGTCTTCACTACCCTACGGGGGCGTAGCACTTCGGGTTTTCCGAGTCCGGAAAACCGGACTTTGGGAGCCGATTACCCCTGGATTCGCACAGGGTCGAACGGCCGATCAGCCCGTTAGTAACGAATAGATCGTCACGTGGACGTGGCGATCCGTTGACACCAAGCGGCGCGATCGCAGGCATAGACATGCGGGCGGAAATCCCCATGCGACCCCTGCTCGTGCCAGCGCTGCTCCTCCTCTCCGGCACCCTCGGGTGTGCGGTGGACGCGCCGACGGTGGACCCGAACCCCGATGTGCCTGCCCTCGACACACCGCGCGTGGGGTCGGCGGCCGACACCGGGGGATGGGGCGAAGATCCGAGTGGGGACACGGCGGTGCCCCAGGCACCCACCTTCGCGAACCCGGTGGTGGCGGCGGCTGCCGATGCCCACGTCTCGCTCCTGAATGGGCAGTACCTGCTGCTTCACACCGATCCGGGGGGCGTGGTGCTGCAGCGCTCCGCCTCGCTGGTGGGGCGCGCGCCCTGGACCGATCGCACGATCTGGACGCCCTCGTCGAGCACACCGCACGAAGACCTCGCCAGCGCACCCGAGCTGCACCGGGTGAGCGGTGGCTGGTGGATCTACTACGCAGCCGTGCCGAAGGGGCAGCCCAACGAGTCGCGCATCTACGCGCTGCGCGCGGACGGCGACGACCCGTTCACGGCGTCGTGGACCGAGGCCGGGCCCGTGCAGATGCCGCCCGGCGATGAGGCGGGTGCAGGGCCCACCGTGGTGTCCACCGGGGAGGCGACCTACCTCGTGTGGACGGGTCGTGAGTACCTCGTGGACCTGAGCCGCCGTGTGTACCTGGCGCCGCTGGTGAGCCCTCTGGAGACGGGTCCGCAGCGCCTGCTGCTGTCGTCGCCGATGGAGCCGTGGGAGCGCGCAGGGGCTCGGGTCAACGAGGCGCCGGCCGTCGCCGTGATCGGTGACCGCGTGGTGGTTGCGTTTGGCGCGAGCAGCTGCACCACCGATCAGCGCGCCGTGGGTGCGCTCACCGCCGCCACCGCGAGCGACCTCATGGACGCGTCCTCGTGGACCAAGCACAGCGGCCCGTTGCTCAGCACCAACGCCGCGCAGAATGTGTTCGCGCCGGGCCACCTGAGCTTCGTGAGCTCGCTGGATGGCGAGGAGCAGCTCGTCACCTTCGACGCCAGCTCGCTGCCCGGTCGGGGGTGTGACGGGGAGCGCGGTCTGCATGTGGCGCGTGTGCGGTGGACGTCGGGTGAGGTGCCCACCCTCGGGCCCATCTACGGCCCGCTGCATCCCCAGGCGCTGCCCACCGGCGAGCTCTGATGCGATCCTGGGCGCTTGCGGTGCTGGTCGCTTGCGGGGGCGTCGAGGTTCCCGACGTGCCGCCCGAGACGACCGCGCCGTCGTTTGCGCCCACGGCCCTTCGCCGCCTGTCACGCGCGGAGTACCTCGCCAGCGTGGACGCCGTGTTCGGCCTGTCGATGCCCGACCTGGCGCTGCCGGCCGACGATCGTGTGGGCGCTTTCGTGAGCAACGTGGTGACGCCGCTCTCGGTGGCCGGCGTAGACCAGTACGCTGCGGCCGCCCGACAGGTGGGACGCGCCATGCGTGCTGATGCGGAGGTGCGCCTGGGGTGCTCGCCGCTCACGCCGGCCTGCGTGGAGACGTGGGTGCGCGAGACGGGTCGCCTGGCCTGGCGCCGCACGCTCACGAACACTGATGTGGACGAGCTTCTCTCACTCTACGCACAGGGCTCTGAGCCAGCCCGCGGCTTCGCGATGGTGGTGGAGGCGCTGCTCCAGTCGCCCGACTTCCTCTACCTGCTGGAGTCGGGGGCTGAGGTCGACGGGCGCGTGGTGCTCGACGGACCGACCATGGCAGCCCGTATGGCGTACTTCCTCACCGGGGCACCGCCGGACGCGGCCCTGCTGGATGCGGCAGAGGCTGGACGGCTCGACACCGTGAAGGGTGTGGAAGACGAGGCGCGCAGGCTGCTGGCCACACGTCGCGCGGTGGACCGGGTGGTTGACCTGCACCTCGCCTGGCTGGGTGTGGATCACATCGATCGGGTGAACCACGACACCGAGCGCTTCCCGCTGTGGGACGCGGAGCTGCGGTCCGCGATGCGCGACGAGGTCGGGGCCTTCGTGCGCTTCGTCTACACGCGCTCCGATGGCCGGCTCTCCACCCTGCTGTCGGCACCGTGGGGCTTTCCTACGGGCCCGCTGTGGAAGGTCTACGGCCTGGAGCCCGTCGAGGGCAGCGGCCCCGTGGGGGTGCCGCCTGAGCAGCGCGCTGGGCTGCTCACGCTGCCGGGCGTGCAAGCCACCCACGCGCACTTCGGGTCCACTTCGGTGGTGCACCGTGGGGTGCTGATCTACGAGCGCCTGCTGTGCGGCACCCTCGGGAGTCCGCCCGATGGCACCGACCTGACGCCTGTGGTGGTCGACGCCGACGACGCCCAGGACAAGCGTGCCATCTTCGCAGAGCACGAATCCAACCCCGCGTGCGCGGCGTGCCACAAGGCGATCGACCCCGCGGGCTTTGCCTTCGAGCACTACGGGCCGCTGGGCGACTACCGTGAGTTTGCCCCGGAAGAGGGCAGGGCTGTGGACGCGGGTGGCACCCTGGCCACGGGCACCGACGTCGATGGCTACGTGGCGAACGGCGTGGAGTTGGCCCACCGCCTCGCGAACAGCGCGGACGTGCGTCGCTGTGTGGCGCGCCAGTGGTACGCGGCGGCTGTGGGTCGCACCGACGACGCGCGGGACGAAGAGAGCATCGAGGCGCTCGACCAGCGCTTCGCGGCGTCGGGGGGCGACCTGCGGGTGCTGCTGGCTGCGCTGGTCACCAGCGACGCCTTCCGGATGCGGCAGGCGGTGACCCCATGAGGGCACACGATCCGCTGCGGGGTGCGTGGAGTCGGCGCGACCTGCTCAAGGCGCTGGGCGCGGGCGCGCTCGTGAGCCCGTTCCTGCCGCGCTCGGCGGCCGCTTCGGATGGGGGTCCGCATCCTCAGGCGATGCTCTTGTTCTACCACCCCAACGGGCTGGAGTCGGGCTGGGCACCCACCGGAAACCGGACGGCGTTTGTGCTGTCGCCGGTGATGGCGCCGCTGGCGCGTCACCAGCAGCGCATCGCGGTGGTGGACGGTGTGAAGAGCGGCATGTCCAACACGATCCTCGCGCACAGCCAGGGCATGGTGTCGATGTGGACTGGCTGCCAGCTCGTGGGAGATGTCGGCTTCTCGCCCTACCCGTCGCTGGACCAGGTGGTGGCGCGACGCATCGGCGGGGCCGCGCCCTTTCGGTCGCTGGAGCTGGGCGTGCAGTGCCTGGTGGAGGGCGTGCAGGCGCACTCGGTGATGGCCTACGGGGAAGGGGGCCTGCCGCTGCCTGCGGACGACGACCCCGACTCGGTGTTCGCGAGGGTGTTTGGCGTGGGCACCGGCGACCCCGAGCGCGCGGCGGTGGTGCGGGCTGAGCGTCGCAGCGTGCTCGACCTGGTGTACGGACGCCTGCAGCGGGTGCAGCAGGTCTACGGCGCCGAAGACGCGGTGCGCATCGAGGCCCACCTGGAGGCGGTGCGGAGCGTGGAGCGTCGCCTCGATCAGCTCGCCGACTTCCAGTGTGGTGTGCAGGAGTCTGAGCACGGGCTCACCCGCGCTGAGCTGCTGACGGACAGCCGGGTGTTCGGCGACATCGCCTCGCTGCAGACGGATCTTGCGGTGGCGGCGCTGTCGTGCGGGGTCACCCGCGTGGTGAGCCTGCAGCTCTCGTTCTCGACCAGCCCCACCGAGCTTCCTGGCCTCGGTCTGCCCGGGGTTCACGGCGTGCTGCACGCTGGCACGGCCGACGAGAAGGCGGCGGTGAACACGTGGTTCATGGGCCGCCTCGCGATGGTGCTCGATGCGCTGGAGGCCGCGCCGGGCATGGCCGGGGGATCGTTGCTCGACACGACCCAGGTCGTGGCCGGCACGGAGATGTCGGTGGGCGGGCACGGCAATGCACCCATCCCCATGATCCTCGCGGGCGGCAATGCCTTCCCCGGCGGACGCTGGCACCACTTCGCCGATCCGCCCCGCCACACGCGCCTGCTCACCACGGTGCTGCGAGGCATGGGCATCGAGGATGAGGTCATCGCGGGCGACTTCCCCGACGAGACCGATCCGCTCCCCGAGCTGTTCCGCTGATGCGGGCCCTGCTGTTCGTGCTCGGCTGCGGTGGTGCGCTGCCCACGGACCTTCCGATCGACACGGACATCGACTCCTTCCCCGACGTCGTGGAGGGGTGCGAGGTGGGCGACGTCAGGCCCTGCGCCTGTGCAGGGCGCGGCCCAGGGTGGCAGGCCTGTGCGGGCGCTCCCGACGTGTGGTCGACCTGCGGCTGCGACGACGACGGCCCGCCGCTCTACGTGCCGGAGGAGCGGCCCCAGCCCACCACCTGCGACGAGGGCGTGGTCACCTGTGCGCCCTACCGAGGGGACCCGCCCACCGACCTCGCCGCGCGCCCCTGCTGCTTGGAGGACGGCAGCTGCGGAAGCTCCGCGCCCTTCGTGTTCGGCGACCAGTGCGTGCCCCGTGGCGGTCCCGAGGTGGTGCCGTCGAACCTGTGCGCGTCGGGAGACTCGCTGTTCCTGATGACGGCGCCGTGCTGTCGCCCCGATGGGTGGTGTGGTCTGTCGGTGGATGACCTGCCCGACTGGGACCTCGGCTGCGTGGAGCGCAGCCAGATGGCGGACTGGCTCAATGCCGGCAGCGCGCTGCGGGATGACCTCGCACGCGCGTTCTCGCTCCCGGTGACCGCGGTCGATTACCCGTCCGTGCGCTGCGAGCCCTGACCGTCCCAGGATCGGGCTGGCCACGGGTTCGGGCTCGGCGTACCCAAGGCCGGGAGGTGCGGGTGCTGTTCTTGCATGGCCTGGAGTCGGGGCCTTCGGGACGCAAGGCGCAGTGGCTGGCGGAGCACCACGGTGCCGTCACGCCCGACCTCCAGACGACCGCGCTGGTGGAGGCGCTCACCGCAGGTGGGGTGCAGTCCCCGGCGGACTTCGAGGCGGCGGCTGCGCCGTGCCTGGCGATCGCCCGTGAAGCGCTGCACGACGAGAAGCCGCAGATCCTGGTGGGGTCGTCGTTCGGGGGAGCGCTCGCCGTGGCGCTGATGCGGGAAGGGCTGTGGAGAGGACCCACGCTGCTGCTGGCGTGCGCGTCGCGTCGGCTGCTCGGCGACGTGAAGATCCCGGCGGGTCTGCGGGTGGTGCTGGTGCATGGGCGCAACGACGACGTGGTGCCGCTGAGCGACGCCCGCTGGCTCGCCGAGACCGCGGGTCCGGGCACCCTGCTGTGGGAGGTCGCCGACGACCACCGCCTGGGCGCTCAGCTCGACAATGGCGTGGTGAGCGCCGCACTCGGGTGGTTGGGCCGTGCGCTGTAGGTGGCTGCTCGTGTTGGGCCTCGCCGCCTGCGTTCCGGAGACCGGGCCGCGGCAGCTGGCCGTGGCGATCCGCCTGCATCCCGGCGTGCTGGGGGGTGAGCCGGTGCGCTGGGACTCAGCGGTGTGGGGGGTGCGCGCGCTGCGGGTGCAGCCTTGCCCCACCGATCCACCCTTCGATCCGGGAGACACCGACAGCGAGCTCCCGCGGCCACAGGCCTGGACCACCGGCCTGGGCAGCGGCGTGTCGCTGCTGGATGTGCGACGTCGGCGAATCCCTGTGGGACCGTGGTGTGGCTTCGACCTCCTGACCGAAGGCCCGCTCGTCGCGAAAGGGGAGGCCGGGGATGCAGGCCGCAGCGTGCAGGTGGAGGTGGACGTGCCCGATCTGGTGGCCGAGATCACGGCACCGATCGGCGAGGTGGTGATCACCCAGAGCCCCACCGAGGCCGGCGGCACCGAGACCCGCGCGGAGGCCGTACCTTGGGTGCTGGAGCTGGGCGGCCCCGACTGGCTAGCGGGTGCCAACAACGCCGGCGATGTCGACGTGAAGCCGGGTTCCAGCGCGCACGACGCCCTTCGCAACGCTCTGATCTCCGATGCGGCGCTCTACCTGGACGTAGATCGCAGCGCGGATCTCTCGGACGAGGAGCGGGCAGCCGGCCCCATCGCCCGGCTGTTTCCCGGGCCTACGGCGACGCCGGTGCCGTGACGATCGCCGCCAGCGCGGCGAGCTTGTCTTCGAGCTCCTTCACGCGCTTGGACTGCGCCACCACCTTGCGCTGCAGGTCGAGCAGCTCGGTGTCCTTCTGCAGGAGCTTGTCTTGCAGGCGACGCTCGGCCGCCACGAGCTCGTCGATGCGGGCGGTGCGCTTGCGCACGTCTTCTTCGAGGATCGCCACCCGACGACCCAGGCTCTCGCTGCGCTCCGTGGCCTCGGTGAGCTGGCTGCGCGTGCGCTCCAGCTGCTCGGTGGTCACGGTCAGCTCAGTGCGCGTGGACTGCAGCGACACCCGCAGGTCCGACTCGGACTTCTCGACCAGCAAGATGCGCGCGCGGGCCTGGTCGAGGTCGGTGACCGCGGAGGTGAGCGCCTCGCTCGTGGTGGCCAGGCGCGACGACGTGGACGCCAGCGCCTGCTCCTTCTGGGCGAGCGTCTTGCCGGTCTGGTCGAGGGCGCCGGAGGTGGAAGCGAGGGCCTCCTTCGTGCTCGCGAGGTCGACGGAGAGGGCTGCGCGGTCGGCCGCGAGGGTGGCGAGCTGCGTGACCTGACCGGCGATCTCTTCGGCCTGGGCGCTGATGTGGCGGGCGTTGCTGTCGACCACGGCGAAGGAGCCCACGGTGACGGCCGCCAGGGCCCCGAGCAGCGAGACGGAGGCGCGCTCGCGGCGGGCATGAACGCCCAGGCGCACCAACAGCGAGCGGTCCACGGAGGTGGGGCGCTCGGCGAGCCAGGCCTCCAGGTCGTCGGCCAGCGCGGCCGCGGAAGGGTGTCGAAGCGAAGGGTCGCGCTGCATCGCTTTCTCGACGATGCGCGCGAGCCGACGAGGCACCTGTGGGGCGAGCGACGTGACAGGCAGCGGGGCCTCGGTGCGGACCTCGGCCATGATCGCCTCGGCGTCATGATCCTCGCCGGGTCCACGAGGGTAAGGCGGGCGGCCGGTGAGCACGTGGTAGAGCGTGGCGCCCAGGCCGTACACGTCGATGGTGGCGAGCAGGGCGCGCACCTCGGGACGCTCCAGGTCGAGGTCGCGCCGAAGGCCGCGTGCCTGCTCAGGCGCCATGTACTCGGGCGTTCCGATGCGCACGTCGCCCAAGATCGGGGCGAGGGGGTCGGCCGCCGTGACGTCGCTCTTCGGTGCTTTGCTGTAGACCGTGGTGCTGCCCGAGCGCTGCGCCACAGCCGACAGGCCGGCCCACAGGGCGGGGTTGGCGAGGCCGAAGTCGGTGATCTGGGCGCGGGCGTCCACGGGGTGCACGAGGATGTTGGCGGGCTTGATGTCCTTGTGGAAGATGCCGGCCTGATGGGCGGCCTGCACGCCGCGGGCCGCCTCGGCGAGCCAGCGCACCCCGTCGCGCAGGGTGGCGGCTTCCGTCTCGCGCAGCGAACGACCGACGCCGTCTTCGTCGCCCACCAGCTCCATGACGATGCAGTGCCAGCCGTCGAGGGTGTCGGCGTCGTAGACCCACACCACATGGCGTGAGGGGATGCCGGCGGCGGCGCGGGCTTCGCCCAGCACCGTCTGAAACGGCAGATCGCGGCGGAAGAAGATCTTGATGGCCACGGGCGCACCGAGGTGCTCGTGCCGCGCGGACCACACAGCGGCCGTGGCCCCTTCTCCGAGCTTACGCTCCAGGATCCACCGACCCAGGCGCGCACCCCGGAACAGGCCTTCTTTGCGGCGCGGCGGCGGACCGGCCTGGGGACTGCGCGCCTCGGGCCACGTGGGGTCGGAGACGGGCAGCGGCTCCCACGAGAGGCCCGTGGCGGTGGCAGCTTCGCGGTCGGCGGCCACGATCGTGGGCCCGTCACCTGCAGCGTGCGACGCGCCCTTCAGGGGACCGGGCATGGCGTGACCTCCGCAGCACGAGCGTAGCCCCGAGATCCCGCTTCCGCACGACGTGGGGACTGCGTGGGGTCCAGAACCACACCGTGGGCTCGCACCGTTCGGGCATCGGGATACGGCGGTGCCGGGGGAGGAGTGCGTGGGACGTCACCGCCTCACAGTGTGGGCCTTGGTGGGCGGATGCTGGTCGTCCGGCCCGCCGCCCGAGCCGCCGTTGCCGCCCTTGGTGAACCCGCTGGCGGAAGCGCGCAGTGAGGCCTGGGTGCAGGAGACCTGGTTCGTGGCGAAGCCCGGCGAGCGCCTGGCTTCCCTCGATCTGAGCGCGGGTGGCACGCCGTTCCCGGTGGTCGCGCTCGTGGCCCCCGATGGCACGCGGCGGGCGCTGCGGCTGGAGGCGCCTGGGGTGAACGTCGAGGTGCCGGTGCAGGGCCGACCGGAGGGCGCGCGCAAGCGCTCCCAGTCCAGCCCTGATGGTGCGCTGCGCGTGCAGATCGATGGTGCCGAGCAGACGGTCGTCACCGTCACCGATGCCCGCAACGGAAAGCGCACCGAGGTGGTGCGCGACATCGAGGGCCGCGACCTCGGCAACCCCTCGATCGACGCAGCCGGAAACGCCGTCTACTTCGATGCCGACGGCAACCTCGGCGGCATCTTCCACATCGACCTCGCGTTGGGTCAGCCCGTGCGCATCGTGCCCGACCGCGACGCGGGCCGTCCCGTGGCGTGGCGTGAAGGCGGCTCTGGGCGCATCGTCTACGCCGAAGAAGGCGACCGTCTCCGCATCCTGGTGGCCCGTCCGCCGGGCAACTTCCCGATCCGCCCCGCGCGCGACATGGTCTCGGAGGGTCGGCTGCCCAACGGACTGGTTCCGGTGGTGCTCACGCTGGATGACCGCCCGCTGCGCATCACCGGCTGTGAGCCGGATGAGCCGCTGAACTTCGTCACCAGCACCGGCGATGTGCGCCTGATGACCACGGACATCGCCCATGGTCGCTACTGCGGTCGGCGCTGCACCGAGCTGGTGGGCACGAGCCCCGAGGGCGCGCCGCGGGTGCTCGCTACGCTCTCGGAAGATCCGCTCACGCTGGTGTGGAACACCTCCTTCGACCCCATGTTCGAGCTCACGAACTCCACGTGGATCGAGCCCGCCAAGGCCGTGAATGCCACTGAAGTGAAGGACTGCCTGCCCGACGAGGCCGTGCCCACCTGGGTCTACGAGCCGATGATGCGGCTCGCCGCCCCCGATCGATTCGTGCACGCCACGGTGATCACCGATGTGCTCGTGGGCTACGGCTTTCACGGGCGGCTCCAGCCGGCGGCCCTGAAGTTGGCGCGCGGGAAGTACGAGAACTTCCGCAACGTGATGAACCCCACGCGCCCGCCGGCCCCGGTGGCCCTCTCCCCCGATGGCGACGCGAAGGCGGAGGTGGTGGGCAACAACCTCGTGATCACCGAGGTGAGCACCGGCGTCACGTCGGTGCGGCTGGAGGGCGGCACCACCCGCAAGCTGCGCGACCCGGCGTACGCGGGCGGGCAGGCCTCGGTGCTGGTGGTCGACCATGGCGCGGAGGCGCCCGGTCTCCTGCGCGTGGGCTTGCGGGATGGGCAGGTCGAGAACCTGCTGCCCGTGTCCGGCATTCACCACCCGCAGCTGGTCACCTGGGCGGGTCGCGAGCGCATCGCGCTGGTGCGCGAGATCGGCACCGACAGCGAGCTCGCCACCTTGGTGCCGCTCGATGAGGTGGGCCGAGCGGCGTGGCGTGAGGGCGTGGTCACGCTCACCCACCAGGCGCCGGTGTGGATCCCCACGCACATCGAGAACGGTCAGCCGGTGCGCTGCCAGAGCGAAGAGACGATCCGCTTCTGGGTGGATGAGGCCGGCGGCTACCTCCAGTGGGGTGCCAAGCGCGTGCCGCTGCGCGCGGCGGCCTGGGATGGCTCCGTGCTCTCGCTGCTCGCTGTGAGCGATGTTCCCGGCGTGGCGCTGCTGGTGGCCGAGATGCGCCTGGAGGGGCGTGCAGCCCACTTCTGGCCGGTGGGCATCGGCGTGGCCCCTTCCGATCTGCGCTGGCGGCCCGAGGCCGAGGCGGCTTCCCTGCCGCTGGGTGGCCCGTGTCGTCCGCGGGGCTGACGCGCGCTCGGCGTGCTACGGGCGCGCTGGAGGTCGGAACGTGATCAAGCGCGCACTGGTGGGGGTGTGGTTGCTCTCGGGCCCAGCCCTCGCAGCCGACACCGACACCGACACCGATCTCGTGGGTGACACGTCCGACTCCGACACCGACGACGTTGTCGACACCGCGGACGACAGCGACACGGACGCCGACTCGGACTCCGACGTCCCGGTCGACTCCGCGGACTCGGACGACACCGACACGATCGTCGACTCAGGGGATCTCATCAGCAACGTCGCCGGCCGCACGGCGGGCGAGACCGCCGGCGAGAACACCGGCTGCAACACGGGCCTCGCACCGGCGGGTGGCGGCCTACTGTTGCTCGGGATGCTCGGACTCGCCGCGAGGCGCCGAACCTAAGGGGCGGGTGCGGGCTCGGCGGGTGCGGCTTCTTGGGCCGGCGCGCTGGGCGCAGCTTCTTCCGGCGTCGGCGCGACTTCTTCGGCGGGTGCGTCGACGGCGGGCAGCGTCGGATCGGCGGGTACTGCACCCTCGACCGGCGCGGCCTCTTCCGCCACAGGCTCCGGCGCGGCGCTCGGCGGCAGCGACGTAGCAGCCACCACGAAGGGGCGGGCCCACACCTGCTGGTCGCGGGGGTGGGGGCCGCGCTGCCAGGCCACGATGCCCTCGACCGTGCCGTTGTCGCGCTGGCGCATCAGGATCTGCGCCCGGGTGTCGTCGAGCACGTTCTTGGGGTGGGCCAGCTCGGCTTCGCAGCGCGGCTGCCCGGCGCTGTCGAACACCTGGATCCACAGCTCGCGGTCTTGCCCGAGGTGGGGCGCTTCCCAGCCGGCCACGATTACGCCGCCCGCAGCGTCGAGATCGAGCATTCGGGCACCGGGCGAGCCGATGGTGCCGGGATCACCCACCTTCGTGCCGTCCGCGGCGTTGAACACGCCCAAGCCGACGCCCCAACCCTTGTTGCGGGTGGCGTAGCGGGTCCAGCCCACCACGGCCTGGTCGCCATTGAAGGCCAGCGACGTGCGCTGGATGTTGTCGTTCAACACCGCGAGGCTGAACTGTGCGGCAGCGTCGCCCTGGAGCGCGAGCAGGCGCAGCGTGGCCGTGGCATCGTCTTCCCCGGCGACGGCCAGCTCGGCCCACGCCGCCCAAGCGCGGCCCTGACCATCCACCCGCAAGGCACCCGGACCGCCAGCGTTCGTGCCGGCCAGGGTGGTGACATCGTAGGAGGTGCCGCTGCCGACGCCGCTCACAGGCCAGGACGGCCGACCCGCGCGGTCGGCGAGGCGCAGCGCCAGCGCCGTGCCATCGGGGAGGTAGGTGAGATCGCCGTATCGCTGAGGGGCACCCGGCACCTGCGCGATCGTGCGCGCTTCGCCCTTGGGCTTGGCTTCCGCATCCAGCTCGGCCCAGCGCAGCGCGCCATCGTCTTCGCGGGTCCACACGATGCTGGCGTGCTCAGCGTGCGCGGCCACCTGCGGGTGCGTGGCGCGGCGATCGGCGCCGCTCACGGTGGTCTCTTCGGAGGTGGGCTGCAGCGCGGCATCGAAGGTGCGCACCGCGATGGTGGCCGGCTCGTTGCCCACCTGCCACCCCGCGAGGAGACCCGCCGACGACCACGCGAAGGAGGCGTGGTGGCGCGGATCCTCGGCCGTGGGGGAGAGCATCACCTCATCACCCGTCCAGTTGACGCAGCCGACGACCGCTACTTCCGCTTCCGGCGTCGCCGCTTCGGGCGGCGCAGGCGGCGGATCGGGGGGGGTGTTGCAGGCGAGCAGGGCGAGGAGAAACAGCACGGCAAACGTCCCGGCGCGAGGCAAGGCCATCATAGCCCGATCGCTGATCTGCGACCGGGTTGTCTCGCGTACCCAAGTCTGACCGCCCGTCGGGATAGCGGGCTGGCACCTCCGAGAAGTCCGTGGACCTCACCCGCCTCAACCCTGCCCAGCGTGCTGCCGTCACGGCCGGTCCCGGTGCCCACCTGGTCGTGGCGGGTGCCGGTACCGGCAAGACGAACACGCTCGTGCACCGTGTGGCGTGGCTGCTCGCGCAGGGTGTGGCGCCGGAGCGGGTGGTGCTGCTCACGTTCACGCGGCGTGCGGCCGGCGAGATGCTGGATCGGGTGGCCCGCATCGCCGGCTCGGAGGCCCATCGTGTGCGGGGCGGCACCTACCACGCGTTCGCGCACCTCACGCTGCGCCGCTACGCCGATCGGCTGGGCTACCCCCGCAGCTTCACGATCCTCGATCGCCCCGATGCGGAGCAGCTCGTGGGCCTCGTGCGTGCCGAGCTGGGCTACGGCGGCACCGAAAAGCGCTTCGCGCGCAAGAACACGATCTTGGATGTGCTGTCCCGCAGCGTCAACACAGGGGCCAGCATCCCCGAGGTGCTCGCCGATCAGGCCCCCCAGTACGAAGCCGATGCCGAGGCCTTCGTGCGCATCGGCGCGCGCTACACCGAGCGTAAGCAGCAGAACGGCGTGGTCGACTACGACGACCTGCTCGTGCTGCTGGGCCGACTGCTGGTGGAGGATGAGGATGCGCGTCGGCGCCTGTCCACCGCCGCCGAGCACGTGCTGGTGGATGAGTACCAAGACACGAACCGCCTCCAGGCCAAGATCTCGGCGCTGCTGGCCTCGGTGCACGGGAACCTGATGGTGGTGGGTGACGAAGCCCAGAGCATCTACGGCTTCCGGGGTGCGGCCGTTCAGAACATCCTCGACTTCCCGAAGCTGTTCCCAGGTGCTGCGCTCACCGTGCTCGAAGAGAACTACCGCAGCGTGCAGGGCGTGCTGGATCTGGCGAACGGCGTGCTGGCGTCGGCCACCCAGGGCTACGACAAGCGGCTGCGCGCGGTGGTGGCGGGCGGTGAGAAGCCGCTGCTGGTGGAGCTGGGCGATGAGCACGACCAGGCCACCTATGTGGTGCGTGAGGTGCTGCGCCTGCGCGAGGAGGGCGTACCGCTGGAGCGCCAGGCGGTGCTGTTCCGGTCGGGCTGGCACGCGAACCTCGTGGAGATCCTGCTCTCCGAGGCGAACATCCCGTTCCGCAAGTACGGCGGTCTGCGGTTCACCGAGGCGTCGCACATCAAGGATGCGTTCGCGCTGCTGCGGCTGGTGGCCAACCCGCGCGATGCGCTAGCGTGGTTCCGCGTGCTGCGCTGGTTCCCCGGGGTGGGCGAGGGCACGGCGGCGAAGCTCTCCGAGCGGGTGGCGGCCTCCGACCCGCCCCGTCTCGATCCCACGATCGGCAAGGGCAAGCGCTACCACCCCGATCTGGTGAGCCTGGCGCGTTTCCTCGATGAGGCCGGCGAGCAGGTGCTGCACGTGGTGCCGGTGGTGGAGCGCGCTGTGGCCTGGCTGCGCGAGCGCCTGGCCGATCTCTACCCGGAAGACTGGGTCAAGCGCGGGCACGATCTCGGCACGCTCACCCTGCTCGCCGAGCGCTACAGGTCGCTGGAGTCCTTCTTGGCCGAGGTGGCCCTCGATCCGGTCGACAAGGCCGATGCCGAGGCGAACGAACAAGAAGACGAGCACCTCGTGCTCTCCACGGTGCACTCGGCCAAGGGCCTCGAGTGGGATGCCGTGTTCGTGCTCCACCTCGCCGATGGTTTCTTCCCTTCGGGCTACTCGCTCAACGACGCCGAGCAGCTCGAAGAAGAGCGCCGCCTGTTCTACGTGGCGATCACGCGCGCCCGCAAGCAGCTCACCCTGCTGCGCCCCCGCTACCTACGGCAGGTCCGCGGCCCCACCCTGGGCCCGGGCTGCGCCCTGCTCGACGAGCTCACCGGCCTCGATCACCTGGTGCGCCGGGAGTCCTTCAGCGCGGTGCGGGGCAACGCGTGGTCGGTGGACCCTGAGGCGGACGAACTGGCGCGGATCGCGCGGCTGCTCGGGCACTTCGGGGAGGGCTGAGGCCGGTTCCGAGGGTCAGCGAGGGGGGTCTCGGGGTGGTAGGGTCCTCAACTCCCGATCCCTTCGGAGCCCGCCGTCAACCATGCTTCCCGTAGGGGGAAGTGTCGTTCCAAGCGGTCCCGGGGTAGGCGACGACCGGGACCCGTCGCCTGGTGGTGACCCTGGGCCGGACGCGATCGGTGGTGGTCGCCAACCCGGGCCACCGGAAGAAGTCCATAGCGGTGGATGAGCAGCCTCACCGCTACGGCTTGAAGTCTTGAGCACGTCCCGGCCTCGGGCAGCAAGATGCGTCAGCCGCCGATGGGCTGGACACCCCAAAGCGCTCCGACCCCACTCGGCGAGTGGTCGAGCAGCGCGCACGCCATACGCAGTGCTCAATTTGTACGATCGCTACCCAGCCCCCAAGATAGGCACGTCCTTGACCCGCGTCCCCGTTCCTTGGTCCGGTGCCGCCCATCACCGATGGAGAACCCTATGCCTCGCTCGCCTTGGCTCGCTGCCTCCCTGCTCGGGCTCGTCGCCTGCGCCCCGCCTTCCGACGACACCACCACCTGGCCCGGCGCGGAGGCTGACATCGCATGGGACGAGGACGATGTGTCGACCCCCGTGGACCTCGCCGCGCCGCCCGCGCCGCTGGTGCTCACCGCGCCGCAGCTCCTCACCGTGGGCGGCACCACCACGATCGTGCTCACCGGCGTCAGGCCGTCGTCCAGGGTGACGGTGTATGGCTCCATCGCGGACCCGAGCGGGCCCCCGGCCTGTCCCCCGGTGCTCGTCGGCGGCTGCCTCGGGCTCGCCGCTCCCGCAAGGGTCGTGCTGACCAGCACCGCTGGGAGATCTGGCACGCTGTCGATCCCTATCGCGGTCCCCTCACCGTTCGGGCCCGCCCTCGGCGCGATGCAGGTGGTGGAGACGCGCAACGGGTTCACGCGCGTGTCGAACGTCGACACGATGCTGCTCGACACGGCGGGCACGGACTACGACAGTGACGGGTTGTCCAACGCGGACGAGGTGGCAGCGGGCACCGACGTGCGCGACCCCGACACGGACGGGGACGGAACGCAGGATGGCGCGGACGAATGTGCGCTCGACCCAGCGAAGGCGGACGCCGGTGCGTGTGGGTGCGGCGAGCCCGAGGTGGACGTGGACGGCGACGGCGTGTGCGGTGCCGACCTGTGTGTCGGCGACGACGCGGCGGGCGACCCGGACGGGGACGGACTGTGCAGTGACCTCGACGCGTGCCCGCTGGACGCGCCGAAGGACGATGACGACGGCGACGGCGTGTGCGACGCCGACGACCTGTGCGAGGGCTACGATGTGCTCGGCGACTCCGACGGGGATGGCGTGTGCGGATCGGACCTCGGGAAGGTGGTGCTCATCCCGGCGGGCAACTTCACCATGGGCTGTGTGGCAGGTCGCGACGACATTGCAATAGGCTGCTTCGAACAGACAGTGCCTGCGCACACCGTGGTCCTGACGCGCACCTTTTGGATGATGGAGGCGGAGGTCACGCAGTTTCAGTACGCGGCGGTAATGGGTTCCAACCCGTCGTACTTCTCGGGGTCGACCTTGCCCGTGGAGCAGGTGTCGTGGAACGACGCGGTGCTGTTCGCGGACTTGGTGAGCGCGTCCAACGGCCTGACGCCGTGCGGCAGCGGTAACCCCTACGCTTGCGACGGATGGCGTCTGCCAACGGAGGCGGAGTGGGAGTACGCGGCGCGGGGCGGCGAGGACTTCGAGTACGCGGGGAGCAGCATCGTGGGGGATGTGTCTTGGTACGCCAACAACAGCGGTTCCACGCACGACGTGTGCACGAAGGCGCGCAACGGCTTCGGGCTGTGCGACATGAGCGGGAACGTGTGGGAATGGACGTCGGACAGGTACGGCGTCTACCCGAGCACGTCGTCGGTGGACCCGACGGGGCCGGCCTCCGGGTCCTCCCGCGCCCGCCGTGGTGGAAGTTATTTCCACGACGCTGTGTACTCGCAGGTCGCCTACCGCTCCAGCGGCGACTCCGGCCTCCGCTACTCCAACCTCGGGTTCCGTCTCGTCAGGTCCGTACCTTGACTCTCAGGCCCTTGTTCCCTTGGCCCTCCTGAGTCGCCCTGCCACGCCGGTTCGGCGCACGCCCCACGGCCGACCGGGCTCTGGCACGGCGACGGCCAAAGCCGGGACCGGGGTAGGCCGCGGGGTGGGCGGGAGGGCGCAGGGGGGGGGAAGCGCGCGCCGGCCCTCAGGTGGGTGCGTGGCACCTTGTGACGTGACGGTGAGGGTCTTCACGCTTCACCTCGATGTTGAGTGCTGCGCGTGACCAGAGGTTGAGGTAGGCAACTTCGTCGAGGCGGACGAGGTGCTCGGCGTTCAGGAGCGCTTGCCGCACCATGATGGCGAGCGCCTCGCAGATCTCTACCCGGAAGACTGGGTCAAGCGCGGCCACGATCTCGGCACGCTCACCCTGCTCGCCGAGCGCTACAGGTCGCTGGAGTCCTTCTTGGCCGAGGTGGCCCTCGATCCGGTCGACAAGGCCGATGCCGAGGCGAACGAACAAGAAGACGAGCACCTCGTGCTCTCCACGGTGCACTCGGCCAAGGGCCTCGAGTGGGATGCCGTGTTCGTGCTCCACCTCGCCGATGGTTTCTTCCCTTCGGGCTACTCGCTCAACGACGCCGAGCAGCTCGAAGAAGAGCGCCGCCTGTTCTACGTGGCGATCACGCGCGCCCGCAAGCAGCTCACCCTGCTGCGCCCCCGCTACCTACGGCAGGTCCGCGGCCCCACCCTGGGCCCGGGCTGCGCCCTGCTCGACGAGCTCACCGGCCTCGATCACCTGGTGCGCCGGGAGTCCTTCAGCGCGGTGCGGGGCAACGCGTGGTCGGTGGACCCCGAGGCCGACGAGCTGGCCAGGATCGCGCGGCTGCTCGGGCACTTCGGGGAGGGCTGAGGGCGGTTCCGAGGGTCAGCGAGGGGGGTCTCCGGGCCGAAGTGGGGGTCCTCGCGTCTGCAACAGGACCATGCGCGGGATTTTCCGCGTCATGCGCGCCGTTGTCCCCGTCATGCGCGGGATCTTCCGTGTGATGCGCGGCGTTTTCCGCGTCATGCGCGCCGTTTTCCCTGTCATGCGCGGGATTTTCCGCGTCATGCGCGCCGTTTTCCCTGTCATGCGCGCCCTTGTACCGGTGGGGATCCCCGTGGTCGGGTGGCGAGGGGATGGCGGTCGGGTGTGCGGGGTTCGCGTGGTGGACGGGGGGGCTGGCAGGCGTTGTCGTTGTGGGCACCTGACTTGGCCAGCGAGCGATGCTGTACGGCCGTCGGGCAGGCTAGGATGCGTCCATGACCTACGACCGCATCGTCATCGACCCGAAGATCTGCCCTGGCAAGCCCGTGATCCGCGGCACCCGCATGCCCGTCACGCTCGTCGTAGGTGGCCTCGCCGGTGGCATGTCCTTTGAGGAGGTCGAGCAGGAGTACGGGCTCACCGCCGACGACATCCGCGCGGCGCTCCGCTTCGTCGCAGACCTGGCCGCGCAGGAGTCGTTCCACTCGTTGTCGGCGTAGTGACTCGCTTCCTGCTTGATGCGAACCTGCAGCGGTCCGCGGCTTCTGTGGCGGCGCGTTCGGGACGAGGCCGTTTCGCCTGTCGAAGGCCGCCGTACCGCAAGGTGCGGCGGCCGCTGCCGTTGATGGTCGACAAGGGCGCGCGCGCTTCCGCTCGGCACCTTGGAACTCCGTGAAGGGGGGGCTATGTTGGCGGCATGACACTGGCGGAGCTCGACCTCTCGACCCTCACGACCGCCGATCGCCTCGCGCTGATCGAGCGGCTGTGGGAGTCGATAGATGAGGGAGACCTGCCGGTGACGGCGGAGCAGCGCGACCTCCTCGACGCGCGCCTCGTGGACCTTGACGCCGACGTAGCGGCAGGCCTCGCAGCCGGTCTCGCTTGGGAAGACGTGCGGGCGCGGTGGGTGTCTGAGCGACGAAGGTGAACGTCCGCCTCCGGGAAGCGGCGGTCGCAGACCTGGACGCCGCGCGCCGCTGGTATCGGGAGGTGGACGAAGCGCTTGTCGTCCGGTTCGAAGGCGCGGTCGGGACGACGTTCGAGCGGATCGTCGAGCAGCCCGTCTTGTTTCCGGTGGTCCACCGTGACGTCCGTCGGGCGTTGGTCCGGACGTTTCCGTACGGGGTGTTCTTCCGGTTGGTTGGGGGCGAGCTGGTCGTGGTGGCCGTGCTCCATCTGCGGCGCGATCCTCGCGCGGTGCGACGTCGCCGGTGATCGCGGTAGCGTGAGTTTGGGCAACTGACCTCTCACGCCTGCCGGAACCACTCGGCGTTGGGGTTGCCGACGACGCCGGCGGTTCCCGTCCTCACGGTGGCGTTGGCCACGCCTCGAGCGGGTGGCATGGCGACCGCCGGCCGCCTCCAGCGTGAGGGTGGTCTACCCGTATGCGTCTGCCGGTCTGCGGGCCCTCTCGGGCGTGTCGGCGGGCGGCGCACCATCCGGCGGCAGTGACGGGCCGCGCGGCGCGGGTGAGTCGGGCACGGGTGGAAGATGTCGCAGCGCGCCCTCATCGCCGCAATTGCCGCCGAGTACGCCAACGAACGCGGGGCAGCGCTCGCGTACCGCGGGCACGCGGCGTCCTTGGGTGACACGGCCGAGGGCGCCCGCGTGCGCGCCATCGAGGCGGAGGAGTGGCACCATCGCGCCGAGATGGGCCGCATGCTCGTGGCGCTGAGCGGGCGCCCGAGCTGGTGGCGCGAGCCGGTTGTGGCGGCGATCGGCACGCTCATCGGGTTGAGCTGCTTCGTGGCGGGCTGGCTCATCCCCATCTGGGGTGCCGGCCTCATCGAGCGCTCGAACATCGCGTCCTACCGGCGCCTCGTGCGGCTGGCCGAAGAGGCGGGACGACCCATGGACCCCGCTCAGCGACGCCGGGAAGGGCCGAGGCTGAACCCGAAGTGCAGCAGCGCCTCGGCCCAGGGGCCTACGTCGAAGTTGCCGCCCGGATGCACCCGCACCTGGGGGCCACCCGCCCCGGTGAAGCCGATCTGCACGCCCGGGGCGATGTCGCCCTCGATGCCGAAGCGGAAAGGAACGGCCACGGAGAACGACGGTTCGCGGTGGCCGCGGTCACCGAACGAGAGCTGCGGGATGATGCTCATGCCGAAGTCGATGTCGAGCACGCCGTCGATGTCCTTCGACACCCGCACGCCGGGGTCGAAGAGGTCGAGGGTGCCCTCGAAGGGGTCGAGGAAGCGCGCGTCGAACGCCAAGGCCGTGTGGATGGCCACGTCCCAGCCGTCTGAGCCGAACACATGGATGCGGGCGTCGAAGCCGACCCCGGTGCCCGGGTCGAAGCCGAGGTGGTTGTGCTGGCTGTGGTCGAAGTAGAAGCGGGGAGCCAGCTCCACCTGGCCCAAGGGGAGTCGGAACTCCACCTGCAGGCCGTGCGGGAAGCCGCTCGAGAGCACCACGACCGGGACCGTCACCAGCCGACCGCCAAACAGGTTCTGGCCTGCCGAGGACTTCGCCCGCCGGGACGACGCCGGCGCGGGGTCGTCCACGATCACGGTCACTTTGGTGGTGGTGCGATCGGGGTCGTCGTCCGAGTCCTCCTCCGCGTGTGCGAGGCTGGAGAAGCACAACAGGAACAGGGCGATCGGGTTCACGGACGCTCCACATCGGTCGCGGCCGACGGGCGGTGACTCCCAGAGCCAGTATGTTGGCGGCCGGTCAAACTGGAATCAAACCCGGGCGCGCCGCCGCCACCGCACGGCCACCTCTTCCGGCGGGACGGTCGAAGACGGCAGCCCGCAGGGTGAGGCGTCCGCTCACGCGCTGAGGTGCGGCCCGGCGGGCGGGACGCGCTCGCCGACCACGCGGATGTCCGTGGCCTGGCCGTGCTTGAAGATCTCCTTGGCGCGCGCGATGCGCTCGCCGTCCGTCGCGTGGACCGCGAGGAGGACGTCACCGCGGTGCAGCCTGGCCTCGTACGCCTTCGCTTCGACCTCCGGAATGCCGAGGCCGATGAGGCCGCCGCTCACGCCGCCGACCGCTGCGCCCACTGCGGCGCCGCTCAGCGCGGCCAGGAGGGGTCCCGCGGCGATGAACGGGCCGACGCCCGGGATCGCCAGCAGGCCGATGCCCGCGAGAACGGCGATCGTGCCGCCGACGGCGCCGCCGGTGATCGCGCCCGCGGTGGCAGCCTCGGCTCCCTTGGCGGGCGCTTCGTCCGTGAGGTCGCGGGACGCGTCTACCTTGTGGGTGACGATGGAGATTTCGCGATCGGAGAACCCAGCTCCCTTGAGGCTGGCGATGACGGACTGCGCATGCGCTTGCGACGACACGATGGCGATGACGGACTCGGACATAGGAACTCCTGACGTTCGGGGCGGGTGGATCCACGCAGGCGCCCTGGCACACCTGCACCGACGATGCGACGCCCACACGAGGCCGCGTGGGATGCCGCATCCTGGGTCCAGGTAGGAATCCGCGCCGAGGCGTAGCAACCGCGTGACCCTTGGTGACCGGACCGCGGACGCGCCCTCGGGACTCCGGCACCTCGATCGCCAGGCGGGGTGCGCGACGGGTCGGACCGCGGGCTCGACCGCTCGCCCGCCGTGCCGTAGACTTCCGGCCGATGTCCACCTACCGCCTCGACGCTGCCCACACGTTTGACCTCGCGCACAGCTTGGGCGGGGTCCCCTCCGACGCGCCGGTGGACTCGACGCTCCACCGGCGCCTGGTCAGCTTGGACCCCCACTCCGACGGCCTGCCCAGCTTCTCGCCCGACGGCGCGCACGCCCTGGTGGAGGGCGAGCTGCTGGGCGAGGGGGGGATGGGCCAGGTGCACGAGGCCCACGACCCGGTGCTGGCGCGCACCGTCGCGATGAAGCGTGCTCGTCCCGCGGCGGGCACCCGGGCCAGGGCCTCGCTGGTGGCCGAGGCGCGCACGCTCGCGTCGCTCGATCATCCGAACATCGTGCCGGTGCACAGCCTGGGACGCGGTCCCGATGGCGCGCCGATCCTGGTGATGAAGAAGGTGAGCGGTGAGGCCTGGAGCGCCATGGTGCGGGCAGGTCGCGACCTGGACCGCGACCTGCGGATCTTCCTGGCCATCTGCGATGCGCTGCGCTTTGCCCACGCGCGCGGCCTGCTGCACCGCGACCTGAAGCCCGACAACGTGATGGTGGGCACGTTCGGCGAGGTCTACCTGATGGATTGGGGCTGCGCGTGTCCTGCCGAGGACGCCACGACCGAGGAGATCGTGGGCACGCCCCAGTTCATGGCCCCGGAGATGGTCCGATCCGGGTGCAGCCTGGGACCGACCACCGACGTCTTCCTGCTGGGCGCGACGCTGCACAGGGCCGTCACCGGACATCCCCTCTACGGGGGAGTCGGCCTGCGGGAGGTGTTGCTGCAGGCGTGGGAGGCGCGGCCCGTCGCGTACGGGGAAGAGGTGCCGGCCGAGCTGGCGCAGATCCTGCACCGGGCCTGCGCTCGCGATCCGGCGGATCGGTTCGCCACGGTCGATGCGCTCGCCGACGCCGTGCGTGGCATGCGGGACCACCGTGCGGCCCAGGCCCTGGCCGCCGCGGCGTCATCGAGCCTGCCCGAGCTGGAGGCGGCCCTGCAGCGCTCGCCCGGCCGGGCCGACGCCCTGTTTGCCGAGGTTCGGTTCGGCTACCGTGCGGCGCGCCAGATCTGGCCAGAGTGCCCTGAGGCGCGCTTGGGTCAGGCCCACCTGCTGGAGGTGTGGCTCCCGTGGAAGCTTGCCCGCGGGGAGATCTCCGCGGTGGAGTCGCTGCTGCCCGAGCTGGAGCCTCCGCAGGTCGCACCCTGGCAGCGGCGCATCGCAGAAGCCCGGCAGCTGCAGGATCGGCGGGAGTCGGAGCGCCAGGCCTTTGATCTGCACGTGGCGGCCCAGGAACGGCGCAGCGTGGGCCTCTCCAGTCTCGTGCTGGTCGCGGCGCTCGTCGTTGTGGTCGCGCTGGCGGAGCCGGAGGGTGGCGTGGACCTGCCCACGCTGGCGTGGCTCTCCGTGCTCACGCTCGGGGTGGTGGTGCTCGGCATGCTGCCGTTCCGCCGCCGCCTGCTCGCCACCCGCGCGTCGCAGGCCCTGATGCTGGGGCTGGTGCTGATGCTGTCGGCGTCGACTGTGAACCGCTTCGTGAGCCTGTGGGCCGCGCTGCCCGTGCCCAGCGTGCTGTTCACGGACTGCCTGATCTTCACCTTGAGCCTCACGCTGCTGGCGATGACCACCGAGCGCTGGTTGGTGCTCGCGTGTGTGCCCGTGCTGCTGGCGATGCCGGCGCTGCTTGCCTACCCCGATCTCGCAACCCGCATCTACCCCGTGGCCGGTGTGGCCGCGATGGGCGTGTCCCTGATCGCCTTCGCCCGACGTGCGCAAGAGGCGGAGGAGGGGATCGCCCCGGAGCCTACGCGCGCGCGCTGAAGAAGCTGCCCAGACGGTGGAGCATCTGCAGGACCGAGATCCAGCCGATGCGCTCGGCGGTCTCGGCCGCAGCGAGCTCGGCGTCGCGGCAGTCGCCCACTGCGGCCGAGCTGATCGCCGCGGGGCTCGGTGACCCGGCCCGTGCGAGCGCCAGCGCGGTGCGGGTGCGCGTGTCCCCGCCTGGTGCCGGGGCGCCTGCGTCGACCGCATACGCACGCGCCGCCGCGAGCTGCGCCATCGTCACGCCGATCACGCTCTGCGCGGGGTCGAGGTTGTCGTTCGCTTCGTCAGGCGCCGCCCACCGCAGGATGTGGGTGTCGATGAGCAGCTTCGCCGCCACTCCGCGAAGTCGTCGAGGTCGTCGTCCCAGCCCTCCGGTCGGGAGAACGACCAGCCGCCGACGGGTCGTGGCGCGCGTTGGCCACCCTCGCCGACCGCTTCTCGGGCTCGCCGCACCAGGGCCTCGACGACGAAGCGCGTCGCAGAGACGCGCTGTGCGGCTGCGGCCTCTTCGATCAGGCGCTTGTCGTCGGCTTCGAGCCGGAGATCGAGTCGCGCGTCGGAAGCCACGGCACGCGTCTTGTGAATGGAACGTAGGGCACAGGTGTGGCGAGGTCAACACGTCGTCGTGCGCGAGTTGGCGAGTCCCCAGCTCAGCGCACCGGCGCTCGCTCCCGCAACCAGTCCGCCAGCGCCGGCTTCGTGAGCCGCCCCTCGGCGAGCGCAATCATCGCCTCGTACAGCTCCACCTCATCCGCGCGGAGAGGCGCACCGTTGACTTCCAGGAATGCGCCCA
>CAYNFK010000046.1:0-37372 GCA_964396405.1 uncultured Enterobacteriaceae bacterium
ATCGGTGCCAAGGTGCATGGGAGCCTCCGAGGCGGGGCGTAGCGGTGACCCTCGGCGGCGTCGCGGAAGCCAGCGGGGCGACCCCGGGATCGTGGCGGGTGGGGGCGAGGAGTTGCGGCGCGCAGGGTGCGCGACCCGCGGCCGACGTCCTGCTATGTGGACATGCGCGCTGGAGAGTGGGCGGCCCCCTCTTCCGTCGCTGATGCGTCACGTCGCGGCCGGATCGAAACGGGCCAGAATCGGGGAAGATCGACCGGCGAGCACATCGTGAGGGGGCCAGGAAAGGGGACGACAGCCCGCCGGCTACTCGATCGCCGACTGGCTCCAACCGACGAGCTCGGAGGTTGGTCCCCAGGCCACGCGGGCTTCGTCCCCGGCGACATAGAACCACAGATCGCCTCCCTCGAAGAGGATGCGCACTCCGGCCACTCGTCCGAACTGGTTCTGCAGCAGAACCAAGTCCGCTACGGCCTTGCCGACCAGGGACGAGTATGGCCACCTGCTCGACACGTCCTGCCTCCGCCAAGCCCCGTGCGACGCCACGAACTCCCGGTTTTCCGCAGACAATGGCTCCGTAAACGGATCCCGCCACGGCTCGTTGGAGATCCTCAAACTCTCGCCGTCCGAAGCCCCATCGAGCAACAACACCTCCCCGCCGACGAACCCCAGTTCCAAGGGCCCATCATTCGCGGGCTCCTCATCAGCAACCACGTAGACGATGCGAGCGCACCGTTCGACGCGTCTACCGAGCGCTCGTCGCAATCCGTCCAGCACTGTTGAACCAGCCATTGGACTGTCCTCCCGCGAGAATTGTCACGAAATCACCCGTCGGCTTGGTCACCACGACATCCGCTCCTTGGCGATAGAACAAAAAGTCTGTTCCTCCACCGCCGTCCGGGTTCCAAGGTCCCTGTCGGACTTCATCATACTGTTGAACCACGGTGTCGATCCGTCCTCGAATCCAAGCTCGTGCGGTAGGGTCCCCCGGATCGAGCCCGAAGTCGACAGCATGCTTCCCGACTTTGTGCCCGAACTGCGTGCTGTCGACCACGACGCCCGGAAACAGGCGCTTCGGCGTGCTGTTGTGAACCAGCACACCCGCCGCCTCACCCCCCGGCCCCCGCACGAAGAAGTTGTGCAGCCCCTCCACCTCGATGTCGTAGACCTCGACGTCCCCCTTGCGGAGCGTCAGCCCGAGCACCGTCGCTTCGGACCCACCGTAGGTCCGCAGCACGGTGCCGACCGCGAGGTCCATCAGCGCCACGTAATCGCGCTCCGACGGCACCCAGAACGGGTGCTCCGGGGTGCCGGTCAGCGTATCGCGCGACCCGTCTGGGTAGGCGACGTCCAGGTCGATGACGGCGTCGGCTGTGCGCGCGAACGTGTTCACCACCCGCCCGAGCACCTCGCCGGTCTCCTGCACCTCCTCGACCCGAGCGCCCCCGAACGACGCGTACACGCGCCCCTGGAACGCGAACCGCTCGCCAGGCACAACGTCGCCCAAGCGGGCGTGCCGGCCAGCCGAGTCGCCATCGGCCAGCACGCGTACCCACGATGTGCCATTGGGCTCGGAGACTTGCTTCACCTCGGTGACGGCAGCGTCCGCGTCGGCCAAGGCAAGCGGGTCGACGGTGCCCAGGTCCAGCGTCGTGCCGGTGTCTGCACGGTAGAGGTGCCCACCGTGGAGGAACTCTCCTCCAGGCGGAACGGATCCCGCGAGCTCGCTCCCCCACGTCCCCGATACGGCGTCGAACACAGCGACCGTCTCAGCGGGGCCCGGAGGCGGACGCACGTCGCACGCGCTCAGCAACGTCAGAGGCAACGCGAGCGACCACCTCGCCTGCCTCAACCGACCGCAGATTCGGTTGACCAGGGAGCGATGGGCGGACGCCTCGACCAAGGAGACGCCAACGGACGGTGATCGCTCCGACTCAGAGAGGCGAGCCGCCAGCACGAGCGCGCCCGGAGCCATTCCCTCGATGGCCTGGTATCCATCCGGCCCGCAGACCTCGGTGTCGGCGGTGAAACACACGCCTGCCCGTACCCAGGCACCTAGCGACTTTGACGCGTTTGTGGCTACTTCATTTGCTTTCGAATAGGTAGCCAAAATTGCATTCACCACGTCGATAGCCTCAACAATTTCAACGACGTTCGATAACAATTCACTCACCTTACTGTTTGTGTCCGTCGCTGTATTCTCATTGACGTCGCCGTTCTCGCAGCTATCGGTGGCACATGTCCAAAGGGTGCCGCTCAAGATACTTCCAATCACGCCGCTCACCCGCTCCTGTTCGTAGCCGCTCAGATCACTGTGAGTGGTGGTAGATCCAAGGGCGTACGGCCCGAAGAAGCCGCGAGGTACAAGTAGCTGTTCGGGCTCTAGCCCCAAGTGCAGCAACGGCTCGGGCTGCAGCCACGTCCCATCGCCCGAGTCCAGCACGGTCCGCACGCCCATCCGGAACCCGCCACCGTGCTCGTCCAGGTCCACGCCGTGCAGACCGAACTGGTCTCGCAGGTCGTCGAAGAACGCAGGCGCGCGGGGACTGGTGCCCGTGGCGGCATAGGTGCCCACAGGCAATCCGAACGCCCCGAGTGGCTGCGCGGACGTGAGCGTGCCCGTGTCGTCGAGCTGCGCCCACACGTGGCCGTCGCGCTCACGCAGGAGCCACTGCGGCGACACCGTCAGCGTCTGCGGGTCGTGCACCAGGATGAGGGAAGGGAGGACCTGTTCGAGGTGACGCTCGAGCAAGCCGCTGTCGGTGGAGGCCAGGTCGAGCTTCCACCCGTCGAAGGTGAACTCCCACCGTGGCGAAATGGGCGACGAAGCGAACGCCCCGTCCGCGACCACGCCGGCCGCCTGCACGTCGTCCGCAGTGTGGAAGTACTTCTTCTCATACATGGGGTCCTCGGGGTCGAACACCTCGCCTGCGGCGAGCACGTCCCCAGCGATCCCCACCAGCTGCCCCGTGCCGTCGTACTGGTACTCCCAGTGGTCGGTCGATGACACCCCTGGATCGCCGGGACCCGACGGTGGCGACTCCACGAACGTGAACGCCCGCTTGGTGATGCGGCTCGTGACCGGATCACGCTGCACCACGTCTGCGACGATCGTGCCTGCGGCGGTGTCCTGGGGATCGATCCAGAGCATCCGGTGCATGCGGGAATGGAAGGGCCCATGCACGCTGCCCAGGGTGTCGCTCACGTAGTCCATCGGCGGGAGGGGGAGCGGACCCTCGGGCGTGAGGATCCGCTGCTCGCCCCGCGCGAGGTTCCCGAACTGGTCGGCGTACTCGTACCGCGAGTTGAGCTCCGCGGTGCCGCCGTCGGCGCGGGTGTCCACCGCGGCGATTCGCCCGAGCCCGTCGTAGACGTACTCGATGCGGTCCATCCCGAGGCCCGAGAGCGCCACGGCATCCGTCGAGCTGTACTGCTTGGCAAGGAGCCTTCCATCCGCAGCGAAGGTGAACGCGAGGCCGTGCGCGTCGCTGGGGCTGGAGTCGTCCACGGCCCAGGAGTAGCCGCTGGCCCGTGCAGGGCGGTCGTACGCGTAGGTGACGGTGTAGTCGGCGCCGGTGGCATCGGTCACCGCCACCTCGTCCACGTCGCCCCACACGCCACCGTAGCTCGGCTCCACCGTCACCTGGGTGTTCGACCCCGCCGACACTTCGGTGCTCGCCACGAGACCGCCGCTGTAGGTGGTCTCCACGTGCGTGCCGGACGGCCACGTCGTGGCGACCAGACGGCCCAGACCGTCGTACACATAGTCGAACCGGAGAGGATCCACGAGCAGGCCGGGGTAGGTTCGGGTCTTGGACGTGGGCGCACCGACGAATCCACCCGGTGGGGGAGTTCCCTCCACGAACTCCCACGCGGTCACCTCGATCGGCGACTCGGCCCGGATGGGCGCACCGACCCATGTGGTCTCGGTGGCGGGATCGTAATCCCAGAGGGTGTCGTAGGCATCCCAGCCCGGGTGCACCCCCGCGACTTCAACGGGTCGCCGGATCTCCTTGGTGATGATGCGACCCAGGTCGTCATAGGTCCAGCGGACGGCCTCGCTGGCAGGGACAGCCTCGCCCTCGTACATGCTGGAGGGCAGGCCATCGAGGTAGGTGTACCGGTAGTAGGCCTCAGGGGTGGCTGTGGCTGCGAATCCCGTGTCCCACCGGTCCACGGCGGTGAGCCGGCCGGCGAGGTCCCGCTCGTAGCGGTAGTGGGCCGTGCCCGCCTTGAGCAGCGTAAGGCTGCCCAGCGCGTCGTAGGTGTACGCTGCGGTCTCGTAGGACGGCATCTGAGTGACCGTGGCCTGGGGGCTGACGCAGTCTTCGTTCAGCGAGCTGGGGCTGGTTGCTCCACCGGGGCCGTCCTCCAGCACCCGCCGCAACCGGCCGGCGGCGTCCGACTCCAGCGCCTTGGTGCGGCCGCTCTCGTCCACGGTGATCAACGTCGATCCTTGGGGCCGCCAGGTCCAGGTCATGCAGTCGGGGTCGGCGGTCTTGTCGTGCCAGCTAAGGGCGACGTCGCCAAGGCCGGTGTACCAAGTCTCAAGGCCTACCTCGCTGCCGGTCGCTACGGCCAAGCCAGCCAGATTCGATGGCAAAGACGTTTCGAGATGGGGTCGGGTCGTCTGTCGGAGTTGGCCAAAGAGGTCGTAGAACGAGTCGACAACCCAGAGGCCCGCGGGGTGGGAGTTCCAGCTCTGGCGTTCCCGCCCAAAGCCATTGAGGTAGCTGACTGCGGTCGTGTCGATCACGAACGATGCTGTCGACTCGCCGAAGCCCGAGTCCACGCGAGACCAAGCCGGAATGTCGAGATCCTCTGAATAGGTGTGCACGGCCGTCGTGCCACACTCGTACCCCGAGGCCCCCAATAGGCCGCAACGCCTGGTGGTGACGAGGCGGTCCAATCCGTCCACGTCAGTAAACTCCACGACGCCGTTGGGGTCCATCGTCCACATGGATCTGCCGAACGCATCGAATGCCGCCTCGTCAACATGACCGAGCGCGTTCTCCGTGGCAGTGGGCATCGCCTCGCCCGCCCACCAACCGAGCACGTTCTTGTAGGACCCAACCGGGCCGTCGACGGTCTGCAGCGCCCCTCGGTCTGTCCAAGAAAAGGTCCATACCATGTCGTCTGCGCCTGCCCCGCACGGCGACGACGCGGTCCCCACCGCAGGGCGGGCGGACCCGCACGACGCTTGAGTGGTCAGGCGGCCCTGGTGAATGGTGGCACCGCCGCCATCGTAAGCGTAGTCGGTTCGCGCAACGACTTGCTCTTGCGAGCTGGACCCCACTTCTCTGCGCTCGACGGTTGAGGGGACGAAGCTGGTCTCAAACTCATCCGCGACGTACCCGACCTCGACCTCGAACAGCGTCCCCGCCGTAGCGTTGGCCCCGCCCTGCTCAATGACAGCCCCTGCGAAGAGCCCCTCATCAGTCCATTCGAAGGCCTTGAAGGTTGGGGTTCCCTCGTCGCTGGGATCAAGCCCATAGCTCGTTGCCAGGGCGACGTTGAGCCGGCACATCGCAATCGTCTCGGAATCAAAGCTGTCGTTGGCGCAGCTCGCATCGCCGGTGCCCACATGGGTGTAGCCCGCCTCCATCGTCCAGACGGTCACCAGATCGGCCTGCCCCTGGAGCGCTCCCCTGTTGGGCACCCCTGCATTGGACGCGTCGATGGACACCTCGGTGTAGACCGGGAGAGTGCCATCACGGTGAACGTTGTAGTCGGTCTCCGAGCGCGAAAGCGTCCGCCATGCCACGTGGTCGAGGTCCACGCTCTCGGGGTCTTGCCACTCGTCCGCTGCACCCTGATTCGTGTCGAAGCCCACACCACTCAGGCTAGTCCAGGCTTCCTGCTGCTCGGTCGCCACGAACGCGAACCCTGGGCAGGCTCCCAATCCACAGACCGGGTCCTCGTAAGTGTACACCCGCCTAGCGACGTGCCCGGTAACGCCGTCCCGGCTGAGCACCCGGTCCACCAGCCAGCCGGTCTGCGCGCCGAAGATGCTCGCATTCTCGGTCCCAGCAGGCTCAACCCGGGCACCCTGAGTGTACGCGTACTTGGTCTGCCCGCCGCCGCCATTGTCGACCTGCAGCAGCAGTCCACCCTTCGGGGAGGTGCCGTAGACCGCGTATATCGCTTCGACCTCGCCATCACCGACTGCGGACACGATGTCCAGAACGCCGTCGCTATCGAGGTCCAGCACCTGATGACGGTCCGAGGAGTAGGTGACGGCGACCCCGACACCGTCATCCACGTTGTCATTGTCCTCATCGTACGGGAAGGAGAGGTTGCTGTAGGAGTCGATCACGCCTGCCCTAACGCCGTGCCCAAGCCAGTCGAACTCCGGACAATTGGGTCCACCGAGAATCCCTTCCCTGTCGGAGCACACATCGGACGGGCTAAAGCCTCCTCCCACATTTCTGTGCCATTGAAGGCTCTCGAGGAGCTCGTACCGATAGAACCGCTCGTACTGGTGGACTTCGTCCAGCAGCTCGTGGTTAACCCCGCCGCTGTGAACCAGATCGACGAGACCGTCTCCGTCCACATCGACCAGTCCGATCGTCGTGACCGCCAACCCTCCGGAGTGATTCGAGTACAGCCATTCGTCCTGCGGTGTTGGTGGTGTGCCTCCCTGGCTAAGCGTTCCTTCGTCATTGCCAATCAGCGACCCGTACATCCCCTCACCCTGGACGATGTTGAGCTGGTGCTCGTCGAGCATCGGGTCGGCCTCAACAAAGATCTCAGGCAGACCAGCCGCCACGCGGGCGCGCGGGGACTCGGTCCGTGACAGCGGCTCATAGTCGGGCACCGGCCATGCGATGGACGTGCCAGAAAAGCCGCTAGGCGTCCCAAAGAATACGGACCACTCGCTGTCTTGGTCGGCCGCGACTACGAAATCCACGTACCCGTCGGCGTTGAGGTCAACAAAGTCCCGCATGGTGTCTGTGTGTGCGCGCTGGCATGTGGTGTGCCATGGCAAGGTGGAGTTCTGCGCCATTCTTCCCCTGTACATCTCCAGCCATTCTCCGAGAATGACGGGACGAACCCAGTCGTTCGAGTTGAACGCGTCCGCCAGGTCGGAATCCGCGGGTGCCAGCGCCACCGGGTGCGAGAAGGAGCGCGCCGGGACATACTGCGCGGCATCGTATTCCTTGGGACCCAGGCCGTAGAACACCTGAGGGGCGCCCGGAAGGTCGGTGACGCCCATCTTGAATCCGTCGGAATTGGGGAAGTACAGGAGGTCAGGAATCCGGTCCGCGTTCACGTCCCTGAGTTGAACCACATGGGGCATATTTGAACGGTCCGAGTGGTCTTCGATCGGTGAAGACGAACCGGCATCGTCGAGGATGTCCGCCAGTATGTCAAGGTCACATCCAAAGGCGCCTGCGGCCCGCACGCCAGGGAAGGGAAACGGCGCAACGATGTCGAACGGGGCACCCATGGTGCCATCCACGGCTCCGAGGCGAACCTCCCAGATGAAACCGCGGACCGGCGGTGCTCCCGATAGGGGGGAGGGCATGGGGTGGATGATTCGGCCTGCGAAGCCGAGGCCGTTTTCACGGTCCCAGGCGTCCCACATCGAGATCTCGTTTGCGACCCGTTCCGTCTGATCGGGGGCGGCAGCGGTCTCCACGAGGTCCAGGTAGCCGTCGCCATTGATGTCCATGGTGTTTCGTCGAACGTACGTCCGAGACGCGGGCACTTCTGAACCACCGCTAGACATGCCGATGGTCTGCTCCACCTGCGAGCCCGCGGACGCAGCGCCACCACCGTGGACGCTTGCGACAGCCGCCATGTAGAACAGCGGCAGAGCGGGCGAATCGCACTGGACCGCCAGCGACGTGGAACCATCGGAGAACGTACCGTTACTCAACTGCATCCGCGACCGCACGGAGCTGCCTTGCAGGCTTCCGCAGGTCTGAATCGGTGCCCTCACTACGAACGCGCTGTCGACGAGTCCATCGCCGTTCACGTCCGACAGCAGCCCGCTCGTTCTCGTGAGGGAGTTGGTGCTCGATCCGAAAGTTGAGGTGCGAGGCACTCGATCGGAAACGGTCACCGGTGCCGACATCTCGCCCATCCACCGCTGGTAGGTGAAGGCAGCAATGGTGCGCTCGGTGTCATCGTACGCAGTGATCTTGATGTTCGCCAGTTCTCGCCGACCGTCCACCTCGGCGTAGGTGAGCCTGTGCGTTTGATAGAGATCGTAGTTGGTGTGGGTCTCGCGAACCTGCACCTCTTTCAGACGCTTGTCGTACCAGCGCTCAACACCCTCGTCGAAACGAACAGCGATTTGATCGGGCGACACGTTCTCGTAAATCAGGTCGAGCCAAGAGGTAGGCGCCTGGGCGGTGCCCACCCCGCGCCGTCCGCCTGCCCAAACCGCCTCAAGACGCCCGAACGACCAGTCCCACGCGACGTCGTTGCCGGCAGTGTCGAACTGAACAACCGGAACCCAGGCGGTGGCCTGAACGCAAGGCTCGTCGTCGTTGAGGGGCTCTGTCACATCGCAGAACCCGGTCATCTGCGTAGCAAACGTGGCGGACGATCCGGTCCAGTCCATTCCTGCGGGCCGCATGAGCGTAGACAGGTTCCCCTGCCGTACGACCCAGGCGTTTTGCTCGCTCACGAACCATGCGACGGCAAACCCCCCCGAGCCGCGGTACTCGTACCTGGTGCCCGAGACTTCGTAGGGGAAGGTTGTGATCGGTGCGCCGTTGCTCGCGAAGGCGAGAGGGACTGTCTCCGAGGTGTTGGTGGATTGGAGGTGTCCGGAAAGGCCATTTCCGGACACGCTGACGATCGCTTCATCGACGTTTGCGTACGCTCCAACACGCGCCGCTGGCGCGATCTCCGCGATTCGAAGGCCCGAGGAGATGGTCCACGCGTGAGCCACATCAGACACCGCCGGGCCAGACGAGCTGTAAGACAGCGTGATCGAAGCTGGGATGAGTGCGGGGAGGCTCTCGATCGTGTGGGACCAGCTCACATCGCCGGCCGTTGACACAGAACCAAGCACGTCTTGTGCGAGCGTCTTCGGTGCCTGAATCTCCGTGTGCTCGTCGAAACTGGGCGCCATCCCCGTGGCCTCGGAGGCATACCCTGAGAAAGCCTCCCCGCCCGTGGCCCGCGCGGTCGTCGGAAGAAGCGATGCCACAAATACCCACCCTACCCACTGGCGCATTGGCTTCTCCCCTCATCGCACCAACAGGGGCGCGGGACTTGACACACACTACCGCATGACCAACGACTACCGACAAACGGTACGTGCCGGACCTGCTGGTTCGCAAGCGACAAGTTTGACTTCACCGAATAGTAAAGGTACGCCGGTAACGATCTCATGTTCAGATACTTCTACCCGGGCCGCACAGACGCCACGTGGGCAGAGCAACACCACCGCGTCCAGCACTCGCGAACTCCCGAACCCTCAGCTACCCCACCCCCCATACACCCCCACCACCTCCCCCCACCCCAACCCCACAGGATTGAACCCCAGCGTCCACTGCGCCATCGCCTCCCCGGCCAACGCATCCGCATCGATCACCGGCCACCCACCCGGCAGCCACTCCGCCACCCGCAGCTCCAGCGCCGCCGCCAGGGCCTCGCCATCCGCCATCCCCACAGCCTGGGCCAGGCGCACGTAGGTGGCAGCGGCCTCAGCGCTCCGGTGGTTCACCCGCACCACCGGCCCGATCATTCGCGCCACAGCCTCCCCATGGGCCATCCCATGACGCGCCGAGAGCGGGTTCGCGAGCGCGTGGGCAGCCCCCAACATGCCGGCCTCGATGGTGCTGCCGGCCTGGCACGCGGCGCGCAGCATCGTGTGCCTTAGGTCCAGGTCGTGCGGCGACGCCAGCACCCTCGGCAGCGTGGTCCACAGGTCGGCGAAGGCCTCCACCGCCGCGTGCTCGCCGGCTACCGTCCGAGCCGTGCTCACCGCCGTCTCCAGCGCGTGCACGGTGGCGTCGAGGCCGGCGAGCATCGTCACCCGCCGCGGGGCGCTGAGCGTGAGCGCGGCGTCGAGGATCACCACAGCCGGCATGAGGTGCGCGCTGCCCACAGCGAGCTTGCTGCGGTCGTCGTCGTGGCTAATCACCGCGAACGACTGCACCTCGGAGCCCGTGCCCGCCGTGGTGGGGATGGCCACAAGCCGGGGTCCGGCGGCGGCGGCGTGGCCGTAGCCGCGCCCGTCGCGCACCCGACCTCCGTTGGCGATCAGCAGGCTGGCGGCCTTAGCTGTGTCGATCACGCTGCCGCCACCCACGGCCACCAGGGTGTCGTAAGCGCCGAGCGCCCTGGCAGCCTCGGCCACGGCGCCCTCGCTGGGCTCCTCGGCCGCGCCAGCCCACAGGTCGGCACCCAGCGCTGAGGCCACCCGCGCCGGCCAGCCTGTGGACGCCACGCCCGCGTCGGTCACTACCACCGTGCGTCCGATGGCCACGCCGTCGAGCTGCTCCAGCACAGGCCCCACCCGCAGCACCGGCATGGGCGAACCATACCGGGAAGGCAGCAGCAGGGGCGCTACGGGCACCCGGCCCTACTCGCCGTCGAAGGCGTAGAGGTGCGTCTGCGTGGCCACGTAGAGCACGCCGTTGGCCTGCACCGGCGACGAGTAGATCGGGGCCGGGAAGCTCACGGTGCGCAGCACCTTCTTCTTCTTCCCAGCCGCGAGCACCGTGAGGATGCCGTCTTCGTCGCCCAGGTAGACCTCCTTGCCCACCACCAGCGGCGATCCCCAGATGTGGGCACGCGTGTCGTGGGTCCACAGCAGCGCGCCGGTCTTCGCATCGAGGGCGAGCAGGCGACCGTCGTAGTCGGGCGCGTAGACCACACCCTTGTGCACCGCCACCGTGGACATCGTGCGGCCGATGCCGTCATACGTCCACGCCACACGCTCGTTGTGGGGATCGTAAGCGGTGAGCAGGCCCACGCCGGGTCCGTGCTCGGGGTCCTGGCCGATCGCGGCGTACACCAACCCGCCTGCGTACACCGGCGTGGCGATGAACTCCGAAGGACCGGGCGGCGTGGCGTAGCGCACCGGCGCGCCGTCCTTCACGCGGTACTCGGGCTTGTTGCCGTCCACGCGCCAGCGCTCGTTGAGCACCCGCAGGCCGTCGCTGTCGACCGCTTCGAGATCGAAGCCATACAAGAAGCCATCACCCGCGCCGAACAGGAGCTGCGCAGGTCCCAGCTTGCTGGCCGGCACAAAGCCCGGCGACGACCAGTTGGCGTGCATCGTGCGCTCACCCACCCCCAGCGCCTCTTCGCCCACCACCTGGCCGGTGGTGCGGTCGAGCACGATGAGCGCAGGCGCGAACGGCGAAGGCATGTCGAGGTGCGACCAGTCCACGCCGTTGCTGGTGGACACCACCACCTTGTCGCCCACCACGAGCGCCGAGGACGACGTGACGTTGTGGGGAAACACCCCCAGCTCCACCGGCATGTCGAAGCGCCAGAGCGTGTCGGCGTCGATGCTCGCGTCGAGCTCGGGCACAGGCAGGCCCGGCGCCACAAGGTTCTCGGCCTCGTCGGTGACGCCTTGGTTGCCGTTCGCCAGGCCGTTCACATCCAGCGCCACCACCTCGCCGCGGGTGGTGACCACATAGGCCACGTCGTCGACCACCTGGGCCGACGAGCAGATGCCCAGGAACTCCCAGTCGTTGACCTTGCCGGAGCCGAGCTTGGGCACCGTGTGTTGCCACAAGAAGTGGCCGTCGGCCTCGTCGAACGCGAGCACCACCGAGGCGTCGCCCACGATGCCGCTCCGGCGCGCGAGCTGGTTGTTGGTGCCCACAAACACCCGCCCGCCGGCCACGGTGGGGTTGCCGTAGGTCTGGCTGCCCAGCTTCGCCACCCACCTGAGGCCCACGGTGGTGGTGGGGTCGATCTCTTCGGTGCCCTGCACGAAGCGACCGGGGTCGAAAGCCCCGGGGGCCTTCTTCTCGGGCGAGACCATGTTGCGGGACGTGTCGGCCCCCCACATCGGCCAGTCGGCGGCGTGGGCAGCGAGCATGAGCGAGAGCAGCAGGCTCACAGGGCCTCCCCGAGCTTGGTGAGGGTGAGGTGGTCGACGTAGACGCGGTGCTGGTTGCTGGGCGTGAACCCGAACACACCCGGCGCGCCCATGGTGTGGCCCTTCTCGTGGCGCACATCGAGCGTCCAGGCGGCGGGCTCGGGCTCGCCGCGCTTCCACACCTTGGCGCGCACGGTGGTGAAGCCATCGCTCCCGGCCTGCACCGAGAGCACGAGGCGGTACCACACCCCTGGCTCGGTGAGGAAGGGCACGCTGATCTTCAGGCGGTCCTGGTTGCTGCTGAGCTCGAGGTTGCGCTGGTTGCCCTTGAGCGCCACCAGGTAGCGGCTGTTGATGAGGCCCATCGCCGACATGCCGCGGCGGTTGCCGTCGGTGAGCAGGTCGGCGGCGATCACGTAGCCGCGCTCCTCCGGGTGACCGAGGAAGGTGGTGGCGCGCTGGAACAGCATGTTGTCGATGGTCTTCGCGAGCACGTGGCTGCCGTCGCGCTCCTGCACCTGCCACTTGAAGCGGGCGCCGATCCACGGGAGCGGCGGCCAGCCGAACGCCGTGCCATCCTTCGCCACCTGGTCCACCGGGATCGTCTCGAAGTCTTCCGCGAACGGCACGCCCGACACCGTGCGACCGCGCGTGGTGCCCTCGAAGCCCTTCGCCGTGACCTTCCAGGCGCCTGCGGTGAGGCCAGCGTCGGCCGGCGCCACGAGCGCACCCTTCTCGAACGTGGCGTTCATGCGGGAGACCACCTTGGCCGTGGCGGGCACAAAGGACTCGGCCGCTTCGGCCGGCACCCGCTCCACCACCCTTCCTTCAGCGTCGAGCAGCTCCACCGTGAGCGCCTGTCGCTCGCCCGGCCGCAGCAGCACCTCGGCCGGACGCACCCGCGCCGACACCGCCGGGGCCTTGCTCAGCGGGGTGGGAGCCGCCGCCTGCACCGCCGCGATCGGGCGGGCCTCGCCGAACGCGTAGAGCTTCTCGCTGCTGTGCACGAGGATGCGACCGTCCACGATCGCGGGCGCACCCAGCGCACGTCCCGCGAGCTTCGTGCTGGCGAGCACCTGCCCGCCCTCCCGACCGGCCTTCACCACCGCGAAGGTCCCATCGAACATCGGCACCCACAGCCGACCGTCGGCCAGCACGGGGCTGGCGTGGAGCTGATCGGGCCCGAGCTTCACCGACCACACGTCGGCGCCCGTGAGCGCATCCAGCGCCATCAGCTCGCCAGTGGGGGTGACGAAGTAGACGAGGCCGCTGTGCAGGATGGGCGAGGAGCTGAAGCCCGCCAGGTCCCGACGCCAGCGCTCGGCCTTGAGCACCGGCGCGCCCTCTTCGGCGGGAACGCGCTCGCCGGCGAGATCGATCGCCACGATGCGCCCGGTCACCGTGCTGTCGAGGTTCTCCACGTTGTGCGCGGCGATCACCACGCTGCCATCGGTGACCACCGTGTGGTTCACGCCGCCATCCGACATCGGAAAGCGCCACAGGCCTTCGCCCGTGCGGGCGTCGATCGCGATCACCTGCCCACAGCCCGTGCCCGTGATCGCCGTGTGACGGCCTTGCAGATCGAGCACGAGCGGCGTGCTCCAGGAGGAGTCGCGGGGCTGGGTGCCCGGCGTGCTCGACCACAGGGCCTCGCCCGTGCGCTTGTCGAAGGCGTAGAAGCGGTCGCGGCCGGGGCCCTCGCGCCCCCAGGAGGCCGTGATGCCGTGCACGAGCACGCGGTCTTCGTCGATCACGAGCGCGCCGGTGCGGCCGTTCGGGAAGGTGAGCCGACCCCAGGCGTCCATCATCGAGACGGTCCACAGGCGGCGACCATCGGGCGCAAACGCGAGCACCTCGCCGGCGGAGGACTGCACGTAGATGTTGCCGGTCTCGCGATCCACGGCGGGGGCGCCGATGCTGTAGCGCTCGTAGACGATGTCGGAGAGGAAGTCGCGGAAGGGCTGCTCCCACAAGGGCTTTCCGGTGGCGAGATCGAAGGCGGCGAGCACCTCCCACGCATCCTGGCCCGCGCCGCGGCGGAAGCCCCACGCATAGACCCGATCGCCCCACACCACGGGCGTGCCGCCGCCGGGCAGATCCACGCTCCACAGGAGGTTCGTGCCCTCAGCCGAAAGCGTGCTCACCAGGCCGGTCTCGGGGGAGGTGCCGTCCTGGGCGGGACCCCGCCAGGAGGCCCAGTCGCCGGCCCAGGCCGCGGTGGACAGGCAGAGGGCGGCGAGCGCCAGCGCAGGTCGGAGCATCCTCACCTCGGTCGTGGCGTGTAACCCGTGGGCCCGAGCCCACCCGTCCCGGTTGGTCCCCGGGGAGGGGTGGGGTAAGCTGGCAGGGAGAGGTTGCGCGTGCTCGCTCCGCTGCTGTTCCTGATCGCGTGCAGCACGCCCGATCCTGTCCCTGCCGAGCCCGTGCCCACGGCCGAGTCGCCCAAGCAGCAGAACCCGGGCGGCGGCGCACCGGGCAAGCGCTCGGTGGCGGATGCGCCGATCCCACCCGGCGCGAAGCAGATGCCCGAAGAGCTCGTCTGTCGCGGCTTTCGCGGCGGCTGGGGATGCTTCCGGCAGATGCCGGGCGGGCGCTTCTCCATCGGGGCGCAGGCCACCGACCCCAACGCCCCAGGCTACGACGCCCGCGCCACGCCCGAAGAGGGTCCCGTGCACAACGTGGTGCTCTCGCCCTACTGGATCCAAGCCTACCCCACGAGCGCGTCCGAGTTCCGTCGCTGTGTGCTGGCGGGCGTGTGCAAGGTCGAGGATGCCATCACCGACGGGCCGTTCACCACCTACGGCGTGCGGGGGGAAGGGTCGCTGCCCATTGTCGGCATCACCTGGGACGGTGCGCAGACCTACTGCGGCTGGCTGGGCGCACGCCTGCCCACCGAGTCCGAGTGGGAGGCCACTGCGCGAGGCACCGAAGGGCGCACCTTCTCGTGGGGCGAGAAGGTGATCTGCCCCACCGAAGAAGCGCCCGAGGTGGCTGCGAACGCGGGGATCTCGCCGGGCGTGAAGGTGATCGAAGCCTGCGGCACGCTCCTCGAAGGCCTCGGCAAGCGCCTCACGCCCGCCGAGCAGCGCGGGGTGGGCGACGCGCTCACCGCGATGCCGGAGGCCGAAGCCGTGGCGCTGTGCAAGGCCGTGGTGGAGCTGCCGTTCGATCAGCGGGCCGACCGCCTGCGCGCCCAAGTGAAGCCCTCGGCCCAGGGCGCCGCGCCGGGCCAGCTGTGCATCGACCCCAGCCTGCGGGGCTCGGGTGATCTGCGGGTGGGCACGCCAGAGGGGGTGTTCGCGCTCGGCGGCCACGTGTGGGAGTGGACGCTCGATGGCTACGGCCCCTACAGCGCCGGCGAGCTCACCGATCCGCGGGGCGTGCAAGGCGTGAACGATCACGTGCAGCGCGGCGCTTCCTACCTCTCGCCGGATGCGTACGCGTGGCGTGCGGCCGTGCGGGTGGGCATGGAGAAGGACGCAAAGCTCCCCGATGTGGGTTTCCGCTGCGTGTGGACTGGAGATCGGCCTTGAGGTTCGTGGCACTCCTTTCGCTGACGTTGAGCGCCACGGCCTGGGCGGACGTCGGCTGGCGCGGTGACGGCACGGGGATCTACCCGAAGAGCGTGCTGCCGTCGGCGTGGTCGGCCACCGACCACGTGCGCTGGACGGTGCCGCTGAAGGGCCGCAGCAACGCATCCCCAGTGGCCGCAGCGGGCAAGGTGTGTGTGCTCGAAGAGCCCAGCGGGCTGGTGTGCGTCGAAGCCGCCACCGGTGCGGTGTCCTGGAGGGCCTCCCTCGACGTGCTCGACGTGCTGCCGGCTGCCGAAGCCGCCCCGATTCGGCCCCGGGTGGCCGCTGCTCCCAAGCTCCAGGCCGAGCTGCGCACGATGCAGGCCGAGTATGCGCTGCTGCGACGGGCCGCGCGTGGAGGTGGCGACGCCCTCACGCAGATCGAGGCCGTGGTCGCGAAGATGGCCGAGGTCTCCGCGGAGCTCAAGGCGATCAGCGCGTACCTTCCGCCCGTGTCCAACGACGAGATCGGCTGGACGTCTCCCACCCCGATCACCGATGGCAAGCGCATCTGGGTGTTCCTCGCCAACGGCGTGGTCGCCTGCTTCTCGATGGACGGAAAACGTCAGTGGGCGCACTGGCTCGGACCCCACACCGGCCGTCTCATCGGCTACGAAGGCCGCCCCACAGCGAGCCCCGTGCTGGTCAGCGGTGTGCTGGCCGTGGCGCACGATGCGCTGGTGGGCTTCGATGCCGCCACCGGTGCGAAGCGCTGGGAGGTGGGCCCTTACGAAGACTTCGGCGCACCCGCCGCCACCGTGGTGGGCGGCATCGGCGTGATCCTGACGCCCAGCGGTCGCCTAGTGCGCGCGAGCGATGGCCTGGTGATGCAGCAGAACCTCGCGGCCATGCTGTACTCGGGTCCTGTGGCCATCGGCAGCCGCGTGTGGTTCGTGGGCAACACCACCGACATGCTCAACGGCAAGTGGCCCAGCCACGCGCGATCCTACGACCTGGTGGTCGACGGCGACAAGGTGAAGGCCACCGAGCGGTGGAACGTGCAGCTCGCTTCGCGGGAGCGCATCTACGCGAGCGCGCTCGTGTGGGGGAACCGCCTGATCTCCGTGGCGATCGATGGCACGATGATGGAGCTCGACGCCACCACGGGCGCGTCGGTGCGCACGGTGCCGATGGCCGTGCCCGAGCAAGCGCAGATCTGGGCGAGCCCGATGGTGGTGGGCAGCAGCGTGCGGCTGTTCACCGACCGCGGAAACCTGCTCACGCTGGGTGCCGACCTCACCCTCCAGAGCGCCTCACGCGTGGAGGCGGGCTTGGGTCAGCCCCACTTCGACGCCGCTGCGGCGTACATCCGCGGCGACACGAAGCTGTGGGCCGTGGCGCCGTAGGCGATCAGGGCGTGTGAGACGCGGCGGGTGGTACCGGCGCATGCGCCACAGGCGGCGGTCGGTACACGGTGACCAGTCCACCGCCTGCTGCCGCCATCAGGATGCCCACCACGAACGGCCAGCGCACCTGACCCCACTGCCCGGCCTGCGTGATGCTGACGATGCCGTTGATGATCGGCGCGCCCGCAAACACCAGCGACATCACCAACGACGGGCTGGCCTTCGCACCGAAAGCGAGCACCACCCCGAACGCGCCCACGGCGCCCACCATGCCGGCCAGCAGCGACCAGCCGATGCCAGCGGCGGGCATCTCCCACGACGCGCCCTGCACCGTGAGCGAGGCGAGCGGTGCCAGCACCGCCACGAGGAAGTAGGCGAGCCCGATGAACAAGAAGGCCTTGGTGCGGCCGTGGACCGGGTCGCCCATCGCCATCGAGCCGTGGTGAAGCAGCACACCGTAGGTGCCCCAGCAGAGCACGGTGAGCGCGACGTAGCCGGTCCAGGAAGGCATCAGGGCACCGCCGCGGGCGTGGCGGTGGGGCCATACGAGCGCACCTCCAGCGCCACGAGGTCCTTCCCGTCGCGCACGTAGATCACGCCGTTCGCGAGGCTCGGCGCGGCCCAGCAGGGTCCGTGCGTGAGGCCCTTGTAGGGGTTGGCCACGGGCTCGAACGCCTTGCCGTTGGCCTTCACCAGCGACACCTCGCACTGCTCTGAGAGCACCACGAGCGCCGACTCGGCCGCGAGGAGCGTGCCGCGGCCGTACACGTCGGTGGACCACAGCTCTGCGCCGGTGCTCACGTCGAGAGCGGTGAGGTCGCTCTCGTTGAACCCGAACAGGTGCTCGCCCACCAGCACCGAGGTGGAGGTCTTGTTCTTCATCTTCTTGGTGCGCCACAGCTCGGAGACCTTGCCGTCGTCCTTCACCTCGAGCATCGCAGCGCCCACGCCGTAGCCGGAGGCCACGAACACCCGGCGACCGCCGACCACCAGCGGCGTGGCGGCGTTCACCTGGTAGTTGGTGGTCCACGGGTAGCGCCAGATCACCTCGCCCTCGTGGGGCGTGGTGGCCACAGCGCCGTAGCCCGTGAAGAACAGCACCTGGTCCTTGCCGGCCACCGTGACCCGCACCGGGGAAGCGTAGCCGGCACCGTACGCCCCGGTCTTCCAGAGCACGCTGCCATCGGCCAGCGAGAGCGCCACCAGCGCGTTGCCCGCCTGGCCGCCGGTGGACAGGTAGACCTTGCCTTCGGAGACCAGCGGCGAGCCCGAGTAGCCCCACTGCGGCATCACGCCGCCCAAGCTGCCGACGGTGTCGACCTCCCAGAGCTTAGCCCCCGTGTCGCGCGAGACCGCCACCAGGTGGCCGAGGCCGCCTTGGGCGATCACCCGATCCCCCACCACTGAGGGCGTGGCGCGCGGGCCGTCGAAGTTCATCGCGTCTTTGTAGAAGGGGCCCACCTTGGTGCGCCAGCGCTCGGCCCCGGTGGCCGCATCCAGCGCCACGAGCTGATCTTCCCCGTCGCGGGCCGCCATCGCGTACACCACACCCTCCGCGATCGACACGGAAGCGTAGCCAGGCCCCACGACCACCCGCCAGAGCTCCTTAGGGCCCTTGCCCCAGGCCTCCACGAGCCCGCCTTCTGCCGCGTGGCCCGTGCGATTCGGACCCAGCCACTGGGGCCAGTCTGCCGCCACCGCGCTGCCCGACACCAGCAGCCCACCCAACAGCCAACGACGCATGGCAACCTCGCTTGCTGGGCGGGGTAACGCACCTCATCGGCGGCTGGATGTCAGCTCACGTAGCGGAACGGCCCGCAGCGCCCAACTTGCGGCCACAGCAAGACCTCCGATGCCCACCAGCGCGGCCGCCGCGAGCGCAGCGCCGATCACGAGCCACGGCGGCGCTGCGTCGGGCGCTTGGAGCGCAGGCCATGCCGCCACGATCGCGGCACCGAGCCCCACCGCCAGCCCCGAGACCACGAGGGTGCTGTGCTCCACCACGAGCCAGCCCGCGAGCTGGGACGGCGCGAAGCCCAAGGCTCGGAGCAGCGCGAGCTCGCCCCGACGCTCCACCACGGCGCGGGCGAGCACCAGGGCCAGGCCCAGGCTCGCCAGCACAAGGCCCAGCCCGCCCAGTGCGCGGAACACGCCGATGTAGGCATCCTCCACGGCCGCGAAGGCCGCGAGGCGCTCGGCCGTGGGAAGGGCCGTGGCGCCGCGGTCGGCGAGCGCGGTGGTGAGGGCCTCAGCGGCCTCCCGGCCAGCGTCGGCAGGACCGTCGACGAGCCACAGACGATCCCCTCCTCCGCTCGGGAAGTGGCGGTCGAGCACCTCACGATCCAGCAGCAGCGACCCTTGGAAGATCGAGCTGGTGAGCACGGCCACGATCTCGATCTTCACGGTGTGGCCTTCACGGTCCACCCAGTCGAGGCGACCACCGCGGGCGAGGTGGAGGCCCCAGGTCACCGTGGAAGCGTCGGCGATCGCGGGCACGACGCCAGCGCCCAGGTCCTGGCTGAGCAGCGACCACGGGTCGGCCCCGTCGGGTGCGTCCACAAAAGCGAACGCCTGGCGGGTGCTGAACGCTTCCGGATCGACGCCCAGCAGGGTGGGCGACTGCGCCGACCCGAGCTGGAGGCAGCTCGCATCGTCGCCGTCGACCTGCTTGAGCGGCACGATCTGCGAGGGCTCGACGGCGCGATCCAGCGCATGAACCACCAAGCCGGCGGCACGGTCGAGGCGGTCCGGCACGGGAAGGGTGGACTGCACGATCCAGCCGAACCCGCCGGCGCCCGACGACCGCGAGGCCGCATCGGGCGGCGCCCTCCCGCCCCCAAGCCCGACACCCGCCACCAGGAACGTCCCCGCCCCCAGCAACGACACCACCGCCAAGGCCCGGCCCGGACGACGTCGTGCGCTCGCTGCGCCGAGCACCGGACCCCGCGTGTGCAGCAACCACGCCCCCACACCGAGCACACCCGCCAGCAGCGCCAGCGCCCCGGCGCCGAAGAAGGCCAGCGCAGCCTCTGGGGTGCGTCCGCCGGGCACCGTCAGCACCACAGCAAGGCCCAACGTCAGCGAGACCGCAGCTCCCATCGCCCACCGCAGGGGCCGGCCCGGAGCCGGTGGCGGCGTACTGCCTGCGAGCAGGGCGCGGGGGTCTCGCCGCACCGCCCGCCACGCCGTGACCAAGCCCGCCAGCCCCACCAGGATCGTCGCCACACCCGAGCCCACCAGCAGCGGCGCGAGGTGCAGGGAGCTCGTCACCTCCAGGCCCGGCACCGCCGTGCGCCACGGCCCGGCAAGGCCCAAGCCCAGGCCCCAAGAGACCGCCAGCGAGAGCGGTGCCCCGAGCACAGCGCCCGCAACACACACCACAGCGAGCTCACGCGCCACAGCCCCCAGCACCCGCCCGCGCGACCAGCCCAGCGCCCGCAGCGTGCCCAGCTCGTGGCGGCGCAGCTCCCACACGAGCGAGCTCTGCAAGGCGGCGAGGCCCAGCGCGGCCCCGATCAGCACGCACTGAAAGCCCAAGAACAGCACGCCGAAGTCGTTGGCCGGGGCTTCCGACGCCGTGAGCTGCGCACGCACCTCCAGCAGGGTCACGCCCAGACCTGAAGGCCCCAGCGCCGCACCCAGCGAGGCCCGCACCTGCTCGGGGTCGGTGCCGGCCGGAAAGCGCACCACGGTGGTGTCGCCCAGCGGGCTGGCGAACGCTTCTTGGGCAACCTCCCACGGCACCCACGCCTTCGGAGCGCCGCCGTGCGCAGACCACCAGGCCTCGTCGCGGTCGGTGATGCGATCGAGCGAGAGGGGCAGGCCCGGATCCCAGTCCCGGCAGCTCGCGCGACCCTCCACCCCCTCCAGAGGCGGCATCCAGCTCGCGTCCGCCGTGCTGTCGGGGACCACCGCCTGCACCGTGAACGTGCGCTGGTCGTAGACGATGCCGCGGCCGCGCTCCACCTGCGGGTAGCGCAGGGTGATGGGGTCGCCGGCCTGTGCGCCGAGGTCGTGCGCGAGCCAGTCCACCAGCACGATGCCGTCCCCGGTGGGCAGAAACACCGTGGACGCCTGCGCAAGTGCTGCGGCCGGGCCGGGGTCGAGCGCACCCACGAACGCATACGCGCCAGCACCACTCGGACCCTCAAAAGCGTCCGCCAGCCACACGAGCCCCGGCACCGCGCCCGGCAGCGCCGAGGCCGCTGCGGCCACCGTCTCCCGCAACAGCATCCGTGGCGTGGTCAGCTGCAGCTCGTTCCCCGTGGGCAGCAGGCGCAGACCGCCATCTTCCAGGGTGACGACCTCGGCCAGCGCGGCACGAACGGTCTCCATCTCCACCCCGCCCACCCACAAGCGGTTGGGTCGGTCGGCGGTGTTCAGTCGCTCGGCGAGCCAGGCGCGGTCGACCAGGACCACGTCGGGGTCCCCCGGGGTGGCGCCCAGACCCCCACGCGCCGGCCACGCTTCCGGCAGCGCCTCGCCCACCTGCACCGACAGCCCCACCACAGCGCCCTCGGACTGCGCCAGCGCCACGTCGCGGGGCAGCGCACCCGGGCGCTCCACGCGCAGCACCAGGCGCTCACCCGGAGCCACACCCAGACGCTGCAGGAGGTCTGCACGCATGCGCACTTCGCCCGGCACCGGCACCACGTCGGCGCGGGCCGCCAGCGCAGCGAGTGAGGCGTCCACACCCCACAGGTCCACGCCGCGTGCAAGCCCGTCGGGTGCCCGCGCAACGGCCGGGAGGAACAGCGTGGACGCCACGGGCACGCCCAGCTCTCTCGCGAGCTCAGGGCCCAGCTCCGGCGTCACCCCACCCTCAGGGCCCAGCACCACGAAGTCGGCGGGCCCCAGGCGGCGGTCGGTGCGGGCTGCGAGCGCGTCGCGCAGGGCATCTCCCACCTGGAGACCCCCGCCCACGAGGGCAGCACAGAGCGCAGCTGCCGCGGCCACGCCTGCGTAGAGCGCTGCGTGGTGACGCACGGCCGCGAGCGCGGACCGCATCATGACGTGGCTTCGACGAGGCGGCCGTCCACCAAAGTCGATCGCAGCGGCAGACGCGACGCCACCGCCGCATCATGGGTCACCAACAGCACGGCCACCTCGGGCTCCACGGCGAGGAGCAGGTCGACCAGCTCACCGGCGCGCGCGGGATCGAGCGACCCCGTGGGCTCGTCCGCGAGCAGGAGGCGCGGTGAGCGCAGCAGCGCGCGCGCCACCGCCACCCGCTGGCGCTGACCGGTGGAGAGCTGGCTCGGCAGGTGGTGGATGCGATCCGAGAGGCCGAGCCGATCGAGCAGCAGGCGAGCCCGCGCGTGCGCGGCCGCATCGGGGCGGCCATCGGCCCAAGCTGGGAGCAGCACGTTCTCGAGCGCCGTGGCGTGGGCGAGCAGGTGGTGGTCTTGAAACACCAGGCCCACCCCCGTGCGACGCCAAGCATCACGCTGCGCCTCGGTGAACCGGGCAGCATCCGCACCGCCGATCTCCACGCGACCCGCTGTGGGGTGGTCGAGCAGCGCGATGAGGGCCAGCAGCGTGCTCTTTCCTGAGCCCGAAGGGCCGACGAGCGCCCGACGGTCGCCCGCGAACACCGCCAGCTCGACCCCGCGCAGCGTGGCGTCCTCGGCCCCTGGGTACCGGTGGTGGAGGTCGACGAGGCGAAGGATGGCGTCCACGAGCGGACCTCCGAGGCCCTGCCTAACGTGTTCGGCCCCCCCTCCAGGCCATCGGTACGGTACCGCAACCGCTTCTCACATCCCGTGATCGGATCCGCAGTCTTTGCCCCCTCAGACCGCTGCGGTTTTCGGCTGCACACACTTCAGTACCCGACCCTCTCCGCCAAAATGCAGGAAGAACGTCAGGCGAAAACCCGCAGGGTCACTGCGGTGTCCCTGTGGAGTTTCCGAAGCCTTCTATTCATAAAAAAGTGACGTTGTACGCCGAAAATCAGCTAAATGTCTCTTGCGGTCAGCCGACTGCGCGGGTACTGTGGGGTCACAGACGGGATGGGTCCCGTTCGCTCACATCCGGCCACCCCTCGGTGGGCCTGGAGGCCCTCATGCGCAACCTCTTCAACCGCAGCCGCCGCGGCTCTGTGCCCGTCGAGTACGTCCTGGTCGCCAGCCTGCTGGGCGCCACCGTGCTGATCACGGCCACCTTCCCCGACACCGTCGCCGCCATGGTCATGGGTGCCGGCGAGAACATGGATCGCGGTGGAGAGTCGTTCGCCTCCACGCCTATGGGCTTTCCGATGTCGGGCGGCGGCGCTCCCGGTGCCGGCGGCGGCGCTCCCGGTGCCGGCGGCGGCTCCGATGATGGCGGCATCGCCGACCCCTCGAGCCCCGCTCCTTCTGGCGAAGATGAAGACTGGGCGTCCGACCCCTGGACCGGTGGCGGCCCTTCAGACGGTGGTGGCAGTGGCACGCCCCCGGCAGCGCCCCCCGCAGCGGATCCTACCGGCTCCTCCCCCCCGGCTGGCGCTTCCGCCCCTCCTGCGGGCAGCGGCGGCAGCTCCCCTAGCGGCAGCACCCCCCCTAGCGGCGGCATCCCCAATGTGCAGGGCGGTAAGAACAACAACGGCCACGGCAACAACCTCGATGGCGTCGATGTTTCCAACCCCGGCAAGGGCAAGGGCGGCCCCAACGGTGAGATCGATCTCTCGGGCAGCGTGGATGACGAGAAGAAGGGTGTGGTCACCACCACCACCATCCCCAGCACCAAGGGCGGCAAGAAGAAGTAGGTCACGGGCCGCTTCAAAGGCGGCTACCACCCGCTCTCCCGGCCCGGCCCATGCGATGCATCGGCCGGGCCGCTTACGTTGAGGCCCTTCACGTGAGGCGCTGAAGGACCTCGAGCACGCCGCGCGCCATGTGGGAGGAGGTCCAGCCAGCCCGCACATGCTCGGGGCCCGCGGCGGCCAAGCGGGTGCGCAGGACTGGGTCGGCGAGCAGGCTCTCGATCGCGGCCACGAATCCGTCGAGGTCGTCGGGCGGCACGAGCAAGCCGGCAGCGTCGCCGATCACCTCGGGCACAGCACCCCGGGCCGGAGCCACCACCGGCACGCCCGCGGCCATGGCCTCCAGGTGGTACATCCCGAAGGTCTCATCCTTCGCGGCCGGAACACAGAACACGGTGAGGTCGTGCAAGAAGTTGCGCTTGCCCTCGCGCGACAGGTTCTCGCGCACCTCCACCTGATCCGCGAGACCGGCCTCCCGCACCCGCGCGAGCGCGGCATCGAGCTCGGGCTGGTCGCCGGGGTTGAGGGTGCCGCCCAGGCGTAGGCGGAGCGAGCTCCCCTTCGCGCGCAGCCGGAGCCAGATCTCCACGATGCGGTCGAGGCCCTTGGGGGCATAGAGCCTACCCAGGTAGCCGAGCACCGGAGGGTCGACCGGGGCCGGCGGGAGGTAGTCTTCCACGTCGATGCCGTTCGGCACCACGTCGAACCGGCTGCGCGCCAGGCCCGTGCGGCGCGCCACCCAGTCGGCCACAAACGCGGACACCGCCACCCGCCCGTCCACGGCGTCGAGTCCGGCCGTGACGAGGTCCCAGGCCTCATCACGACCCTCGTCGAGCGCGTCGATGAAGTGCGGCTCGCCTTGGATCGTCACCACCACCGGCACACCCAGCGCGGCCTTGAGCGGCGCAGCCAGGCCCACGAGCAGGCTGTTGGAGAGCACGATGGCATCGGGCTTCGGACGTCGTTCGAGCGCCTCGACGAGCCCTTCGAGGGCCGAGCGCTGGTGGCCTTCCAGGCCGCGCAGCATTGAGACCGTCATCGCACCCAGCGACTCAGGCCGGGTGCTCCCCGCGAACCGACCGGCCAGGTTCAGCAGCGGACGCGATCCCAGCACGCCGTCCACCCAGCGCGGCAGGTGCCGAAACAGCGGCACCTCCTGCTGGAGGTAGGCTGCCACGCCCGAGACCAACACCGGCTCCGCCGCACTGCACGAGAGACCGTCGGCCACGATCGGAAGGTAGAGTGGAACCAGATCGGCCTCATGACCCAGCACGCGCAGCGCCTTCACGAGCGCGTCGTCGCGAATGCAGGTGCCGCAGTGCCACCGGCCCGTTCCGGCCGTGAGGTGGAGGATGCGCATCGATCAGGCGGCGTCGGTGCGTGCACGACCGTGGGCCAGCGGGGGCGGACGTCGACCGTGGGTGGCGAGCGCATCCTGCAGGGCGGTGTAGTCGCGGAACACGTCACCGATGAGCAGATCGGTCACGTCACCGTGCAGCTCCGGGTAGCTGCGCACCATCGACCCCATGCTGAACTTCGGGTCGTAGAAGCTGAACACGAGCCCGCGCATCGCCTCGATGCCGCGACACATCCACTCGCCGTAGTCGGCGAACGCCGCCGCATCGGTGCGCCCCGCATCGAGCGCCACGAGCATGTCTTGCGCCGCACGCTCCCCGGTGACCAACGCCAGGAACACGCCCGACGAGAAGACAGGGTCCAAGAACGCGAACGCATCCCCCGCGAGCACCACACCGTCGTCGGCACTGTAGGCCGACCTGTAGGAGTAGTCGGCCGTGATGTCGATGCCCGAGGTGCGCTTGGCACCCTGTAAGAGCGCAGCCAGCCACGGGTTCTTGGCCACTTGCTGCTCGAAGACCAGCTCGGGATCGCGGGTGCTGGCGAACAGCACCTCCCGCTTGGCCACCACGCCCACACTCACCACCCCGCCCGCCATCGGGATGAACCAGAACCAGCCGTCATCGGGCAGCTGCACCACGGTGGTGGAGGCCGCGAGGGCCTCATCGAGCTCCACTCCCCGGTAGTAGGACCACAAGCTCACCCGATCGAGGGCGTGCTCAGCCTGACGCCAGCCCCGCTGAGTGTGCACAAAGCCCTCGCGCCCTGAAGCATCCAGCGTCCACGGCGCCCGCAGGCGGAGCGGTCCATCGGGCCCGATCGCGGCGATGCCCTGCACGCGGCCTTCGTCCATCAGCAGCTCGGTGGCCCGGGTCTCGTGAAACACGGTCGCCCCACAGGACTCGGCGTGATCGAGCATCAGGCGATCGAAGGCCGCCCGCTCCACCTGCCAGGTGAACGCGCTCTCGTGCCCTTCGAGGTGCTGGTCGAACCAGAAGGGCTTCGACATCTTGCCGTCGGCCGACACGAAGGTGACCCCGCGCTTCTTCTGGAACCCCGCTGCGCGGACTTTGTCGGTGATGCCCAGGCGGTCGAAGGTGTGCCATGCGTGGGGCAGCAGCGACTCGCCGATGTGGTAGCGGGGAAAGCGCGCGCGCTCGACCACCGCCACCTTGCGCCCCGCACGCGCCAGCGTTGCTGCGGCCGAAGACCCTGCAGGTCCACCGCCGACGATGACTGCGTCCCAAGCCGACTCACGCATGGGGAACCTCTCCAGGGGCTGCGAAGAAGCGGGGCAAGAGGCGGTCCACCTGCATCAGGGCCGGCCAGCTCCACGCCAGCCGCTCCGGCGTGACCGAGAGCAGACCCTGTGAGGCCAGCTCGGCGAGCGGCGCTGCGAACCGGGTGAGCACGTCCACGCCGTGCTTCTGGCTGAGCAAGCGGGGGTCGAGAGCGCCCAGCTTGAGCTGGAGCACCAGCTCACGGATGAGGCGGTCGTCCGCGGTGGTGCGGCAGGCGCGCTGCAAGGGCAGTCGACCGGCCGCGACCTCGGCACGCCAGCTCTCCCGCCGCTTGTCGTTCTGCAGGTGAACCCCGCCCAACGTGCCAAAGGACGACACCCCGAGCGGCACCATGTCGGCCCCCCGCCAGAGGGCGTCGCGGTAGACGAACTTCCCGGTCGGGTCGCCCAGCACCGCGGTGTAGCCGCTGGTCATCGTGTAGCCGGCGGCCTGGAGGCGCTCGAACGCTTCCGTGGTCCACCGGCGTCGCGTGGCGACGTCGGCCACCGAGCCTCCGAGGTCTTCTTGGCCTTTCAGCGCACGGAAGATGGCCGTGTTGGCCGGGATCTCGAGCTGGTAGATCGTGACCGAGTCGGGGCGAAGCGCGAGGGTGCGCTCGACCGCGTCGGCCCAGGTGGTGTCGGTCTCGCCGATGAGGCCGGCGAGCAGGTCGAGGTTGATCTGGGGCACACCGGCGTCGCGGCAGAGCTGGTAAGCGGGCTCGATGTGCTTGGCCTCGTGGGCCCGGCCGTTGAGCGCGAGCACGCCCTCATCCCACGACTCCACACCGAGCGACACGCGGGTGACGCCCAGCTCCACCAGCGCCTCGATCTTCGGCGCGCGCACGGTGCCCGGCTCACACTCGAAGGTGAGCTCGGCGCCCGGCGCCCAGGGCAGGATCTGCTGGAGCCCGCCGAGCAGCTCGCGGATCTGATCGCTGGAGAGGTAGGACGGCGTGCCCCCGCCCACGTACAGGTAGGACAGCGGGCGGTCCTTCACCCGCGCGTGGGTGGCGTAGAGCCGGGCCTCGTCGAGCACACCCTCCACGTAGTCGCGAATCTCGGCCCCGCTCACCTCGGTGTAGACCTTGTAGTAGCAAAACCGGCAGCGCTTGCGGCAGAACGGGATGTGCACGTACGCGCCCAGCGGCGTGTTCGGCTCGGGCGGCTCATCGAGCACCGCCAGGGCCGCCGGCACATCGTCGGGCGTCCACGCCGCGAACGGCGGGTAGTTGGCCACGAACACGTTGCCGGTGTCGGGCGGATCGCCGGGCGCGCTCATCGACGCTCCTTCTTGCTCGGTAGCGTCGGGCCGAACGCGTGGAACACGCCGTCCTCGCTGCCGATGTAGACCCAGCCGTTGACCACGGCAGGGCTTGCGGTGACGGCCCCACCCACGTCGAAGCTGCGGACGGACTCGCCGGTCTCGGACTTCACGATGTGGACCTTTCCGTCGGCGCTGCCCACCACGACCACGTCGCCCACCACCACGGGTGAGCTGTCGACCTTGCCGCCCGTGGGGAACCACCACAGCGGCTCACCGGTGGCGCGCTCGAGCGCATGCAGAGCGCGGTCGCGCCCACCCAGGATCACGGCCTCCGCGGTGAGCGCCGGCGACGACAGGTAAGGGAAGCTGCGGTCCTGGTGCTTCCACAGCACGGCCCCATCCGCCGGCTGGAACGCCATCACCTGGTTGCCGAAGTGACCCACGAACGCGTGGCCCCCTTCACTCGCCACGGCGGCCCCCACGTAGGCCTCCACCACGATCTTCTGCAGCGCCTTTCCGGTGCCAAGGTCGACGACATGCAGGAAGCCATCACAGCCGCCGAACGTGCCTTGGTTGCCCACCACGCTCACGGAGCCGTACAGGTAGGAGCCGGTCTCGTAGGTCCAGACCGACGCGCCGGTGGCTGCGTCGAGCCGGTGCATGCGGCCGTCGTAGGCCCCCACCACAAACCCGGCGCCTAGGGTGCCGTGGGCGGGCACCGGCACCGCGCCGGCCGTGATCTCCGCGCCGAGGTCGGCGGTCCACACGGGAGCGCCTGTGGCAGCCTGGAGCGCGAGCACCTTGCCTCCCCGCGTGCCCACCACCACCACCTCCCCGCTGCGCAGCGGAGGGGCCTCGACCGGGGCACCGGCGGCCACCTTCCACAGCAGCGCGCCGTCGGTGCGGCCCCAAGCGTAGATGTGGCCATCCTTGTTGCCCGCGACCACCCGCGTGGCGTCGACGACGGCGCCCGCCACGAACCCATCGCTTGCTGTGGCCGTCCACCGCTCGGCCAGGTTGGGCACATCGAGTGAGCCCGCAGCACGCCCCGTCTGCGCAGCATCCCCACGCCAGCTGAGCCAGCTACCTGCGGCGTTCTCGGCCCTTGCCGCAGCGGGCGAGCTTGCGGGGGGCTGCTTGGCCTTCGGGACCGCCGGGGGCGAGGCCACAGCGAGGCCGGTCAAGAGCAGCAGGGACAACGTGGGCGACATGCAGAGAGAAACCTGGAGCGGTCGGGTTCTTCCCGGGTGTATCGGACCCGTCGGACGCACGCCGACCACGATTTGCCACCGACCATGTGCGCATCGGAGGGTGGGGCCTCGCGGCGCGTAGGCTACAAGCGGCTCATGGCCTCGAACCGGGCCGTTCGAACGGGAGGGATTCGGTGCGACTGCTGCGGTTTCTCGCCACCACCCTGATGATGCTGGTGCTGTTCCTGCTCACCGTCGAGGTTGCTGTGCGGGTGGCGAAGCCGCAGCCCCGCAGGAGCCTCGCTCACACCTCAGTGATCGGCCCGTTCTCCGAGGTGTTGGGCGTGCCCGTCTACCAGAACACGGGCTGGACCACGACCCCTTCGCCGCGCCCCGCGGGATGCTCCGACCCGGAGGCGTTCCAGGTGACGGTGACCGGAAGCTCCATCCTCCACGGCGTGTCCTTGCCGTACGAAGCTGCGCCTGAGGCTGTGCTGCAGGCGGCGCTCGAGCGGGTCTCTCCCGGCCGCGCCGTGTGCGTCCAGAACCTCGCTGTCCCTGGGTTCAAGACCTTGCAGGTGCTCGCGCTCGCTGAGCAGGCGATGATCCAAGCGCCGCCCGACGTGCTGGTGATCGAGGCCTGGGACTCCAGCCATGTGCCCGTGCGCATCGGCGACCTGATGGTGCCCGTCTCAGGCGACCCGGAAGACCCGTGGATCGGCAACCCGATGCACCTCCCCGAGCCCCTCCACAACGCGCTGGGGTCGCGCTCTCGAGCCTATGCGTACGTGCTCGCAGCCCTCCCGGATCGCACCAACCGTCCAATCCTTGAGGACTGGCTCCTGGCGCGCCTGGACCGCATCGCGGCGCTCGCAGCGCAGTCGCAGACGCGCGTGATCCTGGTCCTGCCTCTCGGTTTCGGCCCCAAGCCGCCCCTGGCCGTGGAGAGCGACAAGAAGCTCGAAGCCACCTGGCACGAGACCGTGCGGCAGCGGAACATGGACTTCTTGACGTTCCGTGAGCTGTTCGAAGGCGTCGACGCGGCGTCCCTCTACATCGACCCCGTCCACCTCTCGGGCGCGGGCGTTCAGGTCGTGAGCGACGCCCTCGTGGAGCGGGTGCGGCCCACAATGGCAGCGGTCACCACGCCACAGCCCGACGACGCCACAGCCAACTGAACAGGTTGCCCTCGTGCGGCTGGTTCCAGCGGATCGCGCCGGTGGGGATGGGACCGAGGTGCAGGCGGTCGACGTGGCGAGCATCCAAGAGCGCCCTCCGCAGCGCCGAGTCCTCGGTGATCGCGGCCAGCACCAGCGTAGGCCCCAGCCAGTCCACCAGCGAAGCGGGAGGCACCTCGGTGACCGCTACGAACGGGAACGGCATCTCGGTGCGCGCGAGGGGGTGGTCGGCGGGCACCCACACCACGGTGGGCTGCAGGTAGGTGAGGCCGTCCACCACCACCCGGCGGGGACCTCCCCGGTGACGCTCGGTCAGGTCGGTGCCGCCGTGCTGAGCGAGGGCGTTGTCGATGCGCTCGTCGAGGGCCCTGGCCACAGCCGGGTCGGTGAACGCACCCAGGCCCGCACGCGGGTCGTCGAGGGGGCGGGCCACCAGCGCACTGAGCTTCGCAGCCAGCGCGTCGGCGAGGCCGTACGCACCCGACGCCACAGCGATCGTCGAGGCGTTCACGCAGCTGCGGCCGCCGTTGCGCGCCACTGAGTCGGCGAGCAGATCCACGTGGACCAGAGGGTCCTCATCCGGCCCGATCCACACCTTCGCGTAGCCGGGGCCGTGCACCTGCACATCCGGCCGACCGGCGTAGCGCTTCGCCAGATCGGGGCCGCCGAACACCACCGACCGGTCGTGCAGCTCGACGAGCTCGTTACCAGCTGCATGATCGGCCCCGTAGACGCCGAACGCCTCGGCCGGCACCCCGGCGGCGATCAGCGCCTGCACCAGGCGCCAGGGCGTGAACGGATCCCCACTCCCCGGCTTGAGCACCACGGGCGTGAGCAACGGCAGCGCGGGCAGCCACAGGCTGTGTACCCCCGGCGAGTTGCTCGGGAGCACGGCGGCGAGGGCGTCGGCGGTGGGGTGGTAGGCCACCGGGATGCCGTGGTGCATCCCCACGCCGGCGTCGAGCACGCTTAGGTCGAGGCCCAGCGTGAGTCCTTCGAGCACGTCGGGCATCCCGCGGAGCACAGACGCCACCTTGTCGAGGTTCTGCCGCACCAGCACGTGCGGCAGCCCCGTGGAGCGGCTGCACGCCGCCACGTAGGCCTCCACCGACTGGGTCTCGTCGCCAAGCGGAAGCTCGGCCTGGAGGTAGAGGTCGGCCGCACGAACACAGGCCTGCACCAGCCCGGCCGTGCCCACCTCCCGCAGCGCGGCGCGGGCTGCCGGGAGACGCTTAGCGTCGCGGCGCAGGAGCGCCCCGTTCGCCTGCGACACGGTGGCGACGGGCTCGCCGCCGTGGACGTCCGGCACGGGCGCCACATCCAGGCTCGTGTAGACGCTCCCGTGGCGCAGCAGCGGCACGTGCATCAGTAGACGCCCTCGATGGTGGTCTTGCCGGCCCCGGTGCCCATGGGTCGCACGTCGCCCACACCGTCCCACGGGTAGCGCGCTGTGGGCGGGCGCCGGATCGCCTCGTCGCGCTCCAGCAGACGCGGCACGAACAGCTCTGGCGTGAGCGTGCTCAGCTCAACCTGACCGCGCGCTCCGTAGGGCACCACCGCCCCATCTTCCCCGAGCACGCGCAGCACCGCCCGCGGCTGAGGGGCGTGGTACACCACCTCCCACTGCCCGCCGCCCACGGGCTCAGCCGCCGCGAGCCCCATCAGCGTGTTGCCGTAGACAGCCGTGAACCCGATCTGGCCGCCCAGGCACTCCTCCACCAGGAAGCGCACGGTCTGCGGGCTCATCGACGTGCCGCCGCACAGCACGCCCGTGACACCCAGCGCGTGGAGGTCCACAGCCTCCGACAGCGCCTCCAGCAGCTTGGGCGTGGTGAACAAGCACCGGATCGGGCGGTGCTGCAACAGCACCACGGCCTGGTCGATCACGTGCTGCTGGTAGCGCTTGGCCGTGGCACCGTCGCCCTCAGCGAGCAGGCGACGCACCCAGCGCGGGTCGAGATCGAGGTGGTAGGCCACGCCGCCCCGCACGTTCGCGAGGTGCTCCATCGTGAGCCGCAGCCGACGCGGGCCCGTGGGTCCGGCGATCAGCCACGCCGCACCCAGCGGGAAGGCCGCGTCGTCGAGCGTGTGGGCGAAGGCCTCGTAGTCGTCGAGGTGATCGCGCCAGCTGATGCGCTGCGTGGGCATGCCCGTGGTGCCGCCGGTCTCAAAGATCCGAAAGGGCTGACCCACCAGCCCGCGCGGGATCCAGTCCTCGTGGGGCGCATCACGCATCCAGGCCTTCTCGAAGGCCGGAAAGCGCAGGAGGTCGTCGACACCCTGCACAACAGCGCGGGGATCCCAGCCCGCCGACGCCGCCCAGCGCAGCCAGAACGGCGTGCCCGTCTCGGGCGAGAAGTGCAGCTGCACCATGTTGCGCACGTGGGCGTCGAGCGCAGCACGAGCGGTCGCCACGTCGGTCACGGCGCCTCCCAGAGAGAAAGGCCTAACGTTGACCGGTGCAGCCGGGGCTTCACGGATGGTCAGGCGGCGCGGAAGAAACGACGGAGGTGCGCCTCGCCGGGGGCCTGGGTGACGAGGCTCACGCCCACCAGCGTGAACGCGCACACGCCGAACAGCCAAGCCGCCGGAACGGCGCCCATCACCAGCAGCTCGCCGCCAGCACCCGAGTCTCGCAAGAACAGCACCAGCCACGCCGTCGCCGTGGCGAGCACCGCTGCGATCGCCCCGGCCGCTGTGGCCCGACGCCAGTAGATCGCCGCCAGCGCCAGCGGGCTCAGGCCCGCGAAGCCCGAGAAGCACCACACGCCGAGGTTGAACACGCTGCGGCTCTCGAGCAGCGAGAGGCCGTAGACCACGGCCACAATCACCACCACGAAGCCGCGCCCCCACAGGACGTCGGACCGGTCGCTGCCCTCGGGCCGGAAACGCCGCAGCACGTCGTGCACGAACATCGTGGAGAGGCACACAAACTGGCTGTCGAGCGTGGACATGATCGCCGCCAGCACGCCCGCCGCCACGATGCCCGCGAGCATGGGGTCGGAGAAGCGGGCCACCATCACGCCGAGCACCTTGTTGGCCGCCTCAGGCGGCAGATCGAGCTGCCCACCCGCCCACACGCCCAGCAGCACACACGGCAGCCACACGGCCATGATCAGCACCGGGTGGAGCACGATCGTGAGCTTGAACGACTCGGCCGACCGCGCGCTCAGCCAGTGCTGGTAGAGGTGCGGAAACATGCCCACCGAGAGACCCACGAACCCGTAGGACATGAAGTGGAGCTCGTCGATGTGCGCGCTGCGGATGAGCAGATCGGGGCGTTTTTGCATCGTGGCCGCCATCGCGGCCTCCATGCCGCCGAGGCCCTGAGCGATCGAGCCCACCACGAAGATCGACACGGCGACGAACACCAGCGTCTGAAACGCGTTCGCCCACACGGCGGCACGCAGGCCCCCCGTGAACACGTAGAACAGCACCACCCCGCACACCACGAGGCCGGTGAGCCACGGCGGGATCCCCGCCGGACTCCCATCGGGGGCGGTCCACGCACCCTTGGTGACCGCGGCCACGGTGGCACCGGCACCTTGCACCCCGATCAGCAGGTAGGGCAGCACGAGCAGCACCAGGATCGGAAACAGTACCCAGCCCAGCACCGGCGACTGGAACCGATCCCGCAGCCACTGCGACTGCGTGACGTAGCCGTAGCGCTGGCCGAGGTGCCAGACGGGCACGCCGATCAGCAAGAACATCAGCGGGTGGGTGAGCCCCGACCACGAGGCCATCAGGCCGTACACCCCGATCCCCTCGGTGTAGGCCTGGCCGGTGCTGCCCACCATCGCGAACGCGGTCATCGTGGTGCCGAAGATCGACAGGAGCAGGAACACCGGGCCGATCGACGACGAGGCGAGGAAGAAGTCGCGACCCGAGCCCGACATCCACCGACCCGCGACGAGGCCGAGAAGCACCAGCACCGCGAGGTAGGCGCAGATCACGTACACGGCGGTCATGGGGTGTCGTCCTGCAGCGGGTCACCGGGCCAGGCCACCTGAGTGACGCCCCAGAACGCCAGGGCACACGCGATGGAGAAGCCCGTGTGCCACGCGAGGCTGATCGGCATCACGCCCAAGATGAGCGTGGGGTCACTGGCCCACCAGTCATCGTGGTGCGCAATCGTGAGGATCGCCGCCACGGCGAGGATGAAGGAGTACGGTCGCATCAGCGCTCCACCTGCCACGCTGCGAACACACCGGGCAGGCCACCCTGGTCGATCGCCGCCTGAGTGGCATCCAGCTTGAGCCTCCGACCCTCCAGCGCCTGACGCCATCCGGCACTCACCGCCACGGCTTCGGGTGAGAGCGAGGCCCCCGCGAGGCCGGCCTCCAGCATCCCGAGTGGTGCCACCACCGAGCGCTTTCGCTGGGCATCCACAGCCTCACTCGCCGCCTGCACCACGTTGGCGAAGTCGGACACCGACACCAACGGCCCGACGAGGTCGATCTCCACGAGCACGTCGGCCCCGTCACCATCCACAACCGTGGGCTCACTGCGCACAAGACCCGTGCCCTGCGGTGCCCACACGAGCAGCGTGCACGGATGGCCCACCACGCCTTCTACGCTGAACCGGCCCAGCTCGTTGACCTGGCTGACCCCACCCTTGCAGTCCCGCACGGAGGCGCCGCCCACGGGCTTGCCGGCCCCATCCAGCACGACGCCGTCGATGCTGAAGGTGGACACGCGGCTGGCCTGACACAGGCTCCACGCGGCCGGCTCGGCCCCATCCCACCGCACGATCGCCAGCACCTCTTCGCCGCGCACCAGCGCACCCGTGCCGCTCGCCGTGCTCACGCTCGCCGCCACAGCGCCGCTCACCACGGTGGTGCCCTGCGCCCAGACCTCACCTTCCGCAAGGCTCACGAGGCCCACGTCGCCCGCACCATCGGCCAGCTCGGGCAGCTCGCAGCGAATCCAGCGGCCCTGCGGAAACACGCCCGTGAGCGCCTCCGCCACCGGAGCCGACACCGGACCCGGCCCCAGGCCCGTGGGTGCGACCACCGGCTGCAGCGGTGCTGCCTCGGGGGGCTCAGGCTGCGGCCCGCCACAAGCGAGCAGGCTGCCGAGAACCAGGACCACACTACCAAGTCGGACCATGTTCACTCCCCGGCGTGTCTTATCGCGTCGCCGCGGGTGGGCTCGCCGGCTGGACCCGGACGATCGCACCCCTTCCCCGGTTACCGACTCGCCACGGAGGGTCGACATGCGGGGACTGTTCATGATGCTCGTGGCCTGCGCCACCACCCCGGACAAGGCGGACGCGCCCACCGACACCGTCGACGACACCGACACCGAAGGGGTCGACGCGGCCTGCGGTGCCGACGAGCAGGTCGTCCGCTTCCCCACCGAAGACGGCGTCACGCTCGAAGCCGACTGGCGCCCCGCACCCGCCGCTGGCGCCGGCGTGGTCATCCTCGTGCACATGATCCCGCCCGGCAACGATCGCTCCGGCTACCCGCGCCGTGTGCGTGATGCCCTCGCGGCCACCGGCGTCGGCATGCTCAACCTCGACCGGCGCGGCGCAGGCGGCTCCACCGGCGTCGCGAAGGAGGCTTACACCGGGCCCGGCGGCCAGCACGATGTGGCTGCGGCCGTGCAGTTCGTGCTCGGGTCGGCCTGCGCGCCCGACCGCACGAAGATCCTGCTCGTGGGGGCCAGCAACGGCACCACCTCCGTGCACGACTACGCCGCCGCTCCGGGCGCGGACCTGCCCGCTCCTGCCGCCATGGCCTGGCTCAGCCCGGGCACCTACACGGTGTTGCAGAACGCTGTGGGCTCGGCGGCGCGCAGCGTCCCCCTGCTCTGGCTCTTCCCCACGAACGAGCCGTGGTCGAAAGACTTCGTCGACGGAGCGCCCGCCGCCTGGACCTTCGTGGAGCGCGGCGAGCAGCACGGCACCCGCATGTTCGACAGCGCCGACCTCGAAGCCAGCACGCTCACCGACCTGGTCGCTTTTGTGCGCGACCAGGTGGGAACGCCGTAAGCGACCTAGAGGATCGCGTACTCCGGACCATCGCCGCCCTTAGGCGGCACCCAGGTGATGATCTGGTAGGGGTCGCGGATGTCGCACGTCTTGCAGTGCACGCAGTTGGAGAAGTCGACGCGCATCTCGAGCCGACCCGACGCGCTGTTCTCCACCATGTTGTAGACCTGCGCGGGGCAGAACTTGGTGCAGGGGTTGCCGTACTCCTCCTTGCAGGTGGTGGCGCACACTTCCGTGTCGGCGATCTTCAGGTGGGCGGGCTGGTGCTCATCGTGGGTGGTGCCCGAGAGGAACACGTCGGTGAGCTTGTCGACCAGGTAGGTGCCGTCGTACTTCAGCGGCGTGTCGAGCTGGGGGCCTGAAGCGTAGTAGGCCTTGAGCGTCTTCATGTGGGTGTAGTCGGCATCGAAGGGCTTGATGGTGGCGCCAGGCCCGAACAGCCAGGCCAGGCCGAAGCGCACCGTGCCGGCGATCACGCCGCCTTCGAAGCCCGCGTGGAAGTTCTTGCTGACCTCCAGCTCCTTGCGGACCCAGCTCGTGTCGAGCCGCTCCTTGTAGAGACGTAGGACCTTCTCGGACGCATCACCCTGCACCAGGGCCTCGAACGCGGCCTCAGCAGCGAGCATGCCGGACTTCATCGAGAGGTGGATGCCCTTCACGCGGAAGGGGTTGAGGAAGCTGGCCCCATCCCCCACGAGCATCGCGCCGTCGGTGTAGAGCTTCGGGATGCTGGCGAGGCCGCCGATGGTGACGGTCTTCGCGCCGTACTTCACCACCTTGCCGCCCTCGAGGATGCCCTTCACGTAGGGGTGCATCTTGAGGCGCTGGAGCAGCGCGTGGCAGTCCATCATCGGGTCCTTAGCATCGAGCGCCACCAGCATGCCGATGCACGCCTTGTCGCCGCCCATGCTGTAGAGGAACCAGCCACCGAAGGTCTGCATGTCGAGCGGGTAGCCGAGGCCGTGGATCGCGAAGCCCTCGGTGATCCGACCCGGCGGAAGCTCGATCACCTCCTTGCAGCCGATCTCGTAGACCATCGGGTTGCAGTCGGCATCGAGCTTACGGCGCTCGATCAGCTTGCGCGTGAGGTGGCCGCGCGTGCCCTCGCCCAGCACGGTGACCTTGGCCGTGATGTCGTAGCCGGGCTCGAAGCTATCCAGAGGGGCACCATCGGGGCCCACGCCCTTGTCGCCGGTGCGGACGCCGCGCACGGCATCGCCTTCCCAGAGCAGATCGGTGCCCGCGAAGCCCGGGAACATCATCACGCCCTTCTCTTCGGCGATCGCGGCCATGTAGGCGCAGAACTTGCCCAAGCTGATGACGGGCTTGCCGAGGTTGTTCATCTCGGGCGGCACCCACGGGGCCTTGAAGTGGCCGCCGTTGGTGAGGAAGACCATCTCGTCGCGCTCGATGAACCGCTCCACAGGGAAG
>CAYNFK010000047.1:0-35225 GCA_964396405.1 uncultured Enterobacteriaceae bacterium
AGTACGACTTCATCGTGGACTACGAGGTGCAGTTCTGCACCACCTACCCGGTGTGCGCCACGCCCGAGATGCTCGAGGTGGTGCAGGAGCGGGAGTGCCTCGCGTGGCTGCGCCGCCAGAGCTACCCTCAGCCGCCCGACTGTCGGTACGATCGCGAGGCCGCCGAGGCCTGCTTGCAGGCGATCGCGGCGGGTACTTGCGACGGGGTGGACCCCGAAGTGCCGGTGCTGTGCGACGACGTGTACTCGGGCTGCGCGCTGCCCCGGCTTCCGCTGGGTGGCGTCGATCCCGTGGTCGAGCCTGGCGAGTAGGCGCTTCCCGCTGGGCGGTCCCTAGGCTGACCCCAAAGGCGGGTCAGGAGGGCGGGTTCTCGAGCAGGCGGAGGAAGGCTGTGTCGAGGTCGCCGCGCTGCGAGGCGAGGCGCTCCAGGGCGCGTGCGCGTCCGGTGATCATGCGCTGGAACACATCGGAGCGCATGCCCGCGGCGCGGCAGATCTCGCTGCGCAGGCGGGATGGGATTCCGGTGGGCTGCAGCGTGCCGATGTGGTGGTCGCGCACGAAGAGCTGGTTCAGCCGAGCGGAGTCCTCTCCGATGCCCGACACCTCGGCGATCTCGGTGACCAGCCGCTGAGCGCCGTGTGGCGTGCGGCGAAGCTCAGTGACGATGACGAGATCAAGGCCGGTGATCTGGGTTAGGGGCACCGACATCGGGGCGTTCATGGCGCGCAGGATCGACTCCCGCGCGCTGTTGGCGTGCAGGGTGCCCATGCAGCCGTCGTGGCCGGTGTTCATCGCGCCGAACAGGGTGCGAGCCTCGGGTCCACGCACCTCACCGACGAGAATGCGGTCGGGGCGCATGCGGAGGGAGTTCACGAGGAGCTTGTCCATCGTGGTGTTCTCTGACGTGAGCATCCGCACGACGTTGGGCTGCGGCACCACGAGCTCTTGCGTGTCCTCGATGATCACGATGCGATCGCGGTTCGCGGCGAACCAGGAGAGTGCGTTCAGCAGCGTGGTCTTGCCCGACGAGGTTCCGCCGACGACGAGGCAGTTCGCGGCCTTGGCGCCGAGTCCATCGATCGCGAGCCAGAGGAAGGCTGCGGCATCGGCCGACATGGATCCCGAGCGCACGAGCTCCGGGATGGTGATCGCGCGCTTCTTGAACTTTCGCACGGTGATCGAGGGGCCACCGCGCGTGATCGGCGGGATGGCGATGTTGACGCGGCTACCGTCTTCAAGGTTGCCGTCGAAGAGGGGATGGTCTTCATCGAGCCGGGCATCGGAGGCCGACACGATGTCGTCGATGAACGACTGGCAGGTGTCCGTGTCGAGGGTGTAGTTCACGCGGCACATGCCGTGGGCCTGGTGAAACACGAGCAGCGGCTCGTTGGCACCGTTGTGCATCAGCTCCTCGAGCTGATCGTCTTCGAGGAGGAAGTCGAGCACGGCCCGCCCGCCCATCCCGATGACCTCGCGGGGGACCTCGTACAGGCCCGGACCGCTCGATGCCGCGTGCACCGTGACGTCGCTGGGGGTCGGTCCTGCCTTCGCGGGGCGGGGGGCTTCTCCCTTACGCGTGATCCAGTCCATCATTCCCACGGTGAACTCCAGACGAGAGCGGTTGAGCTTGGCAGGTGAACAATCGGTACCGACGGCCCAGACTTCAGACGTTCGACTGAGTCCAGTGCAGGCCCAGGTAGACAGCGCCGACCCCGAGCGGGAGGCGAGCGAACAAGCGCTCCCACTGGCCGAAGATCAGCCAGTCGTAGATGCCGATCGCCAGCGCGCCATACAGGAAGAAGAAGCGCGCACCGGGCTCAACGCCCTCCGATCCTGCGAAGTCGGATCCGTTCGCAGTGTTTCGAAGCAGCGCGTAGATCGGGGGCACGGCGAACAGACCGATGCCTCGCATCACCATCAGCGGCGTCGCGATCTTGGCGCGGATCGACGACTCGTAGGTGGCGTTGCGCTCGAGCTCCATGCCCAGACGGCGCACTGCGCTGCCCGAGTCGCCATCGCTCGAGACGGCCTCCGCCACGAGGTAGGAGACCTCCTGGAGGTAGGCGTTGCCACACTCATCGGCCGCCGCACGGAGCGCGTCTTCGAAGGGCATCGCATCTGAGAGCTCCACCGCGCGCTTGAACACCTCGGTGGGGCCAGACGACGCCATGATGGACTCGGCCACCGCGCTCTCGACGGCGGCGCCGCCGCGCAGCTGATCGCCGATGCCCTTGAGGACCTCGTAGATCTTCGAGTTGTACTCATCGGCGATCTTCACGACGACGGTGTCAGAGACCTCGATGAAGGCCGCCACGCCGGCGAGCGCCACCCGTGCCCACCAGGTGCTCGGGACCACCAGCTTCATCAAGATCAGCGCGGGGTCGAACCACTCGACACCCACGAGCGCGATGATGAAGGAGTAGGCGATGGGAACGCCGAACACCCACTGGATGATGCGGACGACCTGCTGGGGGCCGATGGCCGTCTGGGCGTGGGACGCTTCGGCGCTCACTTCATCCTCGCAAGGGCGAGCGCGAGCGTGAGAGCCCCAGCCAGCACCATGTAGAAGACCGACTCGAACCACACCGGCAGCGGCAGGGTGGGCAACACGGGGTTCTCGGGCACGTTGGCAAAGACTCGCGCGCAGGTGGGCACGAACGCGAACACGAAGATCGCTGCCGTCATGTTCACGATGCCGGTGAGCCGCGCCCCGTACATCTCAGCCTTCGCGGCACGCTCGGTGTGGATCGCCTCAGCGAGCTCATCGAGCCGCTGAACGCCACCCTTTCCGGAGGTGATCAGCGAGGAGAGATAGGATCGCACGTGGGGATCGGTCTGGGCATCGAGGACGGACCGCACGGCCGAGACCGCGAGCTCGCCATCCTCCATCTTCACCAGCGCGGGCTCCAGCACCTTGGACATCGTGCCCAGGCCGCTGTGCACCAGCTTGTGAACCACCGCTTCCAATCCTCGACCTGACGTGGCATACATGCGTGCGTGCGCGATTGCGCGCAGCAGCTCGACGCCGTCTTGCTCCGAACCTGCCATGTCGTTTCCGCCTGCCGCGAGGATAACAGAGGCTATCGGCTCGCGGTGCTTGGTCTTGAGTGGAACCTCACCATGTCGCTAGCGGCTGGGTTTGAGCGGCACAGGCGGGGATCTGCGGCGGTACCGAATGCGCTGAGTGCGGAGCGGTCGAAATCTGTCCGTCGTCGAAGCTAGGGATGGAGGGGGGACGTTCCATGATTCGCGTGACGCGCAGCAACCGCATGGAGGCGCTCGCCGCTTCGCTGGCAGACGTGCTCGATCGGCCGGGCTTGGACGCGTTCGAGGCCGACCACGTGGTGGTGCCATCTGAAGGCATGACGCAGTGGCTGCGGTTGGCGCTCGCCGAGCAGCGGGGTGTGGTTGCGCACACGAGATGGTGGAAGCCGCGCGCGCTCGTCGAGACCTTCCTCGAGCACGCGGGGGCGCAGGTGGGCGCAGCCTGGGCTCGTGGTCCGTTGGCGTGGGCGCTGCTGCGGCACCTCGACGGACTGGACGCGGAGCCGGGATTCGAGGAGCTGGCGCCGTGGCTGGCTCAAGGCCCCAGCCTCTCGGCTCGGATGCAGCTCGCGCGGCGCATCGCGCACGTGTTCGATCAGTACGCGGTGTTTCGTGCCGACTGGGTGCTTGCGTGGTCGGGAGGCCAGGAAGACCACTGGCAGGCACGCCTCTGGCGCCGGCTGGAGGCGGATCTCGGTGCCAACCACCTCGCCGCTGCGGCGAGTCGGGCTTCGGCGGCTTGGGCCGCCATGTGCGAGCGTCCCGCGGGTGTGCCGAGCCGGGTGGTGATCGTCGCGCCCACCACGCTGCCGCCGCTCTTCCTCTCGGTGCTCGCGGCGGCCTCTGTGCAGGTGGAGCTCGATCTCCTGATGTTGGCTCCTTCCGAGGTCTACTGGGGAGATGCGCCCAACCGGCGAGAGCGCAAGCGGCTTCGGCGGGGCCGGTCCGGATCCGAAGAGGCGATCGAGGCGTCCTTGCACGCCGAGCGCGCGCCCGCGCTGCTCGATGCCCTTGGAATGGTCGGGCGCGACTTCCAAGACCTCGTGGAGTCGAGCTTCGACTACCAGGAGGGTGAGGAGGTGTTCGTGCCGAGCGGGGCTCGCCACGCGCTCGCTACGTTGCAAGATGATGTCCTCACCTACCGCCGACGCACACCGGCCGATCGCGTGGTCCTCGTCGAGGGCGACCAGAGTGTGCGGGTGCTGGGCGCGCACAGCCCGATCCGCGAGGTCGAGATCCTGCGCGACGAGCTGCTCGCACTGCTGCGGGCCGATCCCACGCTCCGCCCGCGCGACATCTTCGTGCTGATGCCGGATGTCACCGTTCACGGGCCCCTGATCGATGCGGTCTTCGGTGTGGATCCGGGCGATCCCGCTTGGCTTCCGTACGCTGTCGCCGATCGGCCCGTCGCGCAGGGCAATGAGGCCGCGCGCGCGCTGCTGCTGCTGCTTGGGTTGGTGGAGGGGCGGCTGGGAGCACCGGCTCTGCTTGAGATCCTGTCCCTGGGGTTGGTGCGGGAGCGGTTCGGGCTGAGCCCAGATGAGGTGGCGCGCTTGGAAGGCGTGGTGCGCGAGGTGGGCATCCGATGGGGGCGCGATGGGCACCACCGCGCTGCGGAAGGGCAGCCCGAGGTCGAGTCCTTCACGTGGCGTTTTGGCCTCGATCGGTTGGTGCTGGGGCATGCGATGGGCGTCGAGGTGCCTGTGGGTGGTCGGATCCCCTACGTGCATGTCGAGGGGGATGGCGCTGTTGCGATGGGTCGGTTCGTCGACTTCGCCGAGCGCGTGCTGGGGTGGGAGGCTTCCCTGCGCGCCGAGCGCACCATGCCGGCATGGGGGGCGTCGCTACGGGCAGCGCTGTCCGACCTGCTGCCGTCCTCCCCAGAGGCCGATGCGGCGAAGTTGGAAGTCGATCAGGTGCTCACTGCGCTTGCGCTCGAAGCCGCTGAGGCGTCGTGGCATGCGGCCGTACCTCTCGCGCTGGTGCGTGAGGCGGTCTCCAGCACCTTGGAGGCCCAACGTCGCGGGGGTGCGTTTCTGCGCAGCGGCATCACGTTCTGCGAGATGCTCCCCATGCGCAGCGTCCCCGCCAGGGTGGTCGCCTTGATCGGACTCTCGGATGGGGCGTTTCCGCGATCCGATGTGCATGTCGGCTTTGATCGCATGCGCACTCACCAGCGCAAGGGCGACCGATCCCTGCGCGACGATGACCGCTACCTCGTGCTCGAAGCGCTGCTGTCGGCGCGTGATGCCGTGCGCCTGTCCTACGTGTCTCGCTCCGTGAAAGACAACGCACCCCTGCCGCCCAGCGTGGTGCTTGCGGATGTGCTCGACGCCCTGGATGCCACGTTCGTAGCGTCGGATGGAAAGGGATCGGCGCGCGATGTGTTGCGCGTTGAGCACCCGCTGCAGCCGTTCAGTCCTCGCTACGTGTCGGGCCCGGAGTCGCTCCAGACCTTCGACAGGGCGCATGATCATGCGGCCCGTGCACTGCTGTCCCCTCAGGTGCAGCACGAGCCATGCCTCATCGGCGCGCTGCCCCCCCTGCAGGCTGTGGAAGAGGTGGACCTTGAGCAACTCGTGCGCTTCTTCGCGGATCCCGTTCTGTGGTTCCTGCAGCAACGGCTGGGTGTCGGCGACGCGGTCTCGTCGGAGCCGGTCCCTGAGCGGGAGCCCTTGGTCGTGGAGGGGCTGCAGCGGTGGGCGCTAGGGAAGCGGTTGCTCGATCTGCGGATGGCCAAGGTCTTGTGGCCGCAGTGCGAGGAGGTTGTCCGAGGGGAGGGCCTTGTGCCGATTGGCCAGCTGGCGGCGCCTGTCCTCGGCGAGGTGTCGGCGTCGGTGTTTCAGCTTCTGAGGGATGCAGGTCCCCGCCTCGCAGAGCCCCTGTGCGACCCGGTCTCGCTGGAGCTTGACTGTGGGGGTGTTCGGCTCGCAGGTCGCGTGGGCGAGCTTCGCGCGTCCGCTCGGGTGGAGGTGCTGCCCAAGGTGGTGCACAACAAGGGCTCCCATGCTGTTGGGCCGTGGATCCGTCACCTCGCGCTGTGCACCACGTCCGTGGCGCGGCCAAGTGAGGTGTTCGGGTTTCGTGGCGAGGATCACGAGGTGCCCGGGCCCGTGCTGCACTTCCCCCAGCTTGACGCTCAGACCGCTGCGGCTGCGCTCTCGGATCTTGTGGCGCTGTACCGGGTCGGACACGAGCGCCCCTTGCCGTTTCTTCCCGACGCTAGCTACCAGTTCGCCTGCCTCAAGCCCGGCGATGCGTACCGAGCGAGGAAGGAGGCGGAGTCCTACTGGCGGCTCCGTGATGGCTCGCGGCGGGCGTGGGAGCGCCTGGTAGGCGGCGTGGAGGCCCTCCCGGCACCCGGCGAGGAGGCGGCGGAGGATCGCCTGAACTTCGCCGCGATCGCTCGCCGTGTCTTTGCGCCCGAGGGGGTCGCGTCATGAACCTGCTCAACGCGTGCACCTTGCCCCTCACGGGGCGGCATCTGGTTGAAGCGAGCGCCGGCACCGGGAAGACCTGGACCATCGCTACCCTGTACGTGCGCCTTGTGGTGGAGGCCGCGTACACGGTCGACCAGTTGCTTGTGGTCACGTACACCAAGGCTGCCACCGCCGAGCTGAGAGAGCGACTTCGCAGCCGCCTGCGTGAGGCGCTCGAGCTGGTGGATGGCGTGGGAGTGGCGAAGGATCCCGTGCTCCCGATGATCGTCGCAGCCTGGGCGGTTGAGCCCATGGCCCGAGAGCGGCTTGAGGGAGCGCTGCGCGACTTCGATCTGGCGCCTGTGGTCACGATCCACAGCTTCTGCCAGCGTGCGCTGCTCGAGAACGCGTTCGAGAGCGGTGCCTCGTTCGATGTTGCGCTCCTCGAAGACGACAAGGCCTACGTGTTGGCGGCAGCGCAGGACCTCTGGACCACGCACCTCTGGCAGGCCGACAAGATGTTCGTGGACTGGATCACGCGAGCGGTGACCTGGCGTGAGGTGGAGGCTCTGGTGCGCACGGGCACAAGGGCCACACCGCCGCGCCTTCTGCCGCACCAGGTTCCCATCTCGGGCGGCGGGTTCGATGGCCTTCGCTCCGCTTTTGAAGCGCTGCGCGTGGCGTGGGATGGGGCAGCCATTGCGGAGGCCGTGGCAGCGTGCGTCGGCCTGAAACAGACCAGCTACAAGCCCAGCCAAGTGCACGGGCACGCTCGTCGCGTGGATGCCGCGGTCGTGAGCGGTCGCGTGTCGCTGCGGGATGAAGCCTTCTGGAAGTCGGTGGCAGCGTTTAGCCGAGGCGGACTCGAGGCGGGGCTCAAAGCGAAGGTCCCCGTCGAGACGCTCCCGATTCGGCCCGAGATCGATGCATGCAGCCGGCTGTTGGAGGCGCGCGCTGCGGCGATCGCGGCGGCCCAAGCGCAGGCTGTGGCGCTCTATCAGTCCCTCGTGCGCGAAGCGCCGGCGGCCTTGGAGCGGGTGAAGCGGGCGCACGGAGACGGCCGCTTCTTCGATGATCTGATCCGTCAACTTGCGGATGCCCTGCGAGCCCCAGGTCGTGGACGCGGCCTGGCAGATGCGCTGCGCTCGCGCTTCCCCGTTGCCTTGATCGATGAGTTCCAGGACACCGATCCGGCCCAGTGGGAGGTTTTCTCGGCGATCCACCCAGCCCGCACGTCGGGTGCGCTCTACCTCATCGGCGATCCCAAGCAGGCGATCTATGGGTTTCGAGGGGCGGATCTGCACGCCTACCTCGGTGCCGCTCGAGAGGTGATGAAGGAGGGCGCGTGGGGCCTCGGTGTCAATCGGCGCTCGGATGAGGCCCTGGTCGAGGCGGTGAACCAGTTGTTCTCACGCCCGAGCGATCCGTTTGGTCAGTCCGAGGTCCGTTACCCAGCGGTGGAGGCCTTCCACACCCAGGCCCGCATCCATCGCGCGGGTCAGGCCATGCCCGCGCTCGAGCTGCTGGTTCATCCCAGCACGTACCCAGTCCAGCACCCCAACAACGCGTCTCAGCACGACGTGCCCGAGGTCACGGCAACGCACCTTGTCGAGCTGCTGTCCGACGACATCACGCTCGAAGGCCGCCCGCTTCGGCCTGGCGATGTGGCTGTCCTCGTGGCCACCAACCGCCAGGGGGGTGCCATTCAAGACGCGCTTAGGCGTCGGGGGGTGCCCAGTGTTCGGCACGGCACGGACTCGGTGCTCGCATCTGAGGAGGCCGGACACATTGTGGCGATCCTCCAGGCTGCCACACATCCCAACGACCTACGTGCCGTCCGTGCGGCATGGATCACGCCTCTCATCGGGGCGGACGCAGCCGAGCTGCATCGCTTGGAGCACGATGAGCGTGCGCTGCAGGAGGTGCTGCAGGAGGTGCGTGGCTGGCAGGATGTGTGGAGCGCACGCGGATTCATGCGCATGTTTCAGGGTCTGGTCACCCGGCGCGATGCGCTTGCGCACATCCTGCGCTTCGATGGTGGGGATCGGGTGGTGACCAACCTGCGCCACGTGGCGGAGCTGGTGCATGCGGAGGAGCAGGGGAGGGGTCTACGACCGCTGGCCGCGCTCGCGTGGCTTGTGGAGGAGCGCCAGCGGGCGGGAACGGTGGAGGGCGGGGCGTCAGAGATGCGGCTGGAGTCGGATGCTGCGGCCGTGCAGATCATCACGATGCACAAGAGCAAGGGGCTGGAGTACCCCGTGGTCTACTGCCCCTACCTCTGGCGATCTCCGATGAAAGATCGGTTCCCCACGTGGCATGACGGGGAGGGTGCCGTGATGCAGCTCCACCCGGAGGCCGACCCCACCTCGGTAGATCGTCGCTACCAGGAGGCGCGCGCCGAGGCCCTGCGGCTGGCCTACGTGGCGCTCACGCGCGCCAAGCACCTTTGCGTTGTCCAGTGGGGTCGATTCAACTGGAGCGTGGGGGGGGCGGAGCAAGCGCATGCCGAGAGCCCGCTGGCGCACCTCCTGCACCCGCCGTCAGGCGCGCTGGGGTCCGACGACGAGCGGGTGGCTGGGATGTCGGATCGGGAGATGGTGAACCAACTTCAGGCGTGGGCGGCGGGCCTCGGAGGGAAGGTCCATGTTCGCTGGACTCCCGAGATCGCACAGGCGCGCTGGCGTGCCGTGAGCGAAGCCGTGGTGCAGAGGCCACTTGCGGAGCTGGGCGCGCGCAGGCCGCCTGACACCCGGCTCGCGAGCTTCTCGTCTCTGGTGAGGGGAGCGCACGAGGCCATGCCGGATGCGTGGATGGGAAAGGATCGCGATGGCGTGCCCGCGTCGCTGGTGTCCGACGCGGATCGGCCCGAGCCGCTCCTGTTGGATGGGTTCCCCGCTGGTGCACAGCCGGGCACGGCTTGGCACGCCATCTTCGAGCACCTGGACTTTGCAGCAGGCGATGTGCCGGGGGTTGTGGAGGGCGTCGTGAGCGAGCAGCTCGCTGCGTTCGGGCTTGATGTCGAGCTCGTGCCGTTGGTGTCTCGCGCGGTGCGTGAGGTGCTGGCGGTTCCGCTCGCTGGCGCACCGGCCCTCGACTCCGTGCAGCGTCAGGATCGGCTCGATGAGCTGGAGTTTGCCATAGGGGTGGGCCAAGATGCGGCGTTGGTGCCGGGTCGACTGGCCGATGCGATGGCCAGCACACTGCCTCCGTCGTTGGCCGGGCCGGTGGCCGAGCGCACGAGGAGGCTTGGATTCACGCCCATTCAGGGTGCGCTGCGGGGTTTTGTCGACCTCATCTACCGTCAGGAGGGTCGGTACTGGCTCGTCGACTACAAGACCAACCACCTCGGCGCGAGCATCGACGCGTACGACGAGGCGGGGCTCAACCGTGCGATGATCGAGGGCGACTACGTGCTGCAGTACCACATCTACGCCGTCGCGCTGCGACGCCACCTTCAGCGGCGCGTGCCGGGCTTCAGCTGGGACCGGGACTTTGGGGGCGTCCGCTACCTGTTCGTCCGCGGGATGACGGTCGCCACGGCAGGCCGGCGGGGTGTGTTCGTCGATCGACCCGACACGGCACGGCTGGATGCGCTGGAGCGCGCGCTCTCCGGGATGCCCTCATGATTCCCTGGGAACTGTGGCAGAACACCGGGGTGCTTGAGCCCCTGGACCGGCGCCTGGGCGAGCTGCTGCTGCGCCTGGAGCCAGGGGGTCAAGAGGTAGCTCTCGCCGGCGCCTTCGCGAGCCGCGCGCTCTGGGATGGCGACACGGCCCTCGACCTGTCGGACCGGCTTGAACGAGGCTGGACCGACGCGGAAGGCGATCCCGTGGCCTTCGCTTGGCCGACGCTCGGTGCTTGGTCGGAAGCGCTCGCCGCCTCGCGCCTCGTCTCCCCGGACGGCGCCACGACGCCGCTCGTGTACCGTGATGGCAAGGTGTCGCTGTCTCGCTACGCGTTGCACGAGCGGAGTGTTGCGGAAGCGCTCCTGCGGGTCGCGGGCCACCCCCAGGTTCCTGCGAATCCAGGATCTGTGGAGGCGAGCGTCGCCAGGCTGTTCGAGGGGCGGGCCACCACGAGCGACGATCAGATGCGGGCCGTTCGGGAAGCGATGAACCTAGGGCTCGTGGTGCTGGTGGGCGGCCCCGGCTCGGGCAAGACCACCACGGTGGTGCGTCTGCTCGCCACCTGGATGGAAGATGCCGCGGCGGCTGGGAGGGCGATTCCCCGAGTGATGTTGCTCGCGCCCACGGGGAAGGCGGCAGCACGTCTGGGTGAGTCGATTCGGGAGCAAGCGGGAGGCCTCCACCTCGATCCGGTAAGCGCGTCCAGGGTGCTCGCGGCCCTGCCGATGGAGGGGCGCACCCTCCATCGGGCGCTCGGCGCGGGCTCGGACTGGACCACGCGCGTTCGCCACGACGCGCAGTCGCCGTGGAGCGCCGACATCGTGGTGGTGGATGAGGCCTCGATGCTGGATCTCGCTCTCGCGGCGCGCATGCTCGCCGCCTTGAAGCCGGGGGCGCGTCTGGTGTTGCTGGGTGATCCCGATCAGCTCGCAAGTGTCGGCGTGGGTGCCGTGCTGGCTGATGTTGTGTCGTTGAACGCACCGCCCGTGCTGCGCCGGCACGTGCTCAGGCTCACCGGGCGGCATCGTTATGGCAAGGGTGGGCAGGTGGGTCGGCTGGCCGAAGCCATCCACCGGGCCGACGCGCACGGGGTGTTTCGGGTGATGGCCGAGGGGGGGAGCGCAACCTGGGAGCCCCGACGCGGGAGCCTGTCGCGAGATGGAGCTTTTGTGGCGCGGCTGGTGGAGGGTTGGAGGCCGTTCTGCGAGGCCCGCACGCCGGTCGAACGGTTGGCCGCGCTCAACCGGTTCCGTGTGCTGTGTGCCACACGGGTGGGTCCGTCCGGCGTGCTGGCGCTTGTGGCGGCGATCGAGCGCGCCCTTGCCGCCGCAGGGCTCGTGGCGCTCAACGATCCCTGGTACGACGGGCGTCCGGTCCTCGTGGTGGCCAACGATCCCAGCTCCCGCTTGTTCAACGGTGATGTGGGCGTCGTGTGCCACGCTGAGGATGGCACCGTGAGGGTGTGGTTCCCCGACGTGGACGCGGTCACCGGTGCCACCACCGTGCGGGCCGTACTGCCCGGCCGCCTGCCCGAGCACGAGACCGTCTACGCCATGACCGTACACAAGAGCCAAGGAAGTCAGTTCGAGCACGTGGTGGTGGCGCTGCCCGATCGCGTGGGGCGCACGCTGGGCCGGGAGCTGCTCTACACAGCGGTCACCCGCGCGCAGGAGCGGGTGGAGGTGGTGGGGCCCCAAGAGGTCGTGAGGGCGTGCGTAGATCGACCTGTGGTGCGCACCACGGGGCTGGTGCAGGCGTTGTGTCGAGCTGCGCCATGAAGCTTGCCGGATGGGGTGGCGCGGGGCACGGTTCGCGGCGCGGAGGTTCCTTGCGTCATCTTCCTTGCCTGCTGCTGTGCGTCGGGTGTCTCGACCGCCGTGAAGGGCCCAGCGACACGGCGTGGGAGGGCTGGGAAGAAGGCAGGCTGGAGGGGCGTGCGCGGGTTCGGGCAGCCACGTGGAACGTGCTCGAGCTTGGAGAGCCCGGAGCGTTCGACTACGAAGCCACGGCGCGGGTGCTGCGGCGACTCGATGCCGATGTGGTGGGGCTCAACGAGATCGTGCCCGACGATGCGTCCGCCCTCGATCAGCTGGCGGAGGATCTCGGCTACGACGTGGTCATCCGACTTCCCGTTCAGCCATTCGGCGACACGGGCAACGCGCTGCTGGCGCGCCTGCCCCTCATCGACTCGGCCACACCCGATGCGGGCGATCTTTCGTCCGATTCCGATGCGGAGGACATGACGCGCCGGCCGATCGTGGCTCGCTTTCAGCTGCCTGGTTCCGCGGAGACCCTCGGGGTGGTGGTGCAGCACTGGAAGAGCGGATTTGATGACGCCGACGTGTTCCGTCGCGCCGTGGATGGGTGGCGCACCGCGCAGGCAGCCAGTGGCCTGGATGACGCCTACGTTCTTGCGATGGGCGATGTGAACGCCGAGCCCGACGAGGTGGTGGTGCCGTCGGTGTTTACCCAGGCGCCCGGGGGGTTGCCGGGCGACTTCAGCCTTGGCGCCGATGTGGAGGCACTCCTCGATGGCGAGGGGCTGGTCAGCCAGCCGTATGCGGCGATGGCCGATGTGGGGCTGCGGCCTACGGATGCTGCCCAGCGGGATGGATCGCTGGCCACCCGGCCCGAGTCTGGTCGTCGAATCGACATGGTGTTCTCCAACGACGCCGTGCGGGGTGCGGGCCTGCAGGCCGAGGTCTACGACTCCCGCGACGACACCCCCGAGCAGCCAGGCCTGGCCGACGGCGAGCCTCGTCCCGAGCTCACCGACGTGAACCGCGCGAGCGACCACCTGCCGGTGCTGGTGGAGTTTCGGGTCACGCCCGCCGAGTAGCGCTCGGTGCTGCTGGAGCCCGTGAGGGCCCGGCTCCCCCCAAGGAGACCGACATGCGGATCGAGCTGCGGCGCCCCGACGACTTCCATGTGCACCTACGTGATGGCGACGTGCTGGTGCACACCGTCGCGGCCACTGCGCGTGTGTTTGGTCGCGCTGTGGTGATGCCCAACCTCCGCCCGGCGATCACCACCACCGAGGCGGCGCGTGCCTACCGAGAACGCATTCTTGCTGCGCGTCCTGCAGGGAGTTCGTTTGAGCCGCTGATGGTGCTCTACCTCACCGACGCCACCACGCCGGCCGAGGTGCACCGTGCCAAGGCCTCGGGAATCGTGCACGGCATCAAGCTCTATCCTGCGGGTGCCACGACCCACTCGGACGCGGGCGTGAGGGCTCTCGACGCGCTCGGGCCTGTGCTGGAGGCGATGGAGGAAGTGGGTCTGCCGTTGCTGATCCACGGCGAGTCCACGGATCCGACCGTCGACGTGTTCGATCGCGAAGCGGTGTTTGTCGAGCAGGTGCTCGAGCCGCTTGTGGCGCGCCACAGGGGCCTGCGGGTGGTGCTCGAGCACGTCACCACGGCCGAGGGCGCGGCCTTCGTCGCCGGCGCTCGGGATGGCGTGGCCGCCACGCTCACGCCGCAGCACCTGCTGTTGAACCGCAACGCGCTGTTCCAGGGGGGACTGCGACCTCACCACTACTGCCTGCCGGTTCTCAAGCGGGAGCATCACCGCCTGGCCCTAGTGGCGGCGGCGGTCTCGGGGAGTCCTCGCTTCTTCCTCGGCACCGACAGTGCGCCTCACGCGATCGGTGCCAAAGAGTCCGACTGTGGCTGTGCCGGCTGCTTCACCGCGCCGCACGCGCTGGGCCTGTATGCCGAGGTGTTTGAAGCGGAAGGCGCGCTGGACCGCCTGGAGGGCTTCGCGAGCCTGCACGGTGCCGCGTTCTATGGCCTCGCACCCCACGAGGAGCGCATCGTCCTGGAGCGCGTTCCGGAGGCGGTCCCGCTCAGACTGCCCCTGGGAAGCAGCGAGATCGTGCCGCTTCGAGCGGGCGGCACCGTGGCGTGGCGCGTCGCGTAGCGGCAGCCGCCCCGGTCAAAGGTTCACGGGTTGGTCGAGCGCCAGCTCGATCGCGGCGATCATGCGGGGGTCGTCGGGCTGGATGTGGCTGGGAAAGCGTCCCAAGATGCGTCCGTTGCGGCCCACCAAGAACTTCTCGAAGTTCCACCCGATGTCGCGCCCATCGCCGGGGCCTTGGGTGACGAGCCAGGTGTAGAGGGGACTGCGCGTGGCGCCGTTGACGTCCTGCTTCGTGAGCAGCGGGAAGGTGACGCCGTACCGCGTCTCGCAGAAGTTCCGAATCTGCCTCTCGGTGCCAGGCTCCTGGCCCCCGAACTGGTTGCACGGGACACCGAGGACCACCAGCCCGCGCTCGGCGTAGCGCGTGTGGATGAGCTGGAGGTCTGCGTACTGGGGGGTGAACGTGCAGAAGCTGGCGACGTTCACGACGAGCACCACGCGACCTGCCAGCGAGGCCGGGGTCATCGGCTGACCATCCGCCGTCGCGAGGTCGAGCTTTGCCCACGGCGCACCCTGGGCCAGGGCGGAGCCTGGCAGGAGGATCATCGCGAGCCACAGAGCGATGAGCCGTCGGGTCACGTCGAGCTCCGCAGTGGGTGGGGCCGTCACCTGAAAACACGCGCCGAACATGGCCGTGCGATGCGACCGCGTCAAGTCCTACACATGGGGTCAGGGCCCCGTGTCGTCCGGCGGGAACTCAAGACCCGGGCAGCCGAGCAAGACGTCGTCGATGGAGATGCTCGCCACGCGATCCTTGGATGTAGCGGCGGTGAGCCCCACGGTGGCGCTCGGCCACAGGCCCAGGCCCACGATCTGGTCGCGAAACACCACCAACCGATCGAGGGTGAGCGTGACGGCCGGTCCCACGACAGTGAGCTCCACCTCGTGCCAGAAGCCGTCATCGAAAGGAATCGGAGGCAGTCGCTCCGCCAGCGGTACTTGTTCGTCGACCGCGTGGATCGCGATGTGCGCGGCGTCGAATCGAGAGTCGAGTGTGGAGTTGGCGAACGGATCGAGCTCCACCGACCAGCCGGTCGCCGCCGTGCCGTAGAGTCCGAGGCGGGCACCCGATCCGCCATCGACGAGGGACTCCACATCGCCGCGCATCAGGGCGATCGCGAGCCCTTCGCCGACGTTCTCGCCGGTGCGGCTCATTCGCACCCAGAACCGCAGGGCAAACGACTCGCCCGGGACTTCATCTTGGAGCCAGAGCGCGCCCTGCTGGTTCGCGGCGGCCCGCGTGAGTCGCATGGCCTTGGTGGGGCGTTCATCATCGGCCACGATCGCTGCGTCGCCGGTCCATCGGGCCTCGTTGGGGAGGGGCTCGGACTGGAAGTCGAGCCACGCGCGCGGTTCGTCGGTGCGTCCGTCGCAGTCGTTGTCGACGCCGTCGCAGCGCTCGAGGGCGCCAGGGTAGACACCTCCCCGCGCGTCGTCACAGTCGTCGTCGCGGGCGACAGCGCTGGATGGGCGCTCACACGCTCGGACGGGGCGGTCTTGATCTCCGCGACCGTCGCCGTCGGAGTCCATGTACCAGGTGGTGGCAAGCCCTTCGTCGGCTTCGCCATCGCAGTCGTTGTCGCGACCGTCGCACAACTCGGGCGCGCCGGGGAACACGAGGTCGTCTTCGGGCGCGCAGTCGCGGGCGTCGACCACACCATCACGGTCCCGATCGGCGAGGGTGCCGGAGCAGGCGATGAGGGCCAGCGCAGGGACGACGAGGATGCAGCGCACCGTGCTGTCGTAGCTCACCACAGTCCGATGCGCGTGGGGGTTGTCCGTGACATACAGAAGTCCATGCAAAAGTGGGCCGTGTGGGTGCTGGTGGGCGGGGTCGCGATGGGCGGCTTGGTGGCCGTGGTGTCCTTGAAGGCGGCACCGGGTGCGGACCGAGCGGGAGCGGCGGTCGGTGTGGAAGCGCCTGCGGCGGCGGCTGCACCCGGGAAGTGGGCCAAGCCGCGTCGACGCGCTGCGGTGCCGACCGTTCCGCTGTCCGAGGAGGAAGAGCGGCTCGCTGCCATCGGGTACGTCGAGGCCACCACCGTCACGGCCGGGGCGCGGGTTGTCCCCGTGTGGCACCGCAAGCGCGCGGAAGACGGGCTCAACCTGCTCACCTCGGGACACGGCGCGGAGGTGCAGCTCCGCGACATGGACGGGAGCCTGGTGCACCGTTGGGCGATGACCTGGCAAGAGGCCTTTCCTGCGTCCAAGGTCAAGCCCCTCGCGCAAGGAACGCACCACTTCCGACGCGCGCGCCTCGCCAACGACGGCACGATCTACGCGATCTTCGAAGGTCGAGGCATGGTGGCGATCCGATCGGACGGCACGCTGAAGTGGGCGATGAACAACGCCGCCCACCACGATCTTCAGATCATCGACGACGGGAAGACCATCCTGGCTCTGGTCCGCGGCACGCGCATGGACGAGGCCCTGCGGGTGGGGAAGCCTGTGCTCGACGATGCTGTCGTGTGGATCGACGCCGAGACGGGAGCCATCCGCCGAAAGGTGCTCCTCTGGGACGCGCTGTACGACGCCGACCTCGTGGCCGAAGCTCGGGGGAGGCGCGCGCAAGATGACGGCGACCTGCTGCACGCCAACAGCGTCTTCTCGTTGGACAACCGCCTGGAGGAGTCGCTGCCTGCCTGGAAGGCCGGCCGTGTCCTGGTGAGCATGCGTGAACCCTCGATGCTGGTGGTGGTCGACATGAAGGCCGGCAAGATCGTCGACTGGCGTCGAGGGCCCTACGCCCGTCAGCACGACGCCGAGATCGGTCCTGACGGCAACCTGTGGGTGTTCGACAATGTCGGTGCGCGCGTCGGGGCCCGGGTCCTTGCGATGGATCCGGTCAGCGGCGAGCAGCGGTTCCTGTGGGGGCACACGGCTGAGCACCCCCTTCGCAGCGCCGTGCTGGGCTGCCAGCAGCACCTGCCGGGCGGAAACCTACTGATCACCGAGTCCAACGGAGGGCGGGCGGTGGAGGTCGACCCCAAGGACGGCGCAGTCGTGTGGGAGTTGCTCAACCCCAACCGTGCCCCAGCCGATCCCACGTTGTTGGCCACGATCTTCGAGGTGGAGCGCATCCCGCGCGCGCATCCGAGTGGGTGGACTTCGCCCCCGAACGCGTCCCGCGCTAGCGGGAGCGGCCGCGGCCCTACGCCGCAAGGGAGTACGCCATGAGTGAGGTCCTCACGGTTCAAGACGGTCGCGTGGTGCAGTTCCATTACGTGCTCACGGGCGACGACGGCGCGGTGATCGACCGATCGAGCGACCAGCCCATGACCTACCTCCACGGCTACGGAAACATCGTGCCAGGACTTGAGTCTGCGCTGCTCGGGAAGCAGGTGGGCGCGAAGGTGCGTGCCGACGTCACGCCCGCCGATGCCTATGGGGAACTAGACGCCGACGCGTTTCAGTCCGTGCACCGCAGCGAGTTCCCGAAGAACATGCCGATTGAGGTCGGCACGCCCGTGCAGGCGCAGGGGAGCGATGGGCGTGTGGTCACCTTGTGGATCCACAAGACCGAAGGCGCGCAGGTCACGCTCACCACGAACCACCCGCTGGCGGGCCAGAACCTCCACTTCGATGTGGAGATCGTCGGCATTCGGGAGGCCTCGGAGGAGGAGCGCGGTCACGGTCACGCGCACGGCCCCGGTGGACACCACCACCACTGAACGCTCGCGCGGCCGTTCGGGCAGGGGGGCCGCGCTGCGGCGCTAGGCCCCCGGAACCGTCGCCACGCGCAGGGTGACTGACGCGGTGGTGCCCGGCGCGCCTTCCACCCGCAGGAAGGCCGCGCTGTTCGGGGCGCGCACCACGCGCGGGTCGGGTGCGTCATAGGGGCCGAACTCCCAGGCCACCACAGCGAGGTCGTCGACGGTGAGACGGCCCGCACCTGCGTAGGGCGGGAACTGGTTCACGAAGATGCGCACCGCGCGCGCGTTGTCAGCCCACGGGTCGACAGCGTCCGCCTGATCGGGTGGTAGGTCGAGGGGCACGGCGAACGAGGTCCAGTCGAAGGTGCCCTCCACGATCACCAGGTCCTGCTTCCCGAACTCTTTGTCGCCAAAGCTCGCGTACTGGCGGGCGTAGACCTCGCTTGGGCCAGCATTGTCGCCGCGGATCCAGCCCAGCAGGGTGAGGTCCTTGAGGGGCTCGTTCTCGGCGTCGCCGGGCACCCGCACGCGAAACCGGAACGCGACGCTTGCGGGGTCGCGAGACCGCTCGGTGCGGTAGAGACACAGGCCGGCGGTGCCAGCGTGGGCACCGGTGAGACAGACCCGACTCGAGGCGCCGCGGAACCAAGCAGCCGCTTCGAGCAGGTCGCTGTCGACGTCGTGATCCTCGAAGTCGCCGAACAACAGATGGTCGCGGCCCAGCCACCATCGGGACGCACCGCGCACCAACTCCGCACCCACCACGCTCTCGTTGGCGCCGAGCTCGGGTCGAAGATCGAGGTAGCCCATGCCGTGCTCGTCGATGGGGACCTGCACCTCCACGGAACGAAACGGCGTGGGGACGGGGGCCACCACGCGCCCGTGGCCGCCGTCGAGCTGCACCGTGAGCTCGGGCGTGGAGTGCGTGCCCGCGTCGCGAAGCACGCGCTCTGCGAGGGAGCCGGTTGCCAGCACAGGCCGGTACTCGTCGATGACGTGCGGGAGCACATGAACCGGGCCGGTGGTGTCGCCCGCTGCATCCACAGTGAGTGTGTAGCCCGCGAACGTCTCCAGGCGGTCCTGGTCGAACGCGAAGTTCCCGAGGCTCCACGCGACCAGCCGCTCATCGAGCAACGAGAAGCCCTGGGTGGTGTGGGGGTGGTGGCCGATCACGAAGGCCGCACCAGCGTCCACGGCCGTCTGCGCTCGGTCGATGGCGTATTCGTTCGGCGTGCGGCTGTACTCCACCCCCATGTGCACCAACGCAATGGGCGTGCGGCCCGCGTCGACCTCGCCCCCGATGGTTGCAACGAGGCGCTGAGTGTCGCGCAGATCTGCCGCCCCGCCCTTGGTGTCGTCCGCGGTGAACAGCGGAGTGGCGCGGCCTACGCCAGCGATGGAGGTGGCCGACACGAAGGTGTAGTCCGTGTCGCTGGAGCTGAACCGCCAGGGCACGAAGGCCTCATCGGCGTTGCGGCCTGCACCGGCAAAGCCGAGCTCGGCCTCACGCAGGTGGTTGAGGGTGTCGGTGACCCCCGCCTCCAGGTAGTCGTAGACGTGGTTGTTGCCGAGCGAGACGAACGCGACGCCCAGCGCCTCCAGCGAAGCCAGCGAGCCCGGCAGCGTGAAGAACGCCCACTCCTTGGTGAGGTGCGGTGTGGTCGGTGCGTCGGTGACCGGCGTCTCCAGGTTCACGGCGCGCACATCGGCCACCTCAAACCAGTCGATCATCCCGGCCACAACATCGACGCTGTCTTCTTCGACGCGGTCGAGGCGAATCGTCGCCATCGGATCCAGCGGCGGCAGCACACCACGCGGCGTGTCGTCCTCGGGATCGAGGTAGCGTCGACCCAGCGCCATGTCGCCGGCGAACAAGAACCTTGTGGTGCCGGGCACGACGGCGTCGAGGTGGACGTCGGCGAGGCCCACGGCGACTTGATCGACAGGCACCGAGAGCTCGGCGGCGGCGAGGTGCGTGCGATAGCCGGCAGCCTCTACACGCCAGATCGCGTTGCGACGCAGCAGGCCGCCCAACGTGTAGTGGCCGGTGTCGTCGGTGGTTGTGCTGGTCGCGTCGACCGACACCGACGCCCCAACGAGGGGTGTGCCGGCAGCGTCCAGCACGCGCCCGGAGACGCTCACTGTCGACGCCTCGTACGCCGCCCACGCCTCGATCTCGTCCTCGAGGAGCGGCTCGGGGATGGGTTCAGCGTCGGGACCGGGACCACAGGCGGCCAGCCAGAGCGCGAAGGGAAGCATGAGGACGACCTCGACCTACGTCGTGGTCATCGACCCAAACTCAACTCGATTGAGGCTGGATGATCCGGGTACGACCGGATCACTTGGCCTTGCGGGTGCGCACGTGCACGCCTCGGTGCAGCAACGACGGCGAGATGACCACCCGCAGGTAGGGCCCGCCCAAGAACACGTCGGGTGCCCCCGCCACGGGCTCGCCCTGGGTGGACCAGAGTCGGGTTCCCCCGGAGGTGTGGAAGAGCTCGATGAGTCCGCCCACCCGAATGCCGATGCGCAGGCCCGTGCGAATGCCGAGGGCATCGCGTCCGCCGAACGCGACGAGGTAGGAGAGGCCGGTGCCGATGTCGAGCACGAACGCGTTCGCCTGCATGGTGAGCGACCGCTGAGGCTCCTCCAGCAGGGTGCCAAAGGTCTCGGGGGCTTTGGGCGTGGCCGTGGCGGTGGCGGTGACCAGGCCGATCCCCACCCGCGGCACCACGAACCAACCCTTGTGGGCCACGGCCGCGTAGCCGTAGGAGAGCATGTCGTAGGTGTAGGAGAAGTCGGTGCGGACGGCATCGTTGGGGTCGCGGCTACGGGTGTCGCGGTACTCGATGTGGTCGAAGCCAGGCACGTGGCGGTTCGCGTACAGCTCGCCGTTGACGGCGAGCGTCTCCAACATCACCGGCGCAAACGGAGCCCAGCCCTGGGCTGTGAACCGGTCCTCCAATGGGCCGAGAGGGAGCGCCACGATGCCCGTGCCGGTGCCGAGCGCCACCTCAGTGACGTCGATCAGCGGCTCCTTGGCAAGAGCAGACGTGGTCCACAGGGCGAGCAGCAGGCGCATCGGGACTCCAGCAGGGCGCATGGGACCTGCCGAGGCAGGAGAGGGCCGTGGAGGGTGCACGGCCAAGAGACCCTAGCCGACGCGGCGCAGCTTCATCTGCACGTCGCTGCACCAGTGCTGGGCGAAGCCGCGCACACAGGTGTCGAGGTAGCGCTCGTAGTCGTCGTACAGGGCATCGCCCCAGGTGGCGCGGATGTGGGTCTCGTGCAGACGCATGCGGCGCAGCCACTCGCCCGTGGTGCGGCCATAGTCCTCGCGCTGCGTGCGAAGTTCCACGATCTCCCAGCTTGGGCGCACCGCCATGACCAGCTCTTCGAGGCGAGGGTTGCGCCCGCCCGGGAAGATGACGTTGGCGGTGAACGCGAGGTCTTCCACATCCTGACGCTTGCGCGGCACGCGGTCGGAGAGGATCGCCTGGAACCCGAAACACGCGCCAGGCTTCACCCAGCTTGCGAGCTTGTTGAAGTAGCTGCGGTAGATCTCCACGGCCTTTCCTTCACGCGCCTGGGCGGGGGAGCAGAGGTGGTCGATCATCTCGATGCTGACGAGCGCGTCGTACTTCCGGACCGGCTCGTAGGTGTTGTAGTCCTGGAGCCACGCCTTCACGCCCGGGACGTTGCGCTCGTGTACCCAAGCGAGCTGCGCCGTCGACAACGTGATGCCGTGGGCTTCCTTCACGCCGCGCTCGGTGGTGAGGTACTCGAGCGTGGAGCCCCAGCCGCAGCCGATGTCGAGCACGAGGCTCTCGGGCGTGACCTCAGCGTAGTCTGCGAGGATGGCGGACTTCTTGGTCTGGGCCTCCTCGAGCGTCTCGTCACCGTTGAGGTACGCAGCGCACGTGTAGTGCATGTTCCGGTCGAGCCAGAGCTCGAAGAAGTCGTTGCTGACGCTGTACGAGACGTCGATGTCAGGCTGGCTGGAGGTCATGGCCGCTCTCCTCGGGAGTGGGCGCGCCTAGCACGGTTGGCGCAGCCCGGCCGCAGTGGCGATGGGTTCCTGGACGTAGTAGACGGAACGCGGCTCCGGCAGAGCCTGCTGGGTCCCGTGCGACCCCCCAGCGCGGCGCACACAGGATGCTGTCTGCTTGACTCTCCCCCTCGCCATCTTCGTGATCCTCACCGTCGGCGCGGCGGTGATGTACTTAGCCCAGCAGGTCACCTTCCACCGTGAGCTGCGGAAGTGGCGCGCGCGGGTGGAGGTGCGGCGGCCGGTGCCCGTGCGGCGGATCACCGTGCTCAAGCCGCTTGCCGGGCTCGATGACGAGCTCGCTTGCAACCTGGAGTCCTTCGCAGGGCAGGCGGAGGTCGACTACGAGATTTTGTTCGGCGTGGCTTCGATGGACGACAAGGCGCTGCCGATCGTCCGGGCGTTCCTGGAGCGCCACCCCGAGGTCGACGGAAGGGTCATTCTCACCGACCCGCACGCGGCGCTCAATCCCAAGGCGGCTCAGCTTGTCGGGCTGATGACGCACGCGTCGGGCGAGATCATCCTCGTGTCCGACAGCAACGTGAGGGTGCACCCGCACTACCTTCGCCGCCTCGTGGCGGCGCTGGAGGAGCCCAACGTCGGCGTGGTCAGCAACGTGGTGGCGGGCACCGGCGAGCGCACGTTCGGGGCGCGCATGGAGAACCTGCTGCTCGCCACGCACGTGGCACCCGGCGTGGTCACGGGCGTGCACTACACGAACGGCAAGCTCGCGGTCACGGTGGGCAAGAGCATCGCGCTGCGGCGTGAGGCGCTCAACGCGATCGGTGGGTTTGAGCGCGTGAAGGATCTGATGGCCGAGGACTTCGCCATCGGCACGCTCGCGATCGAGGCAGGATGGATCGTGAAGATCCTCCCGGACCTCATCGAGAATCGCAACATCATGGGCACGATCCAGCAGACGCTGCGCCGCCACAGCCGCTGGGCCAAGACGCGTCGGTGGTCGCTTCCGGGCGGCTACATCCTTGAGCCGCTGCTGGTGCCCGGTCTGTGGGCCACGGGCGCGGTCGTGGTCGACCACCGCCCGCCTGTGCTGGTGTTCGCAGGCCTGATCGCGCTGCTGCACATGGTCGGCGCGCAGGTCTATGTTCGAGCGCTTCGGGGCAGCACCATGCCGCTGTGGGCGTGGCCGCTCGAGATCCTGCGCGTGTGGATCTGGACCGGCTGCTACGTGGCCGGCATCCTAAGCCGCCATCTGGAGTGGCGCGGCCACCGCTTGGTGGTCGGCCCGGGTGGCCAGCTCAGTGCGGCCTCCGAGGCCGACGCGAAGGCGCTCCAGGCTGCGCGCGCGCGCACGGTCGATGTGGAAGACATCACCGACGAGCTGCTGCACGGCGGACCCCTGCGTCAGCGCGCGCCGAGCTAGGCGGTGCGCCCCTTTGGCTTTGCGGTCCTGCTGGCCGCGTGCGCCACACGTGCGACCTCCCCGTCGCCGAGCGCTGCGCCGGCGTTGCCCGAGGTCGAGGTCATTGCCTTCGGCTCGTGCAACCAGCAGGCGGATCCCCAAGGTTTCTGGGACGTGGTCGCCGCGGCGAAGCCTGACCTGTTCATCGCTGCCGGCGACAACGTGTACGCCGACGTCGTGGTGCGACCGGATGGGGGCGTCACGTTGCTTCCAGGCGATCTCAGCCGCGTCGAAGCCGCTTACGCCCAGCTCGCTGCGCACGAGGCGTTTCAGCGCTTCCGAGAGGCCGTGCCGATCCTGCCTACGTGGGACGACCATGACTACGGCGAGAACGACGCCGGCGCGGAACTCGCGATCCGGGAGGGGTCGGAGGCGCTCTTCCTCGACTTCTGGCAGGTTCCTGCCGACGATCCGCGGCGTGCCCGACCGGGGGTGTACACGTCGGCAACGTATGGCCCTCCAGGGCGTCGGGTGCAGGTGATTCTGCTCGACACGCGCTCGTTCCGCGGGCCCTTGGAGGGTGTTCCTGCCCCGGCGGGGGAGCGTGGCATCCGCTACGTCCCATCGACCGACACCACCTCGTCCATGCTCGGCGAGGCCCAGTGGGACTGGCTGGAGGCCGCGCTGCGTGAGCCTGCCGACCTTCGCTTGGTGGTGAGCAGCATTCAGGTGCTGGCGGATCGTCACCCCTTCGAGCGTTGGGGCAACCTGCCCCATGAACAGGCCCGCCTGCTGGCGCTGATCCAGCGTACCGCCGCAAGCGGCGTTGTGTTCCTCTCGGGGGACCGTCACCTCGGAGCCCTCTACCGGAGCACGGCTGGAAGTTATCCGCTCTACGAGATTACGAGCTCCTCGCTCAACCGCACCTTCGGCCGCGACGAGGTCGACGGCGCAAGGCTCGGCGGCATGGTGAGCGAAGACAACTTCGGCACCGTGCGCGTGGACTGGAGCGCGGGTGAAGTCCATCTGGAGCTCCGATCGGCACACAGTGGCGTGACCGTGCGCACCGTCACGGTGCCGCTGGCGGCGCTTCAGCCGGCTCTTTGAGCTTTCTGCCCGGCGTCGGGCGCGTGGGGTAGACCCACAGGCATCGTCACCAGGAGGGACCGCTGACTCGCTCGCTGGCTGCACCCAACGCCCTCCAGGCCGCGCTCGCTGTGCTGCTCCCTTTGGCTGTGGCAGGAGGCTGGATGGCGTGGGCGTTCTCGGCGCCCAGCCTGGAGCCGAGTGAGAAGGTCCGCGCCATGGATGTGGCGGTGGATGCGGCAGACCCCGAGATCGTGATCGTCGGCAACAGCATCGCGCGGGTGTCGCTCGATGAGGAACGGCTCGCGGCTGCGCTGGGTGTGCCCGGTCGAATGGTGCGGCTGTCGGTGGACGGGTTCACGTCGGCGGGGTGGTACACGCTTTTGAAGCACCGCGTCTACGGGCGTGGCCACCGACCCAAGCTGGTGATCATCCCCAACACGCCGTGGTTTGCGCTGCTGTCGGAGCCCAACGCTCCTCTCTCCCGTGCACGGCTCGCCGAGCAACTCACCCCCGATGATGGCGAGGTGCTCGCTAAGCTAGGCCGGGGCGGAGGATCCTGGTGGATGGAGCGTGCGCTGCGGCACCGCCAGGAGCTCAAGGACGCCATCCTGAGCGAGGTGAAGCACGCAGCGCTGGCGCCGTTCGCTGCGGATGACGCCGAGGGTGAGGCCCTGCTGGCCAGTGTTTTCGAGCGCGAGGGTGCCGTGGACTTCGCGCTGCACCGCGCAGCCATGCCGATCGTCGAGGTGGATGCTGCAGCAGCATCCACCCCGAAGCCCAGCCTCCAGACCTCGATGATGGCCGAGCTGGTGGAGCTGGTCACGTCCAACGGCGGGCGGGTGTTGTTCATCAACGTTCCGCTGGCACCGGGTGCGCTGCTCTCGTTGGGCGACGTGGACGCAGAGCGCGACCTGGTGGGCCTGTTCAACGACGCTCCCGGTTCTGGCTACCTCGACATGACCGGTCTCTCGGTGCCCCCCAGCGCCTTTTCGGACCCCCTGCACCTCAACAGCTTCGGGCGCGGCCTGCTCACGGATGCTGTGATCGCGTGGTGGAGTGAGCTTGGGGAGGGCCTGGACGTCGAGTTCCCCGAGGCCCTCGCGCCTCTCGTTCCGGTGGCGGTGGCTCGGGTGGGAACCCCCGATGCGCTGCCGTCCATCGACCTCCTCCCCGCCGCGGCGACCGACCCGCCCTGCTGCCGCCGGCTGACCGCGCCCGACCTCGCCGGCCTAGCCGACGACGCCCTGCTGCGGCTCGGCGTGCACGCGGTGTCGCCGATCGTGGCTGTGGCCGACGGTGCCCGACTCGCCGGCGGGGCCAACTACGCCCAGCGTCAGGCGGGGTGCTCGGGCGTGTCGGCTCACCGCGCTGGCATCCTCTTCGCGTGTCCGTCGACCGAGACCGAGAACCTAAGCGCGCAGCTCGCCACCGAGGTGCCGCTGCGGGTCGAGAACCACCCGCGCCCTGTGTGGTGGGTGTACCCGGGCACCACCTTGCAGATCACGCTGCCCGCCGCGCCAGTCCCCACGGAAGCCCATGCGGTGTGGGTGCGGGTGAGCGGTGAGGGGAGCGCGTCGTGGGCTGTGGATGGCGTGCCTCAAGAGGCGCTCATCCGGGGCCGACGGTCGTCGGGGACGGTGGTGCTTCCGGCGAATCGTGAGGTCACGCTGTCGTGGACCGTGCCGCCTGGGGGTGCGTGGACGCTGGTGCAGGCGCTCGCCGTGGAGCAGGAGGGGCAGCTGCGGGCGGTGGTGGGCACCGTGCAGGAGCTGTCGCCGGGTCCCTTGCCGATGCTGGCCGTGAAGGGCGACGTGGTGAAGATCCGGCGCGACGAGGTGCCGAACATCGTGGAACCTGACGGTGAGCTGAAGTCGGGCCCGGTGGAAGGCGTGGCGCTCTGGCCGTCCAAGCTGGTGGGTTCGACCACGGATCACGCGCGCCTGGGGCGCTTTGCGGGGGCTACCTGCGCGCCGATCGAGCTGCGGGAAGACGGGGTTCCGTTGGCACTCCCCAACCTTGCGCTCGCCGAGCTGAAGCAGAAGACGCCGGGTGGGTGGTTGGGCCGCAGCGATGGCCTGATCTTCGTGGGATCGGACGGCTCGGATCCGCGGACCAATGGACGCGCGTACACCGTGCACTGGATCGCCGACATTCCGGGCCGCCGGTGCCTGGATGCAGAGTGGGTCCACCCGGGCGGAAAGGTGGTCCTTACCCACACCGCACCCGCGGCCATGCTTGGTGGTGCGCGTGGCCTGGAGATTCGAATGCAGGCCTTCGGTGAGGCCGTCACCGGCGTGCAGATCGTGGTGCGGGCCGGCGGGCGCGAGTACGCGCGACTCCAGATCCCTGCCGAGCTGCTCGATGCGATCCCGCACCACCTGCCGCTCGCATGGGAGATCCCCCACGACGCGGTCGACGTGGAGGTCGAGGTGGAGGTCCCGGCAACCGGTGCCCACCTGCTGATCCAGGCGCTCGCGCTCACCGACCACGCGCCGGACGGGGCAGAGGTCCAAACGCCAGACGTTCAGACACCCTCGACCGAGGCCGAGCCATCCGAGGCTGGAGCGCCTCCCGCGCTCGCATTGGCTCTCTCTAAGACCCCGCTCGCGTCGCTGACAGCGTCCGAGGGGGGCCTGGTCTACGAGGAGACGGCGCCTTCCCCCCAGCGGGCCTGCCTGCCGAGCTTGGGCCCTTCGGCGCGTGTCGTCGTGCAGGGCCGTGCCAGGGTGATCGCGCTGCGGGACAGTCGCTCGGCCTTCCAGACGGCGGCTGTGGTGGTGCGCTTTCTCGACGGTTCTGGGGAGGAGGTCGAGCGCGCGCCCGGCAAGCCCGGGGTGCTCGTGCACCGGCTCACCGAGACCGCGTGGTCCGACGTGCAGGTGCGGGCACCGGTTCCTGCGGGGACCGCGCAGATCGAGGTGTGCGTGGACTTCACCGGAGCTGCGGGTGCCGTCGAGATCGCGGCGCTGAAGGCGGTGGGCGAGTGACGTTCGTTCAGCCCGAGTTCCTCGCATTCTTCGCCATCGTGTACGGCCTGTATTGGGCGCTGCCGCGCGTGGGTCAGAACGTGCTCCTGCTCGTGTCGAGCGCGGTGTTCTACGGCTGGGTCCACCCGTGGTTTCTGGTGCTGCTCTACGGGTCCGCCGTGCTCGACTACTCGTGCGGCCTCGCGATGCGGAGCTGGCCGCAGTGGAAGCGGGCGTTCCTTTCCATCTCGCTGGCGGGCAACCTTGGGCTGCTCGGCTGGTTCAAGTACATGGACTTCTTGCTGGAGAACGTGGCCGCGGCCCTCGATGCGATGGGGGTAGGGAACTCGGTCCACACGCTAGGGATCTTCCTGCCCGTGGGCATCAGCTTCTATACCTTTCAGACGATGTCCTACACGCTCGACATCTTCAAAGGCGAGCTGGAACCTCGGAAGAATCTTCTCGACTACCTCGTGTTCATCAGCTTCTTCCCGCAGCTTGTTGCGGGGCCCGTGGAGCGCGCGAGCAACCTGCTCCCTCAGTGCGAGCAGCCCCGACGCTTCACCTGGGATCAGACCTGGAGCGGCCTGTCGCTCTCGCTGTGGGGCGCGTTCAAGAAGGTCTGTGTGGCCGATGTGATCAGCCCGTATGTCGACAAGATCTTCGTGCTCACGGACCCGTCTTGGCCGCTGGTGTGGGCGGCCACCTTGGGCTTCACGCTCCAGATCCTGGCCGACTTCTCGGGCTACACCGACATCGCGCGCGGGATCTCTCGCATGATGGGCTTCGAGCTTATGGAAAACTTTAAGAATCCCTACCTTGCGAAGGATCCATCGGACTTCTGGCGCCGTTGGCACATCAGCTTCAGCACCTGGATCCGCGACTACCTGTACATTCCGCTCGGCGGAAACCGCGGCGGCTTCTGGGGCACCACGCGATCCACGTTCGGTGCGATGACGCTCTCGGGGTTCTGGCACGGGGCGAGCTGGAACTTCGTGCTGTGGGGCGTGTTCCACGCGTCGCTCATCACAGGCTACCGCTTGGTGAAGCCGCTGATCCCACGTGCCGTTCGCAACGCGCCGGGCTCCGGCGCTGCGGCGGTGCTGCTGATGTTTGCGTTCACCACGGTATCTTGGTTGCTGTTCCGCGAGACCCACCTCGGGCGCCTCGTGGGGCACCTCACCCAGGTGCCATGGGAGGCTCCGCGTGAGGCGTGGGCCGCTGCGGGGGTGATGCTGGCCACCACGGCGCTGTGCGCCCTCCCGCTGTTCGTGGCGCTGGTGTGGGAGCGGCAGATCACCCCGCGGCTGGAGTCCACGGGCTGGGGCTGGCCTGTGCGCACCGCGCTGTGGACGGCCGGCGCGGCCGCGATCCTCACGTTCGCGCGGGTCGGCGGCGGGGACTTCATCTACTTCCAGTTCTGAGACGTCGGTGTCGCTCCGGGCACCGGTCTTGGCGGGGCGCGGGGCGTCCGTATAGACCGGCACCATGTCCGGAGGACCCATGGCCAGCGAGTGGCGCACGCGCATTCAGGATCTCGTCAGCCTCTCCCCCTCTCGGGCGGCCGGTGAGCTGGCCGCCTTCCAGGACGAGCTGCTGGCGGGCTGGTACGCCAACGAGCTCGACGATGACGAGGTGGACCAGCTCCGCGACCTGCTCGTGGCGATCGTGGAGGGCGGTGAGGGCCAGGCCCGTGCACGCGTCGCGTGCGGCGTCCTGCTTGGCTACGTCGGCGACCCGCGCCTACGACTCCCCACAGCGGCCGACTACTGGGTCACCCTGAGCCCGCCGTCGGGTGATGCGTTCGAGCTGGGTCGGTTCTCGGTCACCAACCAGGAGTACCGGGCCTGGGTGGATGCCGGTGGCTACCGCGAAGCGGCGGCGTGGAGTGAAGAGGGCTGGGCCTGGCTGCGCAACGAGCCCCAGCCATGGCCCGAGCTGGCCGTGCGCGACGATGCCGCCGACTTCGTGGTGCCCAATCAGCCGGTGGTGGGTGTGAGCTGGTACGAGGCCGACGCGTACGCTCGCGCTGCCGGTGCCCGCCTTCCGCGATGGTACGAGCGCGTCTTCGCTGTGCGCGGGTCCGTGAAGCGGAACTACCCGTGGGGTGAGTCCTTCGTGGAGGGCAACGCCAACACCAAGGAAGAGGTGCTCGGCCGCACCACGGCCGTGGGCCTGTACGTTCAGGATGCGACGCCTGAAGGCCTGCGCGATCTGGCGGGGAACGCTGCCGAGTGGACCGGCGAGCGGGCAGGGGACGACTACCTTCTCCATCCGGGCTCGTACGAGCAGCCGGCGCTGGCATCCTGGGCCAAGGCGCTCACCAGTGCAGCACCCGTGGCCCGCTGGTCCGCGCTGGGGTTCCGCCTGGCGCGCGACGCGAGCTGAAGCCCTCTGCGAAGGGCTGGGTCACTCGACCCAGCGGTACCGGGTGGCGCGCTTCTTGCCGGAGCGCTCCAGCTTGCCTTCGTCGACAAGCTCCAGCAGGAGCCGACGCACAGGGTCGGCCTTGAGGCCGGTGATGCGCTGCGCGTCGGTGGAGTCGATGGTGTTGCCGTCGCGCAGGGTGTCGCGGAGGGTGAGGCGGGCTTGATCGAGCTGCTGACTGCGCGGCCCGCGCTCGCTGATCCGCAGGGTCTCCTCGGGCACGTCATCGAGGAAGCGCACATGGATGTGGCGAAGTCCGGGACCGCGCCCCACCGAACGAATCACGTCGGTCGCATCGAGGGCTTCTCGCAGCGCGGGCCACACGCCGGCCTGGAGTCCCATCGCGGCGAGGAGATCTTTGCGGGTCGCTCCCCGGGGGCTGCTGCCCAGCACGTGCACCGCACGCGACACCAGCGGCGCCATCTCGGCCTCAGGATGGGTCGTTGCGTGGGAAGACGGCATGGGCACCTCGGCGACACGTCGTGAAGCTGGTTGCAGACATCGGTACGACATCCGGGGAGTTGAGCCGATCCACGCACGTCGCATAGAGGGGGGCTCCCTGGAGGTTCCTTGCTCGATCCTGAGGCCCGTGCGGCCTGGCTCACGCTGCTCCCTCACCTCGCGCCTGGTGCTGACGCTGGGCCCGCGATCGCGTTCTTCCGCGAATCGGAAGCCGAGTGTCTCGGCGAGATCGTCGCCGTGCCCGGACACGAAGGCGTGCGCGCCGGGTTGCTCCGTCTCTTGCCTGCTGTGGTTCCCGATGAGGCGGCGCGGGCCGATCTGCTGTCGCGCGCCGAGCACGCGCTGCACACGCTGACCGAAGGAGAGGGAGACGGTGGGGATGGCATTCGGCGGCCCCCGGCGTGGGCAGGGCTCGGCCTCCTCGAGTTGTTGGATCAGCGGGGCTCGGCGGCGGCCATCGAGCAGGCGTTCACCTTGGCGCGCTCAGGGTTCGTGCGCGGCGCTGGGGTGCTTCCACGCGGCGACGGCGAGGTGCTGTGGGCGATGGCGGAGGTCGCGGCGGAGGTGGGCTGGACCGATCGATCGGGCCCCCTCCTTGAGGCGGCGTGTGCGGCACGGTTTGCCGACCCCGACAACCTTGGCCGGGTGCTGCTCGTGCGCGCCCTGGACGAGCTGGAGGGAGGTGCCACCTCCTCACCTTCGTTGGATCGGCTGCTCGATCTCGACGACCTCGACGACCGCACGCGGGTGCATGCTGCGTGGATCGCGGCGCACCTTGATCGCACGGCTGGACGCATGGCGGCCGCCCTCGATCGTCTCCACGAGGCGCTGGAGCATGTGGATGTCGACGAGGAGCCCGAGGTGGCCGACCGCATCCGGAGTGCCATGGCCGCATGGGGTGGGGACCGGGCCGAGCCCGGCGAAGCCTGACGACGCGTGACGTGCTAGTCGCCGCCCATGCGACCTCACGCCTACCCGCCGGGTGCCGGCTGGATCGAAGTCATCGTCGGCTGCATGTTCTCGGGCAAGACCGAGGAGCTGCTCCGCCGTCTGGAGCGCGCGCGCATCGCGCGCCAGCGCGTGCTGGTGGTGAAGCCGGCGATGGATGTGCGCTACGCTGTCGATGAGGTCGTCACCCACGGGAAGGCCAGCATTCGGTGCGTGCCGGTGTCCAGCGCTTCCGAGATCCTTGCGCTCGCCGTCGACGTCGACGTGGTGGGCATCGACGAAGCGCAGTTCTTTGACGGCGAGCTGCCCGCTGTGTGTGAGCAGCTCGCGAATGACGGCCTGCGCGTGATTGTGGCGGGCCTCGATCAGGACTTTCGAGGGGTCCCGTTCGAGCCGATGCCGCAGCTCCTCGCTGTGGCGGAGTTCATCGACAAGGAGCTGGCCGTGTGCACGGTGTGTGGAGCGCCTGCCAACCGCTCCCAGCGCCTTGTGCACCGCGACGCACGGGTTCTGCTCGGTGCCACCGACGCGTACGAAGCGCGCTGCCGTCGGCACTGGCGGCCCGATCGGTTCGATGCTGAGCAAGAGACCTTGCCGCTCCCGTTGTCGGATCGCTGACCGCTCGGCTGGTGAACCGTTCGTGCGATCGCGAAAGACCCTGTTGTGGCCCGGAGGAGGTTCGGGTAGGGTGCCAGCCGATCCTCCGGAGGTCGACGTGCGCTTTGCTTCTCTCGCCTCGCTCGCGCTCTTTGCGGGCGCCTGTGGCCCCCCCCAGTCCGAGTTCGTGGGCCCCTACGCCGAGGGCTGGTGTGAGCACGTGCTCGCCTGCGAGGATGAGGCTCAGCTCACCTTCGACGGCATCCTCACCGTCGAGGACTGCGTGCTTCGCTACAACGAGTCGATCAACGACCTGTCCAGTCGCTGCGCGTACCAGCCGTCGTTCGCCACCCAGTGCTTGGCCGACGTCGAGACGCTGAGCTGCCCGTCCGGCGATCCGCGCACGGCGGACCTGCCGCTGTCGTGCGAGAGCGTCTACATCAACTGCTCGGCGGGCTCCGACACGCTCGACGAAGAGGCCACGTCGTCCCTCTGACGTCGCGGGAGGATCGCATGCGTCGCCTGTTGTTCCCGGTGCTCACCGGGGCGTGCTTCGTGTCCGTGGCGCATGCTGCGTCCGTTCGTGCCAGCAGCGAGCTGGTCGATGGGGAGGGCGTGCGCCATCCCGCCGAGTCCGCGTTCGACGGCCTGCTCACCACCGGCTGGTCGGAGGGTGTGGCCGGCGTGGGCGAGGGGTCGTGGATCGAGATTCGCTTCGATCGCCCGGTCGACGTGAAGAACATCTCGCTGTGGCCTGGGGATCTCACCCGCGGCACCCGCTCGCTCAAGGAGAACGGACGCCCGCACACCGTCACCATCTCGCTCATCGGGGAGGGCGAGCCGGTCACCGCAGAGGCCCGCCTGCGCGACGGCGCGGAGCACGGCATTCAGCGCGTGGATGTGGCGGTCGAGGGTACGGCGTCGGCCGTGCGACTCACGGTCGATGGCGCCTACGCCGGCTTTCTCCGGAACGACACCTTCCTGGCCGAGGTGGCTGTAAACTTCGCTGCGGGGGATCGCCCGGCCGCCGCGAAGCTGGAGACGTGGACGGCGTCGCCTGCGGGGGAGAAGGCTGCGGCCGCCCACAAGGACAAGGTGATCGCGCTGTTCGACCAGATCAGCACGGCTGAGTTCGGCGACCGCGACGCGATGGCCGTGCTCATGGACTGGGCCGGCGACGGTGCTCCGTACCTGCGCGAGCGGGTCAAGCGCGAGGTGCCGGCGGGCTTCCGGGTCTCGGCGCTGCCGCCGGACCCCGTCGCGGTGGAGGCCCTGCTCAAGCTCAAAGACGCCAACGCCATTCCGGCGATCGAGCTTGCGTCGCTGCGCACGACGGGCGCGGAGTCGCGTCGGTTGGCGGCCACGTCTGGATACTTCGAGGCCTGGGCGGAGCTCAAGGGCGGCGGTCGGCGCAGCTTTCCCACCTGGGGTGTCGAAGGCTGGGAGAAGGGCGCGCTGCGCTCCTTCGGCGAGCCCATGGGTGTGGTGCGCAGCCTGGAAGGCAAGCTGTACATCGCCGATGTGGCCAACAACCGCGTGAGCGTCTTCGACGACACGGAGGGGCGGTTCCAGGAGGCCTGGGGCGAGGGCTCGGCCGAGGTCACGGATGCGTGGTTCGGCGGTCGGCGGGCGCACTACGTCTCGGGTCGCGAGGCCACCAAGCAAGACGGCGGCTTCATGCAGCCCGTCGATGTCGCGCTGATTCCGGGAAAGGAAGGCGATCAGATCGTTGTGCTCGATGCCATCGGCAAGGTCCGGCGCTTTGATGCCGAGGGCAAGCTGCTCGCAGCGTGGCGGGTCGAGTCCGAGATGAAGGCGGCGGCGGCCGGTGCGAGCGGTGCCGCTCACGTGCTCGTCGCGAAGGGCCAGATCGCGGTGGTCTGGGGCAACGAGGGGTTCGTGTTTGACCTCGATGGCAACGAGACCGCGCGCTTCCTGTTCGAAGACGGTGCGCCCATCGACGCGTTCACCACGGCCAACCACCGCCTCGCGCTGGTGTTCCGCACAGGCATCGTCACCTACGGGCTCGACGGGTTCCGGTACGCTCAGATCCTGGCCGCAGACAGCCTGCCTGTGGGCTACGAGTCGTGGTCGGCTCAACTCGACGAGAAGAAGAAGCTCTGGGTGCTCACCGACCACGGGTGGGTGATTCGATACAAGAAGCCCGGTGTCGAGGCCTTTCGGGTCCGTTGGTCCGAGCTGGGCAGCACCTGCCCGCGTTTTGTGGTCGACCAGGACGTGATCTGGGTGGTGCACGATGGTCGCATCGAGCGCATCGATGTGCAGGAGCGCCTTCGCGCCGAGGTAGAGGGCGAGCCGTGATCGCGTTGGGCCCCTTCCGCGGCCGCACGCTGCTTCTGGTGGCCCTGACGGCGTGCGGCGGGCCTTCCGTGGCGCCAGACCAGGCGGCTCTCCCGTCGGCGCCAGAAGCTCCGCAGGAGCCCGCGGAGCGGACCTTGCCGAACCCGGTGCTTCGGCACCTTCCGCAGGCGTCGCCCTACGCGCGCACGCCGACCACCGAGCTGGGTGCTGCCCGAACGTCGTTGACGTCGTTTGTAGCCGCAGAGATGCTGCGTGATCCAGGCAACGGCTGGGCGCTCGCCCACGGACTTCTCGCGCTGGGACCCGACGCGCGCATGGAGGACGGCGAACCCGCGGCGGATGCGCTGCTGTCGCGGTTTGCGCGCAGGACGGGTCCCGACCGTGTGGAGGTCCCGCGTCGATCCGCCACCGGTGCGCCCCTGGAGCCCCACGAGGCCCTGGTGCTCAAGACGTTGGTGGAGCTTGGCTTTCCCCCATCGCACCGCGTGAAGGTGGAAGGGGAAGATGCCACCCTGGCCGACCTCTGGCGAGGCGAGCTGGGGTCGACGTGGGTCGCAAGCGGCGCGATGTCGTTCACGTCGTGGGGCGACACGCCGTGGCTGCTTTCGTCCGCCGCCACCTGGGCGCCCGGCGAGCTCACCTGGAGCGCTTCGGGGCACACCACCACGCTGAACGGATTCACGCACGCCGCCGTGGCTCAACTCTTGGCTGACACCGACATGCTGGAGCGCGCACGGGCCGGCACGGAGCCGCTGCAGAAGCGAGGGCAGGGGATCTTTGGCCATCCTTGTGGGGGCGCCCACTTCTTACAAGGTGTAGCCACGGCGGTGGCGTACGGCTTCGGGGAGCCCGCGGACCGCGCCGTGCTCGAAGCCCAGGCTCGGCTGCATCTCTGGCGCTTTGGCCAGGAGCTGCTCATCCTCGATGCTGCCGCAAAGGCAGCCCCGGCCACGTTCGGGCTGGTGCTCGACATCCAGCGGCTCAAGTTCGCCGGCCATCATCTGGAGACGGTCCATCGGCTCGCCACCCTGGGCCTGCTCCCGCCGGGTGATGCCGAGGTGGAGGCGAGCTTAGCGGCAGGTCGCGCGGAGGTGCTGCGCGCGATCGCCGCGCTGGAGGCCCGCGGGGCCTACGCTCACCCCGAGAAGGTGCGAGCTGAACGCGAGCAGAGCTGGCTGGATCTCCTCGGAGACAGCGCGCACGCCCTCCGAGGGCTGCAGCTCGACGCTGGACTGGCGACCACCCTCCGCTGAGCAGCAGCGTCGTACACGTGCGTTATACGTGGGGCGTTCGAGGCGAACAGAGGACCGCCGGCGGCATCAGGCCGCGGGAGGAAAGT
>CAYNFK010000048.1:0-34648 GCA_964396405.1 uncultured Enterobacteriaceae bacterium
CGGACCAAGGGGCCCGTCCAAGTGTCGGTGAAAATCCGGCCCGCCTTAACCAACCCGAGCGAGGCCAGCAAACGACGAACCCGACGACAGCGCAGGGGCTACGCTCCTCGTTGTCGCGCCGATTCGACCACGGCGCGCACAGCCGCATCGACGGACAGCAGGCTGGAGTCCACCACCACCGCGTCGTGCGCAGCGCGCAGGGGTGCCACTTCCCGCGTCATGTCGCGGTGGTCCCGCACGGTGAGATCGGCCAAGACCTTGTCGTACGGCACCACCTCGCCACGAAGCGCGAGATCATCGGTGCGCCGCCGCGCCCGCACCTCGAGATCGGCCGTGAGGTAGACCTTGAGCTCGGCGTCGGGGAGCACGATGGTGCCGATGTCGCGGCCGTCCATCACCACGCCCCCGCCCACCGCCAGCCGACGCTGAAGCCCGAGCAGACCGTCCCGCACGCCAGGATGGCGGGCCACAGCCGATGCCCCCTCCCCCATGTCGGCCCCGCGAATCGCGTCCGACACGTCCTCGCCATCCACGTGGACTGCGGCTTCAGCACCGTCCGACACCAAAGAGAGCGGCAGGGACACAACGAGCGCGGTCAGCGCTGCGGGATCCTCCCACGACACACCGGCCCGCTTCGCGCTCAGCGCCACGGCCCGGTAGAGCGCCCCGGTGTCGATGTGGAGGTAGCCAAGGGATGCCGCGACCGCCCTCGACACGGTGCCCTTGCCGCTGCTGGCGGGCCCGTCGATCGCGATGCGGATCCGCCGGCTGCTCATGCGACCAGCCGCGCGAGGTCGTTCAGGAAGGTGGGGTAGCTGGTGCGCATCTCTTCCGCAGCGGTGAGCTCGACCTGGCCGGGGGCCGCCAGGCCAGCCACAGCGAACGACATCGCCAGGCGGTGGTCGCCCTTGCAGTCCACCTGTGCAGGACCCTGCGCGCCGCCGCCTTCGATCACCATGCCGTCGGGCCGCTCTTCCACCGCCACACCAAGAGCGCGCAAGCCCATGACGACGCGTGCGATGCGATCCGACTCCTTCACCCGCAGCTCGGCAGCGTCGGCGATCGTGGTGGTGCCGTGGGCGAAGGCGGCTGCCACCGACAGCACCGGCAGCTCGTCGAGCGCGCGCAACGCGAGTGCGCCATCGATGCGTGCGCCCCGCAGGCCCCGGTAGCGCACCACGAGGTCGGCGACGGGCTCGGCCCCTTTCGCGTCCACCGGCTCCACCGTGATGTCGGCCCCCATCGCCAGGAGCGCGTCGAGCACGCCGGTGCGGGTGGGGTTGATGCCCACGTTACGAAGCACCAGCTCCGATCCGGGCACGATGGAAGCGGCCACCAGCCAGAATGCTGCTGACGACAGGTCCGCCGGCACATCCACATCGAGCGGATCCAGCCTCTCGGTGGGCGCGAGCGTCACCCACCCGTCCGCCACCTCCAGGGCCGCACCCATCCGCCGCAGCATGCGCTCCGTGTGGTCGCGGCTGGTCTCGGGCTCTCGCACAGCGATGCCGTGCCGACGCGCCGCCAGGAGCAGCGCCGTCTTCACCTGAGCCGAGGCCACGTCGAGTTCCACCCGCCCGCCGGTCGACACCGGACCGCGCACGGCGATCGGCAGCAGCGTCCCATCCTTGCGCCCGTCGATGCGTGCGCCAAGCGCCCGCAGCGGACGCGCCACGCGGCCCATCGGACGCCCGCGAAGGCTGCCATCGCCGGTAAGCACCGCCGAGAAGGACTCGGCTGCGAGCACGCCGAGAAGCAAGCGCGCGGTGGTTCCCGAGTTTCCGCAGTCGATCACATCGGCCGGCTCGCTCAAGGTGCCCGTTCCCCGAACGATCACGTCTGTGCCGTCGTCGTCGACCTGCACCCCGAGCGCACGCACCGCTCGCAGCGTGCCCAGGACGTCTTCTCCACGAAGGAGACCTCGCACCCGCGCGTCGCCTGTGGCGAGCGCGTTGATCAGCAGCGATCGGTGCGACAGGCTCTTGTCGCCTGGGGGGCGCAGCTCCCCGCGCAGCGGGCCACGGGGTGAGAGCACCAGGCTCATGCGGTGCCCGTCAGTGCGCCGAGCTTACGAAAGCGGGCCTCACGGTCGCGGCGCAGGTCGGCGGGAGCGAGCGGCGTGAGGGCTGCAAGATGACGCTCGACCGCGTCCCCGATCGACGCGATCACCGCCGCTCCATTGCGGTGGGCCCCGCCCACAGGCTCGGGCACCACCTCATCCGCCACGCCCATCCGCAGGCAGTCGGCCGCCGTGATCTTCAGCGCCGCACTGGCGCGGCTCGCCTCCGCCCGGTTGCGCCACAGGATGGCGGCGCAGCCTTCGGGCGAGATCACCGAATAGACGCTGTGCTCCAGCATGATCACCCGGTTCGCGACCGCGATCGCCAGGGCACCACCGGATCCGCCCTCCCCCGACACCACCGTGATCACGGGAACTTCGAGGCGCATCATCTCGAGGATGTTGCGCGCGATCGCCTCGGCCTGTCCCGACGCTTCGGCCTCCACGCCTGGGTAGGCGCCAGGCGTGTCCACGAACGAGAGCACCGGCAGGCCATGGTCGTGCGCCAGCTTCATGATGCGCAGCGCCTTGCGGTAGCCCTCCGGTCGCGCCATCCCGAAGTTCCGGTACAGGTTCTCCTTGGTGTTGCGGCCCTTCTGGTGCCCCATGATCGCGACCGGACGGCCCCGGAACCGTGCGAGCCCCGTGACGAGCGCGCGGTCATCGAAGCCGGCACGATCCCCGCGCAGTTCGGTCCACTCGGTGCACAGCGCCCCAACGTAGTCGAGAAAGAAGGGCCGGCTCGGGTGACGGGCCAGCTGCGTGCGCTGCCAAGGCGTGAGGCGACCGAACACCCGCGCCTGCACCTCCTCGATCTGAGCTTCGAGCTGCTGCAGGCTGGCGGCCAGGTTGACCGCATCCCCGTCTTGCAGCGCGCGGAGCTGATCGATGCGCCGACGCAGCTCCACGATGGGGCGTTCGAAGTCGAGCACGACCTCCATGCGCAGATCTCCTCGAAGGGGTGGCGGTCCTATTGTGATCCGCGGGCTCACGTCGAGGCGGACGGCTCGCCGAAGGCTTCGACCGCAGCAGCCCTCACCCGCTCTCGGTAGTTGTCGCGGAGCACCGGCAGGTGGAGCGCGTTCGACCAGGTGCGCTGCTTGCGGGCAAAGCGGCGGGTGTCCCGCTGGGTGCGACGCAGCGCCTCCTCAATGGGGAGCCCGTTCACGAGGTGGTCCACGACGTGCCGGTAACCCAGGCTGCGCATGGGCTTGAGCTCAGGCCCGTAGCCAGCGTCGAGCAGGCGCTGCACCTCCTCGACGTAGCCGCTGGCGAACATCCCCTCGGCACGCGCGTCGATGCGGCTGTCGAGGTCGTCGCGATCGAGCACCCAGCCCACTACGTCGATGCGGTCGGGCGCCGCGGCGTGCTCGGCGTGCAGATCCGAGAGGCGCAGACCGGTCTGCGCGTGCACCTCTAGGCCCCGCACGATGCGCAAGCGATCGTTGGGGTGAAGGCGCGCCGCCAGCACGGGATCCACCGCCACGAGCTCAGCGTGGGCGTCGGGCAGGCCCTCCAGCGCTGCACGAAGTGCGGGATCAGGCTTCGGCGTCGGGGCCAGTCCCCGGCGCATTGCGTGCACATAGAGGCTGGTGCCACCGGCGACGATCACCGGCCGTCCTTCTCCTAGCGCCCCGTCCACGAGATCCACGAAGTCCTGGGCGTCGAAGTCTTCGTCGGGGTTCACGACGTCGACGCCGAGATGCGGCACGCGGACGCGATCCTCCGGCGAAACCTTCGCCGTGCCCACGTCCATGCCACGGTAGACCTGCATTGCATCGGCGCTGACGATCACGCCGCCCCACGCCTCGGCCACCTCCAGCGCCAGCTCGGTCTTGCCTGAAGCCGTGGGCCCCGTGAGCACGAGCACCCGCGGACGGTCAACCACCCCGCACCCAGCGCGACACAATGGCCTCATCGAGCCGACGGACGAACGGGTCGAGGTGGTCCGCCGCATCGACGAGCCACACGTCGGCTTCCGCGTCGTCGCGGGGTGTGGACGCCACAAAGCGGGCCAGGCCCTGTTCGGGCGATCCACCCTGCACGAGCGCAGAAAGCAGCCGCTCTACATCTTCGGCCAAGATGCCATCGGGCAACGAGGTGAGCGCCACCTCTCGGGCTCCGATGTCGGACACGCCCACCCCCCAGGTGGCGAGGGTCTCAGCCGCAGCGAGCACCCGCTCGCGCCGAACCGCGTCCATCGGCACGATCACCGGTGACAGCAGCCAGCCCGCCAGGTCCTCGCCCGCAGCGCGGCGCTCCGCGAGGGAAGCCATCACGGCCGTGCGGTGCGCCGCGCTCAGATCGACGCCCCACACCCCGCCCTCACCATCCCGAATCAGGCCGTGCGCGCCAGCCCGCCAGACCCACCGCACCGGCCGCGGCAGCGTGGGTGCCGGTGCCCGCACCTGCGGAGACGGCGCCGCCACGCTGGGGGCCTCGTCGCACGCGCCGGCGGCCCTCGCAGGCGCCGGCACAACCGGCATCTCCATCGGGCTGGGTCGCCACGCCTGGATCAACGCCTCGGGCGGCATCGCGGACGCCAAGGGAGCAGGCGCCGCGGGCGGCCTCGGTGCCGACACCGGCAGCTCCAGCGCCCACGGGCGACGCTCCGAGGCGTCTTGCTCCGCGGGTCGCCCCGAGGACGACGCCACGGCCTCGCGCACCACACGACCCACGAGGTGCGGTGCCCGGAAGCGCACCTCGATCTTGGCGGGGTGCACGTTCACGTCGACCTCACCCGCCGGCACGTCGACGAACACCACCACCACGGCGTGGTGCCCTGCCACCGCCCGCAGTCCGAGTCCTTCCGCCACCGACTTGCGCAGGATCGCGTCGCGAACGTACCGCCCCCCCACAAAGGTCCAGACGGCTTCGCCGGGGCTCGACCGCTCCACGCCCGCAGGGGCGACCCACGCCACAGCGCGCACCCCCTCGGCTTCCGCCTCCCCGCGTGCGAGGTTCCGCAGGTCGCTGCCGAGCAGATCGCGGATGCGCTGCGCGGGATCTTGGGTGACCTCGGCGGCCAGCACCACGCGCCCCTCGTGCTGGAGCTTCACCGCCACGTCGGGCCGCACGAGGAAAGCTCGGATCACAGCGTTCGTGGCGTGGGCCAGCTCGGTGGACGGCGACCGTAGAAACTTCCGCCGCGCGGGAACCTGAGCAAACAGCGCGCGAACCGCGATGTCGGTGCCAGGCGGCATCACCACGGGACCCACATGCTCGATGCGTCCCCCGTCAATGCGCACCTCGGTGCCCACCTCATCTTCGGCCCGGCGCGTGTGCAGCTCGAACCGGCTCACCGAAGCAATCGAGGGCAGCGCCTCGCCCCGAAAGCCGAGCGTGCTCACGCCCTCCAAGTCATCGAAGTCGCGGATCTTGGACGTGGCATGACGTTCCAGGCACAGCACAGCGTCTTCGGCATCCATCCCGGTGCCGTCGTCGAGCACACGCACCAGGTCGGCACCGCCCCCTTGAAGGCGAACCTCCACCCTCTGCGCGCCTGCGTCCAGCGCGTTCTCCACCAGCTCCTTCACCACGGCGGCGGGTCGCTCGACCACCTCGCCCGCCGCGATGCGGTCGACGACCCCATCCGGCAGGACTCGGACCTTCACGTGCCTTCCTCGCCCAACTTGCGGCGAGTCCTGATGTGAAGTCTCAAGGATGTGCCGTCGAGGTTGAACGCCTCGCGGAGCCTGTTGGTGAGGTAGCGCTTGTACGCCGGAGAGACCGAGTCGGCGCTGTTGGCGAAGGCCATGAACGTGGGCGGGCGCACGCGCGTCTGGGTCATGTAGTACAGCCGCACGGGGTGATGGCGGTGCTGCGGCGGGGCGTAGGAGGCTGTAGCAGAGATGAGAAACTTGTTGAGCTTAGAGGTGGAGATGCGGCGATTGAACGCGGCATATACCTCATCCACCATCGGCAAGATTCGGTGGCAGCCCTTGCCGGTCTTGGCCGAGATGTAGAGATGGGGTGCCCAGGTGATGTGGGGCATGCGGTCCAGCAGCCGGTCGTCGATGGCCTGGCTGTTCATGTCTTCGCTGTCTTTGGCGAGATCCCACTTGTTGACCAGCACCACCAGCGCGCGACCGCGATCGTTGATCAGCTCGGCCAGCTTCGCGTCCTGATCGGTGGGGCCTTCGGTGCCATCGAGCAGCAGGAGCACCACATGGCAGCGCTCGATCGCACGAATGCTGCGCAGGCTCACAAAGCGCTCGAGCGGATCCCCGATGCGCGCACGGCGACGCACACCCGCGGTGTCCACCAAGACGTAGTCGCGATCCCCTGAGCGGAGCGCGGAGTCCACTGGATCCGTGGTGGTGCCGGGCATGTCCATCACGAGGTGCCGCTCTTCACCCAGCAGGCGGTTCACGAGCGTGGACTTCCCGAGGTTGGGGCGACCGAGCACCGCGATCAGGACCGGGCCGGTCTCTTCGACCGGGGTCTCGTCCTCGTCGTCACCTTCTGGCAAGGTGCCGTCGTCGGGCGGGTCGTCATCTCCCCACGGGAAGCTGGGCTCGACCTCGGACTGAGGCACTGCATCCGCCGGCGGCAGCCGCTCCAAGATCGCCTCGGCGAGCTCGTAGATGCCGCGCCCATGCTCCGCCGAGATCGAGAGCATCGGCGTGAGGCCCAGCTCCCAGAAGTCGGCCATGAGCCCTTCGTGCCGCTCGCCATCGATCTTGTTGACCGCGACCACCACGGGCGTGCTCACGCGGCGTAGCAGGTCGGCGACCTCACGATCGGGCACGGTGATGCCCTTCGGGCCATCCACCACGAGGAGGATGACGTCGGCCTCTTCGACCGCCACCATCGTCTGCGCGCGCATGGCGACCAGCAGCTCGGTGTCGGGGCTGGCCTCGAGGCCGCCCGTGTCTACCAGAAGGACCTCACGTCCGAGGATGTCGGCCTCTTCATAGAGACGATCGCGCGTGACGCCGGGGCGATCGTGCACGACGGACTTCTTGAAGCCGACAAGGCGATTGAACAAGGTGGACTTGCCCACATTGGGGCGACCCACAACAGCAACGACAGGGATGGGCATGTTGGCTCCAGCGGGCCCTAACGCAGCGCACCCCTCCGCACCCGGCCTGCGGCACAGGTTAGCTGCGGCGCGGGAGGTTTCCGGTGTCGCGGATCGTGGTGGCCATGAGCGGGGGCGTCGACAGCTCCACCGTTGCGGGCCTGCTCGTAGAGCAGGGCCACGAGGTGATCGGCGTGCACATGAAGCTGCACGATGCACCGGCCACGGCCCAGCCCGGCCGCTGCTGCGGCTACGATGACGCGCTCGATGCGCGGAAGGTCGCCGACCACCTGGGCATGCCCTTCTACGTGCTCGACCTGCGCGAGGCGTTCAAGCGCTCGGTGATCGATGGCTTCGTCGCTGCCTACCGCGAGGGCCGCACTCCCAATCCGTGCGTGGCCTGCAACGGCGTACTCAAGTTCGACGTGCTGATCAGCCGCGCCCGCGCGCTCGGCGCCAGCCACCTCGCAACCGGGCACTACGCGCAGATCCTGCCGGGCCCGAAGCTGTGCGCTGCCGTCGATGACGACAAGGACCAGTCCTACTTCTTGTTCCCGGTGGCCCCTGAAGCGCTGGAGCGGCTGATGTTCCCGCTCGGTGGCCTCACCAAGCCCGAGGTGCGACAGCACGCTGCCCGGCTCGGTCTGCCGGTGGCCGAGAAGGCCGAGAGCATGGACGTGTGCTTCCTCCCCGACGGCGACCACGCCGCGCTCGTGGCGGCCTCCACGCCGGAAGACGGCTCGGGCGAGATCGTCGACGACGAGGGCCGCGTCGTGGGCCGACACGATGGCTACTGGCGCTACACCGTGGGACAGCGGCGTGGACTCGCTGTGGCGCTCGGGTTCCCCGCCTACGTCGTGCGCATCGAGCCCGACACCAAGCGGGTGGTCGTGGCCTCCGAGTCTGCGCTGTGGCACGACCGCCTCACGGCCACGGGCTTCGCGTGGATCCGTCCCCCTGCTCTCGGCGAGGCGCTCACGGTCCGCCTCCGCCACCGCGGACCCCTGGTGCCGGCAAACGTCGAGGTCGAAGGCGGCGTGGCCCAGATCGCGTTGCTCGAGCCCGCACGTGCCATCACGGCCGGCCAGGCCACTGTCGTGTACGCGGGGAACGAGGTGCTTGGCGGCGGCTGGGTCCAGTCCGAGTCGGTGCGCAGGGCCAGCGCATGAGCGACGCGCTGGCGGGCCTAAACGAAGCGCTCGGCTTCGAGCTGACCGACCTCTCCATGGCGCGTCAGGCCCTCACCCACCCATCCTACGCGCACGAACACCCTGGCGAGGCGCACTACCAGCGCCTGGAGTTCCTCGGCGACGCTGTGGTCGATCTGTGCGTCACGGACCTGCTCTTCCGACGCTACCCCGATGCGAACGAGGGCCAGCTCACCGACCTCCGCCAGCGGCTGGTCAACACCAAGGAGCTGGGTCACCTGGGGCTCATGCTCGGCCTCACGCCGTTCGTGCGCCTGGGCCTGGGCGAGTCGCGCAAGGCAGCCGTAGAGCCCTCTATCTTGGGCGATGTGGTCGAGGCCCTGCTCGGCGCGCTCTACCTGCAGGCTGGCCTGCAAGCATGTCAGGTGGCGGTGGATCGATGGCTGGGACCGCGCGCTGAGGCCTTGGAGCGTCTGCTCGCGCAGGCTGCGGTGAAGAGCCCCATCAACCTGCTGCAGGAGTGGACCCAGGCCCGCTGGAAGGAGACCCCCACCTACACCTTCCGTGCCGACGGCCCCGACCACGCCCGTGTCTACGTCGCCCTCGCCCATGTGCAGGGTGAAGTTCTCGCCGAAGCGCGTGCGGCCACCAAGCGAGAGGCTACTGTGGGCGCAGCAAGGCTGGCACTTGGCATCCTCAAGCGGCGCGAAGGCGCGTCGTGAGCCCCGCCCCTACGGAGTCCCCTGTGAGCTCGTTTCGGTCAGGCGTCGTCGCCCTCGTGGGGCGTCCGAACGCCGGCAAGTCCACCCTGCTCAACGCCCTGCTGGGGCAGAAGCTGGCGATCACCTCCAACAAGCCGCAGACCACGCGCGACCGCATCGCCGGCATCCTCAGCACCGACACGTTCCAGGCCGTGCTGCTCGACACCCCCGGCCTGCACGAAGCGTGGACCGAGCTGAACAAGGCGATGGTGCAGCGCTCCACCGATGCACTCGCCGAGGCCGATCTCGTCATATGGGTGGAAGACACCGCCCTCCTCACCCACCGCAAGACGGTCGACGGTCCCCTGCTCGACGAGGTGGCTGAGCTGGTGCTCAACCACTTGGTGAACGCCGGTAAGCCCGTCCTGTTCGTGGCCAACAAGATCGACAAGGTGCCGGTCACCCAAGCGCTTCCGTTGATCGCCGAGGTCAGCCAGCGCCTGCCGCTGGCGGCCGCCATCCCGATGTCGGCGCTCAAGAAGGACGGCATGCAGGGCCTGCTCGACGAGCTGCAGCGCCACCTGCCCGTCGGCGAAGCCCAGCACGATCCCGAGCTGTGGACGCAGGCCACCGAGCGCTTCCTCGCCGCCGAGATCGTGCGCGAGAAGATCTTCCAGCTCACCGAGCAGGAGATCCCCTACGCCGCCGCCGTGCAGATCGAGCGCTTTGATGAGTCCGAGCGCGACTCGCGCCGCCTGGTGCGCGTGCACGCCGCGATCCTGGTGGAGCGTGCCAGCCAGAAGGGCATCGTGATCGGAAAGGGCGGCGACATGATCAAGCGCATCGGTGTGGCGGCTCGACGCGATCTGGAGGAACTGCTGGATGCGCAGGTCCATGTCGAGCTGTTCGTGAAGGTCGAACCCGACTGGACCCGCACGGTGTCTGGCCTGCGCAAGGCTGGCTACCGCTAGGCGGTGTGGATCAGCCGCCGAGCACGTCGGGCGGCTTCACCACGTGATTCTCAGGCAGCGTGAGCACCTTCCAGTAGCACCACGCCGTGAGCAGGGTGACCCCGCTCACCGAGCCGATCATGAACAGCCAGCCCAGCGCGTTGATCATGCCTCACCTTCCTGGTTCGAGGGCTGCGGTGCGCCCCACACAATCACGGCCAAGATCGCCAACAACGTTGCCCCCACCAACCCGAGCGAGAGCACCTCCACGGGGTTGCCCGCGCCGCCGTCGGCACCGGTCATCGCGGCGATGCGCTTGGGCAGGCTCTGCACACAGAACGCCCCGAACACCAGCAGCAGGTAGGCGGGCGAGACGTACTTGATGATCACCCGGAACACCGTCGGGATGCGGATCTGCGCGCCCACGTGGGCCGACTCGAAGCCCTTGTCGACGCCCCACACCCAGCCGAACAGCACGAGTTGGATGCCCGCCAGGATGAAGATACCGAGCGTGCCCACCCAGGTGTCGATCGCATCGAGCGCCACCAGATCGCCGCTGTAGTAGAGCACGAACAGGTTGCCCACAAGGCCGGTGCCGAGCACCAGCAGGGTGGCGGCTCCACGCCCCAGCCCGAGGCTCTCTTCCAAGAAGGCCTTCGCCGGCTGCAACATCGACAGCGACGACGTGAACGCCGCGAGGAACAGCATCAGGAACCACAGCGCACCGATGAACGCGCCGCCCGGCATCTGGGCGAACACCACCGGCAGCGTGTTGAAGCCGAGGTTGAACGACGAGCCCGAGGCTGCGCTCGTGGCCACCACGCCGAGGAAGACCACGGAAGCCGTGAGCGTGATCATGCCGCCCAGCGCCACCTCGAAGAACTCGTTGGTGGCGGAAGCTGTGAGGCCCGAGAGCACCACGTCGTCGGACTTCTTCATGTAGGAGGCGTAGTTGATGATCACGCCAAAGCCGACCGAGAGCGAAAAGAAGATCTGACCCGCAGCCGCAAGCCACGTCTCGGGATCGGCCAGCGCCGTGAAGTCGGGGTTCCACATGAACCCAAGCCCCCCCAGCACGCTCTGCTCCGGAATCGACGGGTCGGGCGTGCCCAGCGTGAGCACCCGTGCGAGCACCACGAGCGCACACACCGCCATCAGCGGCATCGCGTAGTTCGCCACCTTCTCGATGCCGCCGGAGAGACCGCGGTAGACGAACCACCCGTTGAGCAAGAACGTGATGATCCAGAACACGAAGGTTCGGCTGAACCCGCTCTCAAAGTTCGCACCGTCGTGCGCCGTGCCCGTGATCGTGCCGAAGTAGCTCTGCGAGGCAGCCGCCTGATCCGCTGTGGGTGCGGACGGGTCGATGCCGATGCCGCCAGCGGTCAGGTAATCGAAGAAATACTGAAGGCACCACGCTTCGATCAGCACGTAGTAGAAGTAGACAGCCAGCGGGATGAGCACCCCAATGGAGCCGAGATAGCGGCCCGCTTTCCCTCCAAAGACCCCAAAGATGGCAGGAGCCCCATGCACCCCCTTCAGCCCGCCGTGACGTCCCATCGTCCACTCAGCCCAGCCGATCGGGATGCCCAGCAGCAGCAGGGCCACGAAGTACGGGATCATGAACGCGCCGCCGCCGTGCGCAGCCGCCTGTCCGGGGAACCGCAGGAAGTTGCCCAGGCCCACGGCCGATCCGGCCACGGCCAGGATCACGCCCACGCGACTGCCCCACGCTTGTTTTGGTCCCGCCATGCCCTGACCCCTGCGCTCGGCCCCGTCCGGGGCGGTGTGGCGTCGACCCTACAGGAGTTGGGGCCCGGAGTCCATGCCCCCACCGCTTCCTTGCTTGCTCTTGCCTTTGGCATCGGGAGCCTGCTGGCCTGCGGCGCGCCGATCGCCGAGAACACCGCGCCCCGCATCGACGTCACGGCGCCGCTCGATGGCGGTGTCTTCGCCCTCGGCACGCCCGTGACCTACACGGTGGATGTGGCAGATCGCGATGGCGACGCTCCGCTCACCGTGACGATCAACTCCTCCATCGACGGGGAGCTGGCGTCGCTCGAAGCGCTCTCGGCGGCCGAGATCCTATCGGGCACGATCACAACGCTCTCAGCCGGCCGGCACGACCTCACCTTCGTCGTCGACGACGGACAGCCGGAGGGTCAGCGCTCGGTGCTCATCGGCGTGTTCGTCAACAGCCCGCCCTCGGCGGCTACGGTGGCCATCACGCCGGCCGACCCCAGCCACACCGAAGACCTCACGGCCGAGATCACCTCGTCTTCGGTCGACCCCGAAGGCTCTGCCATCGGCTACGCGTGGACGTGGCTCAAGGACGGTGCCGAGTCCGGCTCCGGTGGGGGGGAGATCGCGCTGCTGGCAGGGTCGTCCACTGAGCCTGGCGAGGTGTGGACGATTCGTTTCGAGGCCTACGAAGCCGCCAACGGCGTGCGCGCCCCCGGCGGCCTCTCCACCTTCACCACCGCGTCGGTCACCATCGGCAACGAGGCCCCGCCCGCACCCACGTCGGTGGAGGTGCTGCCCAGCTCCCCTCACCCCGCTCAAGATGCGCGCTGCCTCGTGCAGCTCGAGATCGACCCCGACGGCGACCCGGTCACGGCCACCTACGCGTGGTCGATCAACGGCAGCACGGTCGCCGGGCAGACCAGCGAGCGACTGCCGGCCTCCCTCCTGTTCGGCGGCGAGGCGCTCACCTGCACCGCAGCCGCCACCGATGGTGCCGCCACCTCCGCCCCTGTGAGCGCGTCGGCCACCGTCCGCGACGCCGTCTCGTCGTTCGAGGATGCCGACAGCCTGCTCGACGATGACGGCAGTGGCACGCTCGCACCGGTGGTCTCGCCGCTGTTCCTCGATGCCCTGCCCGGTGTGGACGGCCTGATCGTCTCGGCCCCTGGGGATGGCTCGTCGCGTTGGTACCGCCCCACGACGTGGTCGGCCGCCCCCTCCGGCGCGCTCCCCACGCCCGACCTGACGCTGAGTGTTGCTGGCCTCACGAGCGTGCGGTCCATCCCCGACTACGACGGCGACCGCATCGACGACCTGCTGGTCGTGAGCCCGTCCTCGTCCACGTTCTGGGTGGTGCGCAGCGCCGGCATCGCGTTCGGCGGGAGCGAGCCCTCCCTTGCCATCCTCGGTGCCGCCGCCACCGCCACCGCCGTGCGCAACCTGGGCGCCTGGGGCGATCCTGTCGTGGGCAACAACCTTGAGACCACAGGTCGGCGCTCCGAGGTGGTCGCCCGTGTCGACCGCACCGAGGAGCCCGACCGCGTGCTCGCGTATGCCGACGACGGCCTCACCTTCGGCATCACGTCCACCGGGAGCGGCTTCGCGTCGCTCTCCGGGTGCATCACCGCCGACTACACGGACGAGGCCTTCGGGGTCGACCTCGACGTCTCGGGCGATGTCACCGGCGACGGCGCCGCCGATCTCGCGATCACACGCAGCTTCCCGCTCGACCGCGTCGACAACGCCGCCGACCCCGACGACCTCGACGTGGGCGCCTACATCATCGCAGCCATCCGAATGGCGGCCCCTTCGGTGGACTGTGAGGACACCGCCTCGGCGTCGGCCTGGATGCGCCTCGTGGTGGCCCCGGGAATCGGAGGCGCCACGGGTGCCGGCTTCTTCCCCGACCTCGACGGTGACGCCAAGGCCGACCCATGGGCGGCGTCCCCCCGCACCAGCAAGGGCACCGTGGCCTGGTTCAGCAGCCAGGTGGGCGCAGCCGGCTTCGTGAAGCGTGATGCCTCGGCGGGCGACGCCTTGTTCACGATCGAGGGCGAGGCCGCAGGTGACGGCGCTGGCTTTGACGTGGTCGTGCTTGGCGATCTAGGAAGCGACGGCCTGCCCGAGGTCGCCATCCTCGCCAGCAACACGTCAGGCGTGCGCGCAGTGTACGTGTTCGAAGGGGCCACGCTCGCTGCAGCCGCCGCCACCTCCGTTCCCGGCAGTCGTCCCACGCTCTCCGTCACCGAGGCCGACTGGACCGTGGTGGCATCGGGCGACCATCCCCTGCTCGTGGGACCGGCGATCGACGTCGACGGCGACGGCGCGCTCGATCTTCTGCTCGGGGGCGGACCCGATGACGATGCTGCCACGGCCGAGGTGTTCGGCACCTGGTTCTCAGGCCGCTGACGACTCCGGGTCGTGGCTGGGCCGGCCCACGGTCCACAGCACCACCGCCATCACGCCCGTGCCGGCGCCGATCAGCAGCAGGCTCGGCACGCCCAGGCTTGCGGGAATCGTACCCACCAGGAGGGCAACAGCACCGGCCACGATGCCGTACGGCGCTTGGGTGCGCGTGTGCGTCACCACGTCCACGCCGCTGCCGGCCGCCGAGAGCACGGTCGTGTCCGACACGGGCGAGAGGTGGTCACCAAAACAAGCTCCAGCGAGCACGGCCGAGGACGTCATCGCCAGCACGGTGCCATCGCCGCCGTCCATCGCGACGCCCAGCGGCACCACGAGCGGGATCAGGATCGTCATCGTGCCAAAGCTCGTGCCGGTCGCAAACGACACCCCACAAGCGAGCAAGAACGCGACCGTAGGGAGCCAGACGGGGTCGAGCTGGTCGCTGAGCACGCCCACGAGGAAGGTCTGCGCCGACGTGGCCGAGATCGCGTTGCCGAGCGTCCACGCGCAGTAGAGCACCGCCAGCGCCGAGGCCACGGACCGCGCCCCGGAGAGCATCGCCGTCACGGCCGCCGGTGCGCTGAGCGCACGGGTGAGCACCGCCACCGCCACGGCCACGATCATCGACGCGCCACCGCCCACGACCATCGCGCCGTAGGAGTCGGCGCCCTCCAGGATCTGGAACGCCCTGGCTTGTGCAAGCGGAACCGGGAGCGCTGAGATGCCACCCCACAGCAGCACCGCCGCGGTGCCCACCACCAGCGCTAGAATGGGCAAGATCGCCACCACCAAGCTGCGGGGCTCACGCTCCGGCGCGACCACCGGCGCGGCTCGCCGCGCGGCCCGCTCTTCGGCGAGCATCGGGCCGAAGTCACGGCCCATCACGGCCACGAGGCCCACCATCAGGAACGCGAAGATCGGGTAGAACCTGTAGCTCAGGCCGTCCAAGAACAGCGCATACCCCTGGCCCGCCGGACGCCCGGCATCCACGAGCGCCTGGTCGAGCAGGCCCACCTCGAACCCAATCCAGGTGCCGATGAGCGCCAGCGACGCCACCGGCGCCGACGTGGAGTCCACCACGTACGACAGCTTGGCCCGGCTCACGCCCCACCGGTCGAACACCGGACCCATCGAGCCGCCCACGATCAGGCAGTTCGCGTAGTCGTCGAAGAAGACCACCAAGCCCGCAAGCCACGCCGCGACCTGCGCACCGCGCGGACCTCGGGCCATCCGCGAGATCGAGCCCACCAAGGTCTCTGTGGCCCCGCTGGCGCTCATCACCGCCACCGATGCCGACACGAGCAGCGTGAACAGCGTGATGCGGAAGTTGTCCCAGCTCCACAAGGCGTCGCCGAGGTAGCTGGCGACGCCTTGTGCGGCCGGCCAGATCGCGCCGTGCGCCGCCACGACCGCCGCCACCAGGATGCCCACCACCAGACTCGGCACGATACGCCGCGTGAGCAGCGCCAGGCTGATCGCCGCGACGGGCGCGAGCAGGGTCAACCCGCCGTCCCAAGAGGTCAGCACGTCCATGAGGTTCTCCCCGACCCCCCCTAGCGCAGGCGACCTGCTGCGACAGCCAGCCCAGCGCTCCTCACCATGAGCTCACGGCCTAAGCGCGCAGCGGCGCGGATCCTGGGCGGGATCGCGATCGGGGCGGTGTGGGGCGTGGTGCTCCTCTTCCTCGGCGTCGTTGGGGTTCGGCTGGCCGAGCAGTGGCCGGCGTGGGCCCACTACCGGCGCACGGCGGACGCCGGCGGAGATGCTGCAGATGCCTCGTTGTTGGTGGCGGATCCGACCTTGGGCTGGACCGCTCGCCCCAGCGCATCCTGGCCCATCCCTCCGGTCGCAGGCGAGCACGCAGGCGGCAGCTGGACGTTCAACGAACAAGGCGTGCGGTCCGACACCGCCACGTCCCCGCACCCCGCATCGGGAACCCTGCGTGTCCTCGCCATGGGCGACTCGTTCACGTTTGGGACGGGCCCGCTCCCCGACACCTGGTCCGCACAGCTCGAGGCGAAGCTCACCCGCGCCGAAGTGCTGAACGTCGGCATCCCCGAGTATGACGTTGGACAGGTTCTCTTGCGGTGGGAGGCGGACGGCGCGGCACTGCACCCCGACGTCGTGGTGGTGGCGGTGATCGAGGCCATGCTCCGCCGCTCCCTGGCGGCCCGCGCCAACAGCGGTCGGGCACGGCCGCTGTTCCGCGTCACCGATGCCGGCGCGCTGGTGTGGCCTGTCCCGCCGCTGCCGCCTCCCATCCCCCGCGGCAGCAGCCTCGACGGTCCGTTCGGATTCTTCCGCTTCGCAGCCACCGGTGTGGTCCAAGGCCTCTCGTACGGCGGCCCCGTCCCGACCGAGCCGAGCTCGCAGGTGATGGCCACCCTCGCCGAGCGCGTTCGTGCGGCAGGAGCCACCCCGGTCTTCGTGTACCTCCCCATCGCGGGCTCCACGATGGGTTCAGGTCAGGCGGTGGTTGAGGCAGCGGCCCGCGCGTCGGAGAGCGCCTTCGTCGATCTGACGCCGGCCTTCCTCGGCTCCTCGGGCGGAGACACCGTGGAGGGGCCATGGTTCTTGCCCGACATGCACTACAACCGCGCTGCCAATGGCATGGTGGCCGACGCCATCGCAGCGGTGGTGCGCCCCCTCGAGGCTCGCCAAGCCCCTCCGGCTGCTCCGCCGCCGTGACCCGCCCGCGCGCTTGTGCTACCCCATGCCCCGATGGAGGATGCATGCGCGCACTCGCGAAGGGGCTGGCGGCCTGGATGCTGCTCACCCAGGCGGCGGTGGCCGACACCGGCGTGATCACCGCGGAGTCCGACGACACGGACCCCGCGGAAGAGACCGACGACACCGACGAGTTCTACCCCACAGGCGGTCGCACGGTGCAGTGTGGCACGCTTCCGGCCCCCGCGGGCGCGGCCGTCCTGGCCCTGCTGGCTCTCGGCGCCGCCGGTCGACGGAGGTCGCTTCGAGGCCTCAGCGCGCTCCTCCTCGCCCTAGCTGCGCTCGGTGGCGCGCCTGCGCAGGCCCAGGATCTCACGCCCAGCTTGGACGTGCAGCGCTTCGATCCGGCGGGCCTCGCGGGTGGTTTTGCCACGATCACCACCGCACGCCAGCTCGAGCAGAAGACCTTCTCGTTCGAGGTCACCGGCACCTACGCGTGGCGTCCGTTGCAGCGCAGCATTCGCGTGGCCGACACCCTGATCCGCGAGTCTGCGGCGATCGAGCACCTCGGCGCGGCCCACGTGCGCGTGGCGGTGGGCGCCACCGACTGGTTTCAGATCGCCCTGTCGATGCCCGTGATCCAGGGCATGCAGTTCGGCACCGGCCTCGACTCGTTCGGCGGTCCGCGCTCCACCCCGGCCGGCGTGGGCGACCTCACCCTCGATCTGGCCTTTCGTCCGCTCGCGGAAGAGAAGGGCGTGGGCATCGCGATCATCCCGTTCGTGATCGCCCCCACGGGAAGCCGCGCCTACCTGCTCACCGATGGCACGGTGGCCTTCGGCGGTCGCGTGGCGATCTCGGGCCAGGCCGCCTTTGTGCACCTCGCGGCCTACGGCGGCTACAAGGTGAAGCTCGGCAGCGCCACGCTCTCGCCGTTTTACGCGATCGACGATGAGGTCCTCTACGGTGCCGGCATCGGCTTCGACCTCTACCAGCGCATCCTGCGACTGAACCTTGAGCTCTCGGGCACCACCATCGTGGGCCCTGGCCTCGCCACCATCCGGCCCACGGCCGTCACCGCCGAGCTGCACACGGGCTTGGAGGCCAACGCCAACCTCGCCATCACCACGCCCAGCGGCTTCGCCCTGGTGGTGGGCGGCGGCACCGGCATCACAGCCTCCCCCGGCGTCCCCGCTGCGCGCGCATTCCTAGGCCTGGGCTACGTGCCCTTCCGCGACCAAGATCGTGATGACGACGGGATCATGGACCGCCTCGACGACTGCCCGAAGGAGCCGGAAGACTTCGACACCTTCGAAGACGAAGACGGCTGCCCCGAGACCGACAACGACGGGGACGGCGTGCCCGACGCCGACGATCGCTGCCCCGACGCGGCCGAAGACTTCGACGGCGTCGAGGACGAAGACGGCTGCCCCGATGCCGACAACGACGGCGACGGCGTTTCCGACGAGTCCGATGCCTGCCCCGACGTGCCCGAAGACCCGGACGGGTTCGAAGACGAAGACGGCTGCCCGGAGACCGACAACGACGGCGACGGCGTGCTCGACGTGGCCGACGCCTGTCCCGATGTCGCCGAAGACAAGGACGGCATCGCCGATGAAGACGGCTGCCCCGAGGAGGAAACCGACACCGACGGCGACGGCGTGCCCGACAGCCGCGACGCCTGCCCGCAGCTCGCCGAGGACCTCGACAACTTCCAGGACGACGACGGCTGCCCCGAGCCCGACAACGACGGCGACGGCCTGCTCGACACGGTCGACACCTGCCCGAACGCAGCCGAAGACTTCGACGGGGTGCAGGACACCGACGGCTGCCCCGAGGACTCGGTCGACACCGACGGTGACGGCATCCCCGATGGCATCGACAAGTGCCCGCGCGTGGCCGAGGTCATCAACGGCCTCGACGACACCGACGGCTGCCCCGACGAAGGCAAGGTGCGCCTCACGTCTGAGCGCATCGAGATCCTGGAGACCATCCTGTTCTTCACGGCCGAAGCCCGCATTCGCCCCGAGTCCTTCGGAGTGCTCGATGCGGTGCGCGATGTGCTCGCCTCCAACACCGAGATCCAGCGGATCCGGGTGGAAGGCCACACCGACAGCCAGGGTGGCAACACCTACAACCAGGACCTCTCCGAGCGCCGCGCACTCGCCGTGCGCGACTACCTCATCGCCGCCGGCGTCTCGCCCACCCGCCTGCTCGCACGCGGCTTCGGTGAGGACTACCCGGTGGCCCCGAACTCCGCGGAAGCCGGTCGTCAGCAGAACCGGCGCGTGGAGTTCGTGATCCTGCAGCCCACCGACCCGGCCTACTGACCGGGCGGGGGCTCACGCCTCAGCGCGTGGGATCCGGCGTCATCCGCAGGTAGGGCTTGAGCACCCGGTAGCCCTTCGGGAAGCGCCGGTTGATCTCGTCGGCGTCTTGCAGCGCCGGCACGATCACCACCTCCTCGCCGTGCTTCCAGTTGGCGGGCGTGGCCACCATGTGGTTGTCGGTGAGCTGGAGGCTGTCGAGCACACGCAGGATCTCGTCGAAGTTGCGGCCGGTGGAGGCCGGGTACGTGATGATCGCGCGGATCTTCTTGGCCGGGTCGATGAAGAACACCGACCGCACCGTGAACGTGTTCGGCGCGTCGGGCGGGATCATGTCGTAGAGCGCGGACACCGTGCGGCCGGGATCGCCCACGATCGGGAAGTTCACGGCCTGCCCTTGGGTCTCGGTGATGTCGCCGATCCAGCGGAGGTGGTCTTCCACCGCATCCACGCTGATCGCGAGCGCCTTCGCGCCCCGGGCGGCGAGCGCGCCCTTCAGCTTGGCCACAGCGCCGAGCTCAGTGGTGCACACGGGCGTGAAGTCCTTGGGATGGGAGAAGAACATCACCCAGTCGCTCCCCGCCCATTCGTGGAAGTCGATCGTGCCCTCGGTGGTGGGCGCCGTGAAGTTCGGCGCGATGCTGCCAATGTGCAAGCCCATGGAACTCTCCGCTGCGCGACGTGCGCGCGTGCTGTGTAGGCACGCGGCGGCGTTCCGTCCATCGGGAGGGCGGACACGGACGGTCCGCTTCGCGCGATACGCTGGTGGAGCCATCCTGGAGGCCCCGATGTCCCGCACCGTCACCGCCCTGCTCGTCGTGCAGACGCTCACCCTCGTGCTGCTCGCTGCCGAGCGCCTCCTGCCGGCAGCGTACGCCACCGATGGCCAGCGCTGCGAGATCGTCAACTGGCCCGATGCGCTCACGGGCCGCGCCGGCACGCCCCTGCGCATCGTCGTGGATCGTGTCGAGAACGATGTCGACGTGACGATCTCGGGGGCCAGCCAGAACCTGCCCATCTCGGTGCGCGACTGGAGCGCTTACGGCACCGTGCGTGTCGAAGCGAAGAACTAGCGTGGGCCTGGTTCGAAGCCAGCTCACCCTCGCCTTCGAGGGCCGCGTCCCCGAGGTGCTGAACCACCTGATGGGCGAGGATGCCCTGCTCGATGCGCACGCTCTCGCGTTCGTCGCCGGGCCGATCCTGCCGCTCGGGCACGGGAAGGTGCGCGCGTTCGTGGCGAACCCGGGTCAGCCTGCGTTTGCGTCCCGGCTTCAAGAGGTGCTCGGGCCAGCCACCGAGCCCCTGCTCACTCACGCCCCGGCTGGCGGGCGCCTGATGGTGGAAACCGATGGCACCACGCACCGGCTGTTCGCCGACGATCTGCACCTGCACGAGGGCGCCGACGCCCACGTGATCGCGCGCACCCTGACCCTCCCGAGCGGGTCTGCGGGCCTGCTCTCGGCTGCGCCGATCGAGGCCCCCTGGGCCGCGCTGCGTGCCCGTGCCGAAGACGCGGGCCTGACCGGCCTCTGGCTTGCCCACCGCACCGCGGGCGTCATCGATCACCTGCTCGTGGTGAACGAAGCCCGCTGGACGTCGACGCCTGAGCCCCAGGCGCGCCTGCTGGATGGGCTGGGGGATCGGGCGTGGGGAGAACAGCGCGAGCTGGCCGCCCAGCACGGCCTCGCGGCCTACCCCGATGCCGTCGAGATCCACCCGCACGGCTGGTGTGTCACCGTGGGCCTCTACGACCCCGCGATCCCTAGCCGGCGCGCGTAGGCCGCAGATCCGCGGCGCCGTGCAGCGCGAGGTGCGCGGGCACGAGGCCGGGGCACGACGGTGCGAGCGTGCAGGGCGCACAGGCCTCGGCGAACACCGTGCGCTGCCCACGGAAGTAGACCGCGATGATCCCGGGTGCGGCGCGCGGAACCTCCGGCGCCACACAGGCGGGAAAGCCCACCAGCGACACGTCGCACGCGCGCACCACAGCCTCCACCTCACGCAGCGACGGCGCCTCTTCGGCGTAACGAAACAGCGACTCCTTTTCGCGCAGCGGGGCCACGGCCAGCCTCGCTCCCCACCTCTCGGTCGCGAGCGCGGCGAGCCAGGGCAGGTCTTCCAAGGTGCGCCGCAAGGCGAGCGTGTGCACCGCAACACGAATCCCGGCAGCGCGGGCCCGATCGAGGCCATCCAGCAGCCGCGCATGGTGGCCCGGCACCCCCACCACCGCGTCGTGCAGCGGGGCTTGGGTGGCGTAGATCGGCACGCACACCTCGGTGACCCCCGCCTCAGCCCACGCTTCGGCCGTCCCGGGATTCGCCAAGCGCAGGCCCGAGGTCATCACCTCGACGCCGGCGAAGCCCCGCGACCGCGCCAGGCGCGCCGAAGGCAGCATCGACGGGTGCGTGGCAGGCTCGGTGCCGCCGATCAGCAGGCGATCTCCGGCCAGCGGAACGGCCGCGTCCACCCAGGTGCGGGCAGCCTCCTCGCGGGTGACCATCGAGGCCGGCATGTTCAGCACCTCGGGCTGGGCGCAGAAGAAGCAGCGCCCCTCGCACGATGACATCAGCATCAGCACGCCGGTGCCGGCGAGGCCCCAGGTAGCCAGGGCTGCTCGCTGGTCGGCGTAGGGCGCGTGCAGCACCTCCAGCACGCTCCCGTCTTCGTGGCTGGCAGCTCGCACCGAACGCCTCCGCTGGGACGTGATAATCCGGCCCGGGGGAGCCGGATGGACCTGATGGTTGACACCACCTTCGAGCCGTGGCTCCCCAGCGCCGCCGAGGTGGATGCGCGGCTGGCCCACATCCTCGAGCGGGGCGACGTCAACCTGGGCGCACGCGCCGACCACGAGCGCCTCATGCTCATGCTCACGCGCTCCTGCGAGCTGCGCTGCGGCTACTGCTTCGTCGACAAGACCGAGCAGGGCCTGGAGCTGAGCGTCGCCCAAGCACGACGCGGGGTCGACCTCCTGATGCGCAGCCAGCGCAGCCGCCTGGAGGTGCAGTTCTTCGGCGGTGAGCCGGCGCGTCGGTGGGACGTGCTCACGGATGTGCTCGAGTACGCCACCGAGCACCCGCTGCGCGGCGGTCGCGCCCTCCAGTTCACGCTCACCACCAACGGCGTGCCGCTCACGGCCGAGAAGCTCGATGTGCTCGAGCGTTACCCGGTCACGATCCTGTTCAGCCTGGATGGGGATGCCCGCTCCCACGCGCGCTTCCGCTCCGCCCACCTGCTGCCTGACGACGACGCGTACGCGAGGATCTCAGCCGCCGTGGAAGGTCTGCTCGGCCGCCGCGTGTCGTGGTTCATGAACGTGACGGTGCCGCCGGCCGGCGCCGATCAGGTCTGGGACCGCTACGTGTGGGCCCGGGAGCGCGGCGTGCCTCGGCTGCAGATCAACTACTCGGTGGGTCACACGTGGTCGGCCAGCCAGGAGCGCCGCTACCTCGAAGGCCTCCAGCGCGTGCTGCACCACCACGCGCAGCACCCCGAGGGCCTGCTCCTCTACAACTGGAAGAGCCGCTGTGAGCCCACGATCCTGTCCGACGATCTCATCGTCGACACCGATGGCACCGTGCTGCACGACGCCGCGATCTTCTTGGAGCGCAGCCTGCCGGAACTCAAGGTGGCCTACCGCCGCGGCCACATCGACACGCTCGGCGAGTTCGACCCCCTGCGCCTCTCGCTGCGCGAGCTCGACCACATCCTGCGCACCACCTACCCGCACGGCACCCGGGAGCGGCGCATCGTCGAGCAGAACGAGAAGATGGGCGCCGCCGTCGATCTCGTGATCGACAGGCTCTACGAGCAGCTCGGCGACGCCGTCCCCGACGCCGGGGCGGCCGCGTGAGCGCTCCGGGCGATCTCGGCACCTGGCTCGTGCAGCGCGGTGAGGCGCTCCGCAGGCGCATCCCGAAGCTCACCCAGCTCCAGCCCGTGGTGGGGCGTGAGGGCCTGCGCGTCGAGCTCACGGTGGGCTCACGCTCCATCGCGCTGGGCCTTCGTCCGCGCGATGAGCAGCCGGCCTACGCGCAGTCGCCGTTGGTGAGCTTTGGCCTCGATCTCGGCACGGGTGGACCGCTCGATGCGGCCACCGAAGAAGCTGCGCGCACGATGGTGGCTGTCTTGTCGCGCCTGGCGGAGGAGGGCTGGACGCTCCCACGACCCGGCTCAGCCCCCGGCACGGGCCCCTCGCTCACCACGCTGTTCGACCTGCCTGCGGCCGAGCAGATCAGCCGGCTGCGGCGGGAGGGCGTCGACGGCCTCGTGGTCGACCTCGACAGGGGCCCCGTGCCCGCGTCGTTAGAAGCCGGAACGCCGCCTCGGGTGGTGCACTTGGTCGGAAGGGCCGCAGCCGATCCCGCCCAGGTGGTGGCTGCCGCGAAGGCCGCCGTGGCCTTGGGCGCGCGCTCGGTCCACGCGCCGCTGATCGAACCCGACGCTTCCTGGGCACCAGCGTTGGCTGCGGCTGGGGTGCGTCGTGTGTGGGTGCCGTGGGCCGGCGACGCGCCCAACGTCGCCGACTGGCAAGCCCTGGCGCAAGCGGGCCTGGAGGTGCTCGCTGTGGCCACCTCGCTCGATGCGGTCGCCGCACGCACGGCGCTCGCAGGCCTCGTGAGCTGCCTCGTGCTGCCTACGCCCGTGGATGCCGGCCCCGAGAACGCCGTGCCCGTCGTGGTCGCCGGCTTGCCCCGGCGCAGCGAAGGCCACACCTACGCGTTCGCTCCGATCACCGAGCGTCCCGCGTGGGAGGCTTTGGCGTGAGAGGGCTGATGCTCGGGGCCTGGCTGGCGTCCACCGGCTGGCCCGGCGGCGGCCCGGCCCCCGCAGAAGGCCCCCTCCCCGCTCCCACCGCGAGCTTTGGCTGGAAGGCGGAGCTGCCACGCTTTGGCAACGCGAGCCCCGTGCGCGCCGGAGCGCACGTCTGCGTCACGATCGAGCCCACCACGCTGGCCTGTTTTGACGCCGCCACGGGGGCCGAGCGCTGGCGCTACCCGCACGAGGTGATCGCCACGCTCCCCGTCGCCGAACAAGGCCCGCTCGCTGTGCGCCTGGCCGAGGCCGACACCATCTCCGCTCAGCTTCGCGGCTGGCAGGCTGCCCGAAGCGCGGCTCAGCGCGCTGCAAGAGCGGGCGACGCAACGGCCGCCGCGGAGGTGACCACCCTCACCCACCGCCTCGCCGAAGCCGACCGGGTGCTGCGCGACCTGGCCTGGGCCCGCACGCCCGACGACAAGGACGTGCTCGGCTACGCCACCCCCACGCCCGTCACCGATGGGCGCTCGATCTGGGCCTTCTTCACCAACGGTGTTGCCGCCCAGCACGCGCTCGACGGGCGACTCCTGTGGTCGCGCTGGCTCGGGCCTCCGCAGGCCAACATGCGTGGCTTCCACACCGGAGAGGCCGCCAGTCCCCTGCTGGTGGACGGCCTGCTCGTGATCGCCCACGCCGATCTGATCGCGCTCGACGCCGGCACCGGCGAGGAGCGCTGGCGACGCCCCGGCTGGAACGACTACGGCACGCCGGCTCTGCTTCGTGTGGGTGGCACCGCCCTGCTCGCGACGCCCAACGGCCAGATCCTGCGCGCGGCCGATGGGGCCGTGCTCGCCCAAGACCTCGGCGACGTGTGGTACGTCGGGCCGACCGCCGTGGGTGACACCGTGGTGTGGCTCGGATCCAACGACCCAGAGAGCCAGCAGCGCGCCGCGCGGGAGGTGGGCGCAAACGCCGTCCGGCTCACGTTCAACGGCAGCACCCTCAACGTCCAGCCGCTCTGGCGCACGGCCCTGCGCACGGCCGACACCTTCTACACGTCGCCGATCGTGCACGAAGGCCGGGTGTACTCGTTCACGCGCTCGGGTGAGCTGCGCGTGCTCGACCTCGGCACGGGCGCGCTCCTGCACGAAGCCGACCTGCTCCCGAAGCTGGGCGGCTGGCTCTACGCCACACCGCGGGTGGTCGACGGCGCGCTCGTGCTTCTCTCGGCGAGCGGGCGGCTGCTCACGGTCGGGCTCACGCCGCCGTTTGCGATCAGCGAGCGCGCGCTGCTCGGCGGCACGCAGCATCGATCGACCCCCGCCTTCGCCGCAGGCCGGATGTGGGTGCGGTGGTCGAATGGCCTCGGGTGTGTGGGATGCGACTGATCGCGCTCGCCACGCTCACCGCGTGCGGGCTGAATACCTGCCAGTCCCGCGCGCCCTGCCCGCCCCGCGCGCGCCTCACGAACGGCGTCTGTGAGGCCGTGAGCCTCCCTCCTTTTCGGGCCGTTCGCATTGAGCCCACCGCGTTCATCATGGGCTGCACCGAGCCGCGCGACACGCCCTGCGGCGGCGACGAGCGCCCCGATCACGAGGCCCGTCCTGCCGGTCCCTACCTGCTGCAGGCCACGGAGGTCACCCAGGCGCTCTACGAGGCCCTGCTCGGGGAGCGTCCCTCGCGCCTGCCGGACTGCCCGACCTGCCCGGTGGAGACGGTGTCGTGGCACGACGCCGCCCGCGCCGCCAACGCCCTCTCGGCCTGGGATGGCCTGCCTCCCGCGTTCACGATCGCCGACGGCGTCGCCACGTACGTGGGCGGCCCCGGCTGGCGTCTGCCCACCGAGGTGGAGTGGGAGCACGCTGCGCGCGCTGGCCAGGAGCACGCCTTCGCCGGCAGCGACAGCAGGGACGCCGTCGCCTGGCACGAAGGCAACGCACCCGGACGCACCGCCCCGGTCGCCACGCTCCAGCCGAACGCGTGGGGCCTCTACGACCTCTCCGGAAACGTCTGGGAGTGGACGCTGACGGGTCCTCGGGACTACCCCGAGACCCCCGAGGTCGACCCACGCACCCCCACGGACAGCAAGGCCCGCATCCTGCGCGGCGGCGGCTGGGCCGACATCCCCGAGGGTCTGCGGGTCGCGTACAGGGGCTGGGTGGAGCCCACGCACACCGCCCCGATCGTAGGGTTTCGGCTCGCCCGGGATGCGACGCCGGCCGATGGCGCGGTGGTGGAGCCGGCCGGGGTGTGGACCCCGCCAGATACCGCCTTGCGCTGACACTCCTGTTCGCGGGTGTCCATGCGCTCGTGGGTCGGTGCCGGCATCTCTGTGCTAACGTCAACGAGTGCCCCGGTGGCCGCCGCCGACGAGGGCACGTGGGGGGATCGTGCGGCGTAGCATCGCGTACCGGGATGGAACGCTCGACCCCGGGCTGCCGGCCGACCCGGAGCCAGCCTGCCTGCGCGTCCTGCAGGACCGTGGCTGGGTCCCGCTGGGTTGGCTCCGCACCACGCAGCGGGAACGGCCGCGGACCCCACCCACGCGACCCCTGGATGCGCGAGACCGCGTGTGGCGGTCCCCTGACCGCACGGTGTGTGCGCAGGTCCTTCCACACCGCGGCGTGCCGGGGGTGGACCTGTGGTCCGTCAGCGCGAGCGGGGCGATCGTCTGCACCCGTTGGCGCGACTCCGCTGCGGCTCCCCACCCCCAAGCCCTGAACCCAGCGGACGCGGCGCTGCGTCTCCACGCGGGAGTGGAAGAAGCCACCGCCTCCGGCACGCTGGCCGACGCGGTGGAGCACCACCTCCAGATCTGCTCACGACGCGCCCCCCGCGACGGGTCCCCGCTTGAGCTGGACGTGGCGGGCCTTGCGGCGGTCCAGACCCGTCGCGACGACCTGCTTCGCGCGCTGGGCGAGGGGGCACGACGTGAAGCCATCGACCGGGCCTACCTCTTCTGGGGCGTGAGCTTTTCGACCACGGTCGCGCTGCTGTTCGCGCTGGTGCTGCTGCTGCACGCCTTCGGAGCATCCGCGGCGCACGTCGCGCTTGGGTCGAGCGCGAGCGCGGGGTTTGTGGTGGGCATGATGGCCACCGCGACGAGCGGGCACTGGATGGGCTGGCGGCGAGGGCTCGTGCTGCTCGCACTGTTCAGCTGGGTGGCGTGGTGTCGACCCGGCGCGGTGGTGATGGTGATGCTCGCCCCCTCGACGTGGGCAGCGTGCGCAGGGGCGGGTCTGGGCTGCGTCGCCGGGTGGGTCGGCGAGCGCGTGCATGCCACATGGTGGCCCATCCCTATCGGCACGATCCCCGGGTGGCTTCCGCTGCGCATGGCGGGTGCGGAGGTGCTCGCGCGCTACGGACCGCGCCTGGACGGGCAGCTCGGATGTGGAACCAGGCTCTCACCGGCCACGGCCACCACGCTGGATGGCGCGCTGGCGGAGCACGGCTTCCGGGCCCTCGGCGAACGCTGGGTCGAGGAGCCGCCCTTGCACAAGGCTGCCGCGCATTGGAGCGAGCCCCCGATGCCGCGCACCCTCCCCGTCCGCGTCTGGGCATCGCCCGACGGCCTCACGGCGGCCGAGCCGGCTCCGGCCGGCGATGGCTCGACCTCGCTGGTCCTGCGAAGCCACACGCGCAAGGGCATGATCCACGAGACGCGCACCCTCCCCGACCCCGGCCCCCTGGAGCAGCGGGTGGTCCGGCTGGCCACGGGAGCGCCCGCGCCGCCCCCAGAGCGCATCGACGTTCCGTTGGACCGGTCGGGGTGGTGGCCTTCGGCCGCTGCGCTCCGCCTGGCGGACCGTCCGCACGCCGGGCTGTCCGTCGCGAGCGCTCCGGATCCCGCAGCAGCCCTTGTGGCCCACCGTGCGTGGCTGGCGACGCGTGAGGGCGCACCGATGGACACGCTGGAGGACATCGCAGCGGCCGCGCACCGTGTCGCCGCCTCCCGCTCGGACCCTCCAACGACCGGGTGGCGGATCCGCCATCACCTGATGATGGTGGGCCTGCCGACGGCGTTCGTCGTGGGGGCGGCCCTCTCGGCGGGATGGGACGTGTCCTTCCCGGACTTTCTCCCGATCTTGATGCTGCTGCAAGCGGTCGCGGTGCTTGGGGAGCAGGACCCCGCCCACCCCACCGACAAGCAGCCATGGCAGAATCCTGCGGCCATCTACTGGCTGCCGATGATCGTGGGCCCCTTGTGGCTGTTCGAGCCTCCCCTGCCCCCCCTCGCCCTGTCCGTCTCGGTGTCCTTGGGCCTCGCGATCGCGTCCGCACGGTACAGCGTGGCCAAGGACCAAGCCTGGAGCCGCAGCGCTGCGGCGGGGATCGGCGTCTAAGGCGCCGTGAGCGTCACCGGGCTTTCGCCCGCCTCGTAAGGACCGTGCGACGTGACCGTGCCGTCCGGCCAGCGCACCCGCACGCTGACGGGACCGGTCTGGGTCCCGAGCCCCACGTGCGCGACCTGCTCGCCCCACCCTTGGTGCGCGCTCGACGGCCAAAGCTCGCGCAGGTGGCTGCCACCGGTCGTCTTCACGATCACACGCGCCCCGAGCACCGGCAGGCCGTCGGCGCCCACCACCCGCACCCGGAACGACGGACCGGCCAGCGGCCCGTCATTCCACAGGATCACCGTGCCGTAGCCGTGCGACACCACGGCATCGACATCGCCATCGTCATCCAGGTCGCCCGCCGCCACGCCCACCGGGTAGCCCGTGGCCTTGCCGGGCACGCCGGGGAAGTCGTCCACGTCGATGCGCACCACGCCGCCTGCCCCATCCGCGCGCAGCAGCAGCGTGGGCGGGTGGTTCACGGTGAACGGGAAGCGCTCGTCGATGCACATCGAGAGGGTGCCCGACTCGGCGTCCCCTTCCACGCCCACCCCCACGAGCAGGTCCTCAGCGCCGTCCTGGTCAAAGTCGCGGGCCTGCACGCCCCACGACACCGTGCGCCGCGTGGACCGCCACGTGCCCACCTGCGCCCCCGCCTCGAACCACGCCGAGCAGGTGCCCGACACGAACGTGCTGTCGGGGCCCAGGTCCGTGATGTAGACGTCGCGCCGCCCGTCGCGGTCGAGGTCGAGCAGCGCCACCCCCATCGCGTGGTCGTAGCCCTCCAGCCCGCTGCCCACCGTGGGCGTGAGCCCCGTGGCCGAGCCGTAGAGCAGGCGGTTCTTCGCGAAGTCATTGGCCAGGAGCAGGTCGGCGTGGCCGTCGTCGTTCAGGTCCGCCACCAGCGCGGCGTACGGCGCGTGCGTGGGGTCCACGATCATCGGCTCGGGGCAGCGGCCCACGGGGGCTGGCACCCAGCCGCCTTCGTCGACCGCAACGAAGCAGCCCACCACGCCCGGCACGATGTCGCCGTTGGGCGGGAGCGTGAAGTCGCCGGTGTCGAGGGTGGTCGGGTCGGGGCACTCGTCGTTAATGCTGCCGTGCAGGGCCAGGATCAGGTCGGCCGCGCCGGTGTGATCCAGGTCGATGGGCTGCAGGTAGCCCGCCTTGAGCTGCTGCTCCGCGACGGCCTCGGGCCACAGCAGGACGTCGTGCACCAAGGTCGGCGTGCGTCCCGCCAGCGACAGGGCCGATGCTCCCACCGACGTACCGAGCAGCACGTCGAGGTCCCCGTCGTGATCGGCGTCGGCCAGCGTGCAGCTCAACATCGCGCCCCGCCCGTCGGAGCTGTAGTTCGCCTCAGACACCACAGGCTCCCCAGCGCTCGTGCCAAACCGAAAGAGCACCCGCGCTCCCGCGTCGTTGCCAAACACGGCCACGAGATCGGTGTGGCCATCGCGGTCGACATCTTCGACGATCAGGCAGTCCGCCGTCTTTCGCTCCACGATCTCCACCCGAAACGGCGACGCGGTGAGCTCGGGTCCGCTGCGGGGCCCGGCCTTCCACTGGGGACAGGAGCGCGGCTCGCCCGTGTCGGTGGTCTCGGTGTCGCTGTCCGAGTCCGTGTGGGCGTCCGAGTCCGTGTCGGTCTCCCGAGCGTCGCTCTCGGTGTCCGGGGCCTCGTCCTTCAGCGCGTCGGTGACGTCCGCGCACCCGGCGAAGCCGAGCCCCAACGTCAGGAATGCCGACCCGACGATCCGACGCATCCGACCCGACCTCCCGTGCCCGCCCACCCGGCGAGGGCCGCCCCAGCGTAGCCGCAGCCGAACCGATGCGCTCGCCCGGCCCGAGGAGGGGGATCCCCACCGGTACAAGGGCGCGCATGACGCGGAAAAAGCCGCGCATGACAGGGACAACGGCGCGCATGATGCGGAAAAAGCCGCGCATGACAGGGACAAGGGCGCGCATGATGCGGAAAAAGCCGCGCATGACAGGGACAAGGGCGCGCATGGTGGGGAAAAAGCCGCGCATGGTCCCCCTGCAGACCGTGGTTCCCCCTCCTCGGGCCGATCCAACCCCTGCTTGGGGGGCGGGGTACCGGTCCGCGCGGCCAGGAGACCCCAGGGTCGGGCCGCGTGGATCCTTACGTCGGCAGGAGCGTGCGGTGGGGAGCGCGGGCACGGGGTATGGCCATCACCAGGAGGCCCTCGGTCGTGGCCGACAACAAGCCGCCCAAGCTAGAATCGAACCCTAAACCCAGGTCGATCCTAGATCTCGCTGGGTCGCTGCGGAAGTACGCGCCGAACAAGGCGGTGACCATCGCGGAGCTGAACGCGGCGGTGTTCGACGAAGCAGCGCGGCGGCACCTCGCCACCATGACCGATCGCCTACACCCGAAGTCTCGGAAGGGTTGACGCCCTCGCCGGTGCCGTCGCCCCGCGCGCTACGGCTCCGCGCTCAACCGTCCACGCTCACGAACATCGCCTCCAGCTCGTCGCGCGCTTGGTCGAGGTCCTTCTGCGCGAAGCGTGACAGGATGGACTGGAGGTAGTCCCAGACCAACACAGGGTCCCAGCGCTCCACGATCACAGTCTTCGCCAGCATCACTCCTGCCCGATCGGTCAGGCAGTCTCGCACGAAGCGAAGGTTCCGGATCCACACGCCGTAGCGGTCGGTTCCGTCTCCGTGGTGGTCTTCGAGGTCGAACTCAACCCACAAGTCCAGGGGCGCGTCCTCGTTGTCAGCGAGGCTTGTGAGGTCGACTTCGGGGCACGACCAAGTTGCCAGTCGAATGGACATCGGCGCATCCTCTCCGCTCGTCGGTAACCTAGGTTGACGACGGCGCTCCCGTGCGGGCCCTGCGATCGGCGGGCTGGGTACTCCACGTAGCCTGACGATGCGGTTAGTAGCGGCGTCGTTGAGGGCTGTTCCCGAAAGTTGTTCCCGTTTTGGCGGGGCGTGTCCGGGCCGGAAGCGTGGGCCGCTGGCAGGCGGCGACGCCGGCGGCCAGCGGCTCGGGGTGCAGCCTGTCCTCCGATCCCCGACACCAGCGGACGCTGGCCCGCCCCAGCCGTGACCTGGGCGCGGGTGGGGTGGGCGTCGACACCCAAGCGCGGCCCCGTCACTTCGTTGGAGGTGTCCACTCGGTCACGATGGTGGCCACGGCACGAGCCTCGACGGACTCCCAGGGGCCGCATTCCTCGGTGTCGCTGGGGGTGCCTCTTGGGCGCCCGGAACCAAACTTCATCGGACCCCTTGGGGGTTGTGTTGACCCGCCAGCGACGGGTACGACGGCGACCACCGTCCACTGGGTGCCATACCCGACGGCGCTGTGGGCTGGCGCCGACATAGTGAGTCCGATGTTGCCGACAGACGGTTCCTTTACACCCAGACCCAGATCCATCACAAGCGGTGGCTGCGACCCGGAATAGTCGGGGTACGGGTAGAACGTAAAACCCATTGTAAGGCAGCGATACATCTGCCGCTCCCAGACGCCGGGAACAGGGACACCGCTCACCGAAACGGAGGGCGGCTGATCTCGCCGGTCCGAGAATCCAATGTGTACATCGCCCACATCGAACCCATCGGACGTCTTGCTGCGCGTCGGAAAGTCCATCAGCGGCCCGGGAGGCGGAAAGCGCCCCGGCATCAGCATTGGGATCATATCTGCCCAGCAGTCAGAGGAGTATGGTACTGAGACCGGCGTTTCGTCGACGCGGAAAACAGTGAGAACGCCGGAGCACGACGACGACCACTGGAACACCATGGTGGACTTGGCGAAGTAAGAGCGTCCTCCAAGGAGTGGTGCGCCAAGTTTTAGGACGTGATAAGGACCAACATGAAAGAGCAGATCCGTCATAAAGTATGTTTGACCAACAGTCGGACTCCGCAGTACAACACCGCCTGGTGAATTGTCGTTCGGGTGGGCATTAATCCGAATTCTGCGGACGGGCTCCTGGTTGCCCTCGAACAGGTCTGTGACCTGCATGGACGACTCCGAGAGAACTATTTCTGGTGGGTAGTGGTATGGCATCCACAGTTCCAAGTTTCCTCCAAACCGGGGCTAGGGTGCCCTCACTTGAGATATGATGTACGTCCGCCCCACGGCGAAATCTTTATCTTCCTCGCGGGGCAACGACAGAATGAGGCCGTTGTCGCGGTCTATGGAGAAAAACCTGACACGATACACATCGTTTAGGCTCCCTGCCGCATTATCAATAGCAACATAACGCATCTCATTGCTTTCCGGGTCCCAAGCCCGGCCCACGACTACGAGGAAGTGGTCGGTAACACCCTCATTGATGGGCTCGTCGCCGGCGGGTCTATAGTCCACACCGATGAGAACGGGGCTGCCACGCGCCAGCTGGCTGTCGAGGGACGAGACTGCTGCGTTGAAGTTCCGATCGGACAGTCCAAAGACCTCGCCCTTCCAGAGGCGATCGTCTGGCCCCAGACGGATCACGTTGCCGTCTCGTCCGACAACCACGGATTTCATTTTTCGGAGCGTCTCCTTCGCGCAGTCGAAGCAGTTGTCGAAGATCGGGTCGGTCTCTATGAACGGCTGGTAGTAGCCCTTGGCGTCGAGAATGCTAAAAGACGAACCATCTCCCATCCGAGCAATGACCTCATCGTATCCGGACGGGATCTCCACCCGCTGTCCATCTACGACCGCCGCTGACTCCGTCGCTGCGGGATCATCGGGCGGTAGTTCGCTCGCCGGGACCGTCGATTCCGCGTCGAAAGACTGGCTGAGATTCGTTCCGTCAGCAGCTACCTCTGTCGTTTCGCTTCCGTAGAAACTCGTGTTCGGGTCCAGCTCCACGTCGGTCATGGAGTGTTGGGCGATCGGGGAGTCGACGCACTCATCAAAGGTCCCCCGCGGGTCCGTGGCCCCGAGGGGGTTTCCGGAGCAGTACTCGAACAGGTTCACCCCTCCCGCCACCCCAATCGGGTCCGCACTCGCCCACCTCCCCAACCACGGCGCGTAGTACCGCAACCCATGCCGCTGCAGCCCGGTCTCCTCATCCCGCTCCATCCCCGTGAATCGGTACCGCTTCCGGCTCACCGCGCTGCCGCTCGGCTCGCCCCAGTACGACGACGCCCCGTACGGGTAGAGCTCCTCGTAGCTCAGCACCTCGCCGGTCTCCGTCACCTCCACACAGGCCGACCCGAGCGCGTTGCTGAGCTGGAAGCGCCACACGGCGTCCAGCGCCACCGGTGCCGACCCTCCGTCGACCGTGCGCGTCTCCAGCATCGCCACCCGGCCGTCGTCGGCGAGCACGTGCACCGTCTCGACCTCGTCCTCGACGTCGCCCAGGCTGTCGAACAGGCGGTGGACCTCGAAGCTGCCGACGTAGCGGCGCTCTTCGACCACGTCCCCGCCGACCACCCGCACCTTGCGCACGCGCTCGCCGGCGGCGTCGTAGACGTAGAACCACCTGTCGGTCGCATCGCTCCAGGTCTTCTGCACGGTGCGCAGGCGGTCGAAGGCGTCCCAGCTGAGCGCGTGGAGGTGGGGCATGCCGAGCAGGTTGCCGGCGTCGTCGTGGACGTAGCCGTCGCGCGAGGTGGAGGCGCTGTCGGGCACGAGCCAGGCCACGCCGTCGGCGTCTTCGAGGGCGGAGGCGGAGGCGCTGGTGCCGGTGAGGCGGTTGCTGTCGGGGTCCAGCACCTGCACGGGCGCGTGGTGCAGCGGTCCGGACGACACCGACTCGTGCTCGCGTCCGCTCGCTTCGATGAGCCGTGACCACGCGTCGTAGACGAAGTGCTGGTGCGCTGCGAGGCGCTGGTTGTCGAAGAAGGCGTCCGCCTCGGCGCGGTCGAAGATGTCCGTGACCTGTCCGCCGGCGTTGTAGGTCGCCGAGGCCAGCACGGAGACGTCGGTGCCGTTCTCGTCCGTGTCGCGGTGTTCGGGGTCGGTGCCGGGGATGCGGGCGGTCATGGGATCGAGTCTACCACCGGCGTCGTACGCGGACGTGAGCCAGGTGCGGGCGGAGGTGTCCTCGTGGGGCTGGCGGTGTTGGATCACACGCCCCAGCGCGTCGTAGGTGAGGTCCTCTCGGTAGGCCGGGCGGAGTCCCCAGTGGCCCGGGGTTCGAGACGCGATACGAAGCGGGCATGGCACGCGTGTACGCCGTCGAAGTCGAGCTTCCCGCCGAGTCCTTCCGGCACCACCCTTGGGCGCCGGCCGAGGTCGCGTCGGAGCTCCTCCTGCTGTGGCTGATCGATCAGGTGCGCCAGCGACGGCTGGGCTACGCGAAGGCTGCCGAGCTGGCGGGTGTTCCACAGGCGCGTTTCGTGCGCCTGCTCGGCGAGCACCACGTGTCGGCCATCGATCTCGATCACGATGAGATTGCGCGCGAGATCGCGGGTGGGCTCGCGCTCGGTACACCGTGATCGTCGTCGCCGACCCGCACGGACCTTGTGGAAGCGCTGGTCGCAGGAGGGCTGCACCGCGGGGAGTCGGAAGCGATGGCGCTAGCGGTTGAGCTGGCTGCGGATGTGCTCCTGATGGACGAGCGCCAGGGACGGCTCA
>CAYNFK010000049.1:0-34637 GCA_964396405.1 uncultured Enterobacteriaceae bacterium
TGCGGGTGAGCGTGGCCGGCAGGGCCAGCGCGTTCACGATGTGCAGCACGGCCACTGTGAGCACGAAGCTCATGTAGAACCACACGGCCACGTAGAGGTGCTTGACCTTACGCCGGTAGATGGTGCCGAAGAAGTTGATGGCGAACACCACCCACACCACAGCGATGGCGAGGTCGATGGGCCAGATCAGCTCGGCATACTCGCGCGACTGAGTCATCCCGAAGGGCAACGTCAGCGCCGCCGACACGATGATCAGCTGCCATCCCCAGAAGTGGATGCGCGAGAGCGTGTCGTGGAACATGCGCACCTTCATGAGGCGCTGCATCGAGTAGTAGATGCCGGTGAACACGGCGTTGCCCGCAAACGCGAAGATCACCGCGTTCGTGTGGAGCGGGCGAAGGCGGCCGAAGGTGAGCCAAGGCACACCCATGTTGGCCGGCCACCAGGCCAGCTGAAGCGCGATGATCACGCCCACCAGCATCCCGACGACGGCCCAGAGGACCGTAGCGCCAAAGAACCAGCGGACGATGTCGTCGTCGTAGACCTCGGTTGAGGTCGCGTCTCGTTGCGACAAGGGGTCCTCCCAGGAATCCGACGGGTCCGATGCACGAACCGTGCCAATTCGTGACACCCGGTGCCCCCCACCCGCACCCCAAGGCCGAGTGGCACGCGACGTGCGAGAGTCGACCGCATGAGCCTCGTTGCTGCCGCCTTCTTCGCCGGACTGCTGGGGAGCCCCCACTGTGTGGGGATGTGCGGCCCGTTCGCCGCGTCATGCACCCGCACGGTCGCACAGGCCGGCGCGTGGCATGCGGGTCGGCTGGGCACCTACGGAGTGCTCGGTGCGGCAGCGGGCGCTGTAGGCGGCGTGCTCGCTCCCGTGGGCTGGCTGCTCACGCTGGTGGCGGGTGCGCTCACTGTGGGACTGGCGGCTTCTCTGGCCGGCTGGCTTCCGCCCGTGCACCTCGCGATCCCCGGGGTGTCCCGGCTGGCCGCGGTCGGGCTGCGAAGGCCCGACGCGCTGGGCGCCCTCACACTTGGAGCCGCCTCAGGCCTGCTCCCCTGCGGCCTGGTCTACGCGGCCCTCGCTGTGCCGGTCGCGTCGGCGGACCCGGTGTGGGGTGCCGGCATCATGGTGGCGTTCGGCATGGGCACCCTCCCCCTCCTGGCAACAGCCTCGGTGGGCCTGCACCGACTCACCGTGCAGGCGCCGTGGACGCGTAAGCTGATGGCCGCGGCGGTGCTGATCACCGGCCTGTGGAGCCTCACGATGCGCCAGACCCCAGCCATCGACCCCGTGGCCGACTGCGAGTGATCGCGCTCACGGCGTGGGCAGCACAAGGCGGAAGGTTGCGCCGCCCAGGTGCTTGGTCAGCGACACCTGCCCACCCATCGCCTCCGCAGCGTTGCGGCAGATGGCCAGCCCCAGGCCGGTGCCCGTGGTCTTGGTGGTGAAGAACGGCTCGAAGATGCGCTCGGCGGTGCGCGCATCGATCCCGGGTCCGTCGTCGGACACCTCGATGCAGCCATCGACCGTGCGCACGGTGATGCGGCCGGGCGTGCCGTCGAGCGCCGACACCGCGTTCTGCACCAGGTTCAGCACGATGCGCTGGACCAGATCACCGTCGGCCACAGCGTGGCCCGCTCCCTCGATGCTGATCTGCACGTGGGGCACCGGCGGCAGCAGCTCGATGGCGGCTCGGGCGGTCGCAGCGAGATCCACCCGCCCCACGCTCGGCGTCTGGTTGGCGGCAAAGGTCAGCAGGTCGCGCACCATGCGGTCGAGCCGTCCGATCTGATCCTTGACCTTGCCCATCACGGCACGTCGAGGATCGGACTCGGTCATCGACGACGCCATGATCTGGATGGCGCCCGAGATGCCCGCCAGCGGGTTGCGCAGCTCATGCGCCACAGCCGCCGACATCGAGCCGAGCTGCGCGAGCGCCTCCATCTTCCGCTGCCGCGTCTCTTCAGCCAGGGCGTCGGTGATCTCTTCGGCGAGCAGCATCACGGCCAGCCGGGGGTGCTGGATCGGCACCACGCGCATCCGCCACGTCCGCAGCACGCCGTCCAACACCGCTTCCACCCGTGGCAGCTCTGTGCTCTGACCTTGATCCCGTGCGGCGTCGACCGCTGCCGGAATCTCGCTCGCCAGAAGGACCTCGGCGCGGAGCGTCTCTGAGAAGTGTCGCCCCAGCAGCTCGTCGCCGAGCACGGCGCGCGCGGCATCCGTCGCACTCACCACGCGCAGGTCGTGGTCGAGCAACAGCGCGGGCGCTGGGAGGTGAGCCACCAGCACCGAGGCGGCCTCCTGAACGTCGCGGTCGAGCTGAACGCCCAAGAACGTGCCGGTCATGATCGCCAGGTCGAGCATGGTGATGCGCCGCACGGCACCACACATCGCCTCGGAGGTAGCAGGGTCGTGAGACTCGATGGCGATGCGGCAGAGGCCCTCTTGGAGCACCTCCATCGCCGTGATCATGTAGCGATGGGGCAGCTGCACCGCGACGTGCTTCTCGCCGATGCGGCGGCGTCGGTCGTAGTAGGCGAGGTCGTGGGGCCCGCAGAGCAGCTCCTCCATCCACACTTCCAAGGTGCGCTGCAGCCTCCGCACCTGGGCTTCGTCTTCGAACACCCGCCGCGCGTCCTCGAACTCCAGGATCCGGTCGTAGAACTGCGCAGACACCACCCGGACCTGAGGGCGCACCGAAGGCCAGAGCGCTGCCAGGAGCTCGGCGTCGGACGCCGAGAACCGAACGTAGTGCTTCATCTCTTCGAAGACGTGCAACGCTGCCTCGCTCGACACCGGGCTAGCATGGAGCGTGCCAGCCTGGACACACCCATCGCGGTGTGCCAAACCGTTCGCGCGCATGGGAGCGTGGTTGACTCTGCCGTCCGACGTCCGCATCCTCGTCGTCGACGATGAAGAGCTCATCCGGTGGGCGCTCGGCGAGCACCTCCGTGCCCAAGGCTACCAGGTCTCGGAAGCTGTGAACGGCGCGTTGGGTCTGGAGGTCGCGCTCGCGGATCCGCCCGATCTCATGCTGCTCGACCTTCGGATGCCGGAGCTGGGCGGCATCGACGTGCTGCGTGCGCTGCGAGCCCGCGACGTGGTGGTGTCGACGCTGGTGCTCACCGCCGACGGAACGGTCGACTCGGCGGTGGAGGCCACCCAGCTCGGCGCACGCGGCTACCTCACCAAGCCCTTCGAGCTCGACGACGTGAGCCGTGCTGTGGCGCGGGTGCTCGAGGAGGACCGCGCGGCCCGAGAGGTGGTGTACGACGCCAAGAGCAGCCGCCCCGGCTACGGCGACTACATCGGCGGTGCCGCCGTACTGCGGCCTGTGTTCGCCACCCTGCGTCGGCTGGAACAGATCGACGCGCCCACGGTGCTCGTGCTCGGCGAGAGCGGCACGGGCAAGGACGTGGTCGCGCGGATGATCCACGCGCGAGGCCCGCGCCGGCGAGGCCCCTTCCTCGACATCGACTGCGCCGCCCTGCCGCCCGCCCTGATCGAGTCCGAGCTGTTCGGCCACGAGAAAGGCGCGTTCACGGACGCACGAGAGGCCAAGCGGGGCCTGTTCGAGGCCGCCCGTGGCGGGGTCGTGTTCCTCGACGAGATCGGCGAGCTGCCCGTCGACACCCAGGTGAAGCTGCTCCGCGCGCTCGAGAGCCGCACCTACCGGCGCGTCGGCGGGCTCAAGCCCCTGGAGCTGGACGCCGCGATTGTGGCGGCCACCAACCGCGACCTCGCCAAAGAAGTCGCCGCCGGAAGGTTTCGCGAGGACCTCTACTTCCGCCTCGCCGTGGTGCCGATTCGGCTGCCTGCGCTTCGGGAGCGTCGTGACGATGTGCCTGCGCTTGTGGCGCACTTCATTGACCGCTGCAACAGCCGCTTCGGGCGTGAGATCTCAGGCGTGTCGGCCGAGGCCATGTCGCTGCTGCAGCGCTGGACGTGGCCCGGGAACGTGCGCGAGCTGCGCAACGTGGTGGAGCGCATCGCGATCCTCTCGTCCGACGACGTCGTGCGAGTGGACGCCCTGCCCCCCGAGATCCGCTACGCCCGCGTCGACGCGCACGCAGGGTGCCCGTTCGAGCTCCCATCGAGCGGCGTCGACCTCTTGGCGGTCGAGAAGGGACTGGTGCTCCAGGCGCTCCAGCGCGCAGAGGGAGACGTCGAGGTGGCGGCCGCCCTGCTTGGCATCAGCACCGAAGACCTCGAGGAGCGCCAGCGCAGGCTCCAGCTTGTGGCCCCCTAAGGGACGGCGACCGGCGTGGGCGGCTTGCCCGACCGCAGCAGGCGAAGCCGCTCGGCACCCGTGTTGACCTCCACGCTCCCCACCAACAAGAACCCCGTGCGAGACCCGTTCTGGATCGCGATGGACGCCTCGCCTCCAGGCCAGGGCAGCTCAGCGACACCCACCCCCGGCTGACCCGATGCCACAAAGGCGGTGGCGGCATCCCCCACCTGCAAGCGCGCGCCGCTGTCGGCGGCGACCGCTCCCAGCTGAAAGCCCATCACCTCGGCGCGCACGGTGCCTTCCACCGCCGAGAGCGACGGAGGCGGCGTCACCACGAGGTCCTGCCCGGCGTAGATCCACCACACGGGCTCGCCCCCTGCGAGCAGCATCGGCGTCGCCGGATCGAGAGTCGCCTCCACCTTCCCGAGCGCGTCCGCACCGGGCCGCACCAGCAAGGTGTCGCCCACGTGCACGAAGCACGCCTCGCACCCCACACGGAAGGTCTTCCGAGAGGCCACGGTGAGCATCGGCACCCCGTCGACCGCGAGGCGAACGGGCGACCAGGGACCCAGACCCGCACGCTCCAGCGCCTGAGGATGCACGGCGGCCACGGAGGGCACCGACACCTCCCACACCCCCGGTCCTTGCGGCACGACCCGTGACGTGGGCACGGTCACCACGTCGGCAGGCTCACGGGCCACCGACTCAGGCTCCACGGACCGCACCTCGGCCGCGCGGGCACCCGGCGCAGGCGCAGGCACGCGGTCCTCCGAAGCCGAAGCGCCTTCTTCGAGCGCCAGCAACGTCACGAGCACGAAGCTGCGCGCGTCGGGGTTGCGGACGCGAACTGCGAGCGCTGACGCAGACGCAGGCAGCGGCGGATCGATGGGCCAGGTCAGCGTGGACTCCCGCTTGCCGCCGGGCGGCACCCACGTGGTCTCGCTGACCACCTCGCCGTCGACCAACACCTCCACATCGAGCAGCGGGCTCTCGCCCTCGCCCCGCACGAGCACACCCAGCACCAGGCGACTCGCTCCGTCGCGGAACACGTCGAGGCCTTTCTTTCCGGCCGCGAAGGTGGCCTCATCGCCTGGGTAGAGCCACCAAGACCCGCGCAAGGTGGTGGCGCCGGGCTGCACGAGGGTGGAACAGGCGCGGGTGGGGTCCAAGGCGAGGGTGTAGGTCGCCCCGTTCTTCCACGGTGCGCCGCCCGCAAGGGAGGCGAAGTAGATGGAGCCCGCGGCATGACACGCGCGGCCCCCGCCCTTGGTGAGCACGTCGTAGCAGAGCTCGTGCGGAAGCGGCAGCGGTGTGCCGTCTTCCAGCACGCGCGCCGGCGAGCAGGCACTCGGACGCGCAGCGTCCTTCTCGTCCGCATCGGCCAGGTCGGCGAGCTTAGGGACCGGAACCACCGCCATCTCCCGGGTGGCCGACCGCGGGCTGAGGGGGATCGGCTGGAACCGAGGCGGCGCCGTGTAGGTCACCCGCCCCCGGGTGTCGTCGAGCCGGCCGCCGACGATGCGCACGCTCGCCCCGAACAGCGTCTCAGCCTGGCCCAGGAACGCCGATGTGGTGGGAGGCGCGCCCACAGCGAGGTGGTGCAAGAGGAACGGCGCGGCGTCGCTCGGCACCGCCACCTCCACCCACCAAGGCCCCGTGGGCACCGGCGGCCGCAGGATCGCCGAGAGGCGTCCGTGGTCGCCGAGCAAGGGTTCTGCGAGGCCGTCGACCCCGACCGTTGCCGCGGCTGGCACCCCGACAGCGAGTCCTCGCGCCAGCATCGCGAACGCCGGCGCAGGAAGGGTCCACGGCGTGCTCACCGTGAACCGCAGCGAGGTTCCCGGCACGACCCACGCTGCAGGACCGCCGGGCAGCGGCGTGGGCGGATCATCGGCCCACACCACCTCAATGTCAGCTCGTTCGGACGGTGCTGCGACCCGAAGTCCGGTGGACGTGGCGATCCAGCTCCCGTCGCATCCTTCGCCCGATCCCATCGGCAGGCTCACGCCGTCCGCGCGCACGTCAAACGGCAGCCCCACCCCGTCGGGCAGGCTGTGGACTGCCGCCGGAGTGAACCCCGCGAGAGAAGGCGCAAGCACGGTCCATGAACAGGCTGCCCCCCTGGTGGACGACAGCCCTGGGGCTTCGCCGCGGCGGGTGGGCGCGCCGTCGGCCTTCACCCCCTGCACCACGGAGACCCCGCCCCCAGCACTCAGTGCCTGGAGTGCGCGCGCGAGCCCTACGGTGAACGTCACCGCCCCGCGTCGTGAGAGGTGGCGCATGTCTTCGAAGTCCGCGTCGGACAGGTCGAGCGAGCGCAGGTCGAGGTAGCCCGACCCCAGCTCGTTCATCCACGCGAGCGCGTCCGCCTCGATCTCAGGCGGCACGCTGTCGACGTCGCGGTTGCTGGGTGGAAACGGCATCCGCACCCACACAAGCTGGCTCCCGTGCGCGTCGGCGAGGGCATCCATCGCATCCAGCAGGCCCTGCTCACGCAGCACGAAGGTGTCGGGCACGGCCGCGGTGAGGCTGCGGGCTGCACCCACGCTCACTTCACGGTGGAGGTCGTAGTCCATGCGCGTGTTCGAGAACACGGCCTCGTTGACCCGCTCGGCCAGCCGCGTCGCCTCGTCGAGTCGCGGGCGTGCGGTGAACGCGAGCAGCACCCGATCGCGCGCTTCGTTCAGCAGGTGGTCCCGCCAGCGCGACGCCGCCGTGCGCGCGTACAGCCCGAAGAAGTCAGCGGTGCTGGTCAGGCCGAGCACACGCTCTGACAGCACGGGCTCACTCGGTCCGAGCTGCTCCACCAGGCGGTCGAGGTTGCCGCCCGTCTGCAGCAGATCGTGGTTGAGCATGGTGGTGAGCGCACCCGCCACGATCACCAGGCGGGGACGGTGCCCGCGCTCGTACACCCGGTTCTTGAGCATGGCGTACCAGTGGGCTGCACTGGCGTGGGGGAGCTGCAGCATCTCCACCCTGTCGCGCGGGACACCCAGCTCACGGGCCAGCACGCCCAGGTCGACGCCGCGATGGGCGAGCGAGCTGCCGAGCACCAGCACCTCGGGAGGGTGATCATCCAGTCGACGATCGAAGGCCCGCGCGAACCCATGCTCCTCGGGAGGGTGGAGCAGCGCCCAGCCAGCAGCGAGCACGACGCCGAGGGGCAGAACCACCGCGAGCCCCGCCGCACGTCGTGTCGCCCTCACGTGTCCCCCCATCCCGTTCTACCCTGTCGCCGGCTCACGCGATGTGTGCCGCCAGCGGCTTGCGTCGTTGGGGCCGTGGCCGACCGGCAGCGAAGCCCATCCAAGCCGTCGCGCACGGGCTCGCACGGCACACGGCGTGCTAGCCTCACCGACCAAGGAGTCCGCATGAACATCGCTCGCATCGCCCTCACCTCGCTGGCCCTCAGCTCCACGGCCTTCGCCGACGAGCTGAACCTCTCCGTCGACTCGATCCTCGAGCCCGGCGAGCCCGTCGTCATCACCGTCACCGGGGCATTTCCCGGCCAGACGGTCTACGTAGGTGTGGCCGCCGCCACCCTGCCCGACGCCCTGTGTCCGGCGGTGCTCAATGGCCTGTGCATCGATCTCGTGGACCCTCGCCTGATCGTGCAGGGCTTGGCCGACGCCAACGGCGAGCTCTCCCTCACCGCACAGGCTCCCAACACCCCGGATGGCGAGGCCTTCACCTTCCAGGCCGCCGCCCGCGGCGCGCGCAAGCCGGCCCAGGTGTCCAACACCGTCACCCGCTACAACCCGCTGTCCACCTACGCGAACCGCACCAACAACGGCAGCGCCGCCTACGACTTCTTCGGGGGGCACGTCATCGACAGCCGGGCCACCTCGCCCTTCGGCTTGGTCGACATCGACGTCACCCGGGCCGACGGCCTGGACGTGTGCGCGGTCAGCCAGGTGTGGAACGGTGCCGCCACCACGGTGTCCGAGCCCTGCCCCGAGTGCGAGTTCGCATTCGACTTCGTGGTGGCCGATGTGACCGATCGCACGCTCAACGGCGACTGCGCGAAGCTCCTTGGCGTGGAGGCCACCGACTTCTTCTCCACCGGCATCGCGATCGGCTTCGACGAGGACGCGAGCTTCGGCAGCGGAGCCTATGGCCAGCTCATGTTCTACTACGTGCCTGGCGCGCCTGGGTACTGGATCCCGGCCGGGCCTGGCTACCTCTACACCGGCTCCCCCGGGGTCGAGTACTTCTACTGGGCCGTGTCCAACAGCTCGAACTACTGATCGACCGCCCGACGCCCTACACCCAGAGCGTGGTCTCGCGGGTGTAGGGCTCGCCGGCCTGCGGCACCTCGCCTCGTGCGCCCTGGTGCATCAGGCGCAGGATGTGCGCGCCGAGGAGGTCGATGTCGGTGGAAGCAAACGACGCCTCCCCTGCAGCCTGGAGCGCCGCGGTCTGGATCGCCAGGATGTGGGCGTCTTGGGCGAAGATGCGCAGCGCCAGCGGCGTCATCACCGCCGCCACCAGCCACCGCGGCAGGCGCGTGCGAATCGACACCACCGCGTAGAGCACGGTCTCCCAGTCCTCGGTGGGCGTGCAGGCGCCGTTGAGCACGAGGTGGGCGTCGTTCCCCAGGCGGTACTCCACCTCGGTGATCGACGGCATCCAGAACCGGTCCACGTGGGTGAGCTCACCACCCCCCGGGACCAGGAGACGCGCCGCCAACCCCGTAGGCGCTTGCTCTCCGATGAACTCGCACTCCGCGCGATCATGGAAGCGACGCACGACGCAGCGAATAGGACGTCGATCGGGGCGGTCGTTACGAAAGAGTCCGCCGTGCAAGAACGACGTGTGGGGCACGTCGAGCGCGTTCTCGATCACCGCGTGGACCGGGCCCTTGGCGGGCAGCACGCGCCGCACCGTGAGGTAGTTCGAATCGTCGGCGTGGCGGAACCGAAAGGGCTCCCCCACCGGCTCCACCTCTGGCTCGCCCCAGGCCCACACGAAGCCCTGCTGCTCCACGGTGGGGTACGCGCGTGCGCGTCGCCCCGGCGCATCGGGTGAGCCTTCGAGCCCCGGAATCTCCACGCAGGCACCACCCTGGCCAAAGCGCCAGCCGTGGTAGCTGCACTGCAGCGTGCCCTCCTTGCAGGTGCCCAGCGACAGCGGCACACCGCGGTGAGGGCAGCGATCTTCCAGCGCCTGCGCGCGCCCTTCGGCGTCGCGGAACAGCACGATCGGCGTGCCATAGAGCTTAGCTTTCACCGGCACGGCCTGAAGATCTGCCGTACGCGCCAGGATGTACCAGGCCCGCGTGACCCGCGGGGTGAGCGCCGTGAGCGACTTCGACGGCGCTGGGTGCGTCTCGTTCATTCGATGCCCTCCGATCCAAGCGTCCAGCGAAGGGTGCCCGCGTGCGCCCCCTCCACCGTGGTGGTGTCGGGCAAGGTGACCGTGACCGTGACGTTCACCTCCGCCCCGTCGAGATCGGCCTGGACCTTGCCGGGAAAGCGCGCGTGGACCTCGCCGCCGTAGAGCCACCCCCCGTGCACGCCGACGTTGGCGCACACGAACGCCCGGGTCTCGGTGATCTCACCGAGCAGCTCATCGGTGCCCACAGCCCGCAGCGCGATGTGGACCGGCATGCGAGCGAGGTCTTCGGCATCTCCTTGAATGCGCACTTCGAGCGGCGCGTAGGGCGACCCGCCTTGGGGCGGCACACCGATGCCGACGTCGTCGCCGTCTTCCATCGGCCGCTGACCGAGCATCGGACCGAATGCGATCGTGGGCGCCGCATCGCGCGCGCAGTCCACCACCACCGGATCGGTGTCGTCCGTCTCGTCGACCGGCGAGGGCGTGCCACCACAAGCGACGAGGCCAAGCAGCCAGGCGGCGCGCACGGCGCTCAGCCTACGACAAACTTGAGGGTGCGGAGGTTGCCCTCGTAAGGCGGGTACTTGAAGCCCGGGTCGAACAGCTTGTGGCTCTGGCTCCACAGGATGCCCTTGAAGTGGCTGAAGCGCTCGAAGCCATGCTTGCCATGGTAGGCGCCGAGCCCGCTCGTGCCCACGCCGCCGAACGGAATGGCCGGATCCGACACGTGGTACATCGTGTTGTTCACGCAGCCACCGCCGCAGCTCACGTTCTCGAAGAAGGCTTCGCCCTCGGGCGTGGACTCCGTGAAGATGTAGGCCGCGAGCGGGTTCGGGTGCTGCCGGATGATGCCGTAGGCTTCGCTCAGGTCATCGATGGTGATCACGGGGAGCACGGGGCCGAAGATCTCGTCCTGCATCACGGGATCGGAGGGCGAGACATCCGCCATGATGGTGGGGGCGACGTACCGATCGTCGCGGTCCACCTGCCCGCCGTGGACCACCTTCGCAGGGTCGATGAGGCGGGCGATGCGATCGGTGTGGGCCACGTTCACGATGCGCGCGAAGTCGGGGCTCGCTTGCGGATCGGCACCGTAGAAGGCGATCAGGCGCGCCTTGAGCTTAGCGAGGAACGCGTCCTTCACCGAGCGGTGCACGAGCACGTAGTCGGGGGCCACACAGCTCTGACCAGCGTTCATGTAGCGACCCCACCCGATGCGGGAGACCGCGGTGTCGAGGTTGGCCGAAGGCATCACCACGCACGGGCTCTTGCCGCCCAGCTCCAGCGTGACCCGCGAGAGGTGCTTGGCTGCAGCCTGCGCCACGATGCGCCCCACCCGCGTGCCCCCCGTGTAGAACACGTGATCCCAGGCCTGCTCCAGCAGCAGACCCGAGGTGGGCACACCGCCCTCGACCACGGCGACATGCTCGCGAGGCAGCGCCTCCGCCACGATCTTCGCCACCACCGCCGACGACTGTGGCGAGAGCTCGGAGGGCTTGATCACGGCGACGTTGCCGGCCGCCAGCGCAGGAACCAAGGGCTGCAGCGTGAGCTGGATCGGGTAGTTCCACGCGCCCAAGATCAGGTTGGTGCCGAGAGGCTGAGCGAGCAAGCGACTCTGCGCCGGCTGCGCCACCATCGGCGACATCCACTTCTTCGGACGCATCCACTGGTGCAGGTGCCGCAGCGCGTGCTTGGCGTCGTTGAGCACCAGCGAGGTCTCAGTGCCGTAGGTCTCGTACTCGGGCTTGTGGAGGTCGGCGTAGAGGGCCTCCTTGATCTCGCCCTCGTGGCGACGGATCGAGGCCGACAGCGCACGAAGGGCGGACTCACGCGCCTCCTTGGGCAGGGTAGCCCCCGACTGGAAGTAAGCGCGCTGGGCTTCCACCAGCGCCTGGATCTCGGTGGCCGAGGACTCGATGGGCTTGACTTCGTTCACGCTGGCTCCAGACCACAAGCTGTCCAGTGACGTATCCCGTCGCTGCACGCGAGGCGGATCCGCTCACGTCCGGCGGTAGCGGTCGGGATCCAGACCCAGCGTCTTCAGCTTGTTGTACAGCGTGCGTCGCGCGATGCCCGCGTGATCGGCGGCCTCGATCACGCGACCGTTCAGCTGCCCGAGCAGCTCGTGGAAGTAAGCCCGCTCCAGCTGGGCGACAGCGGCTTCCACCTGCGGCACGAGCGGTGCCGCCACGTCCAAGCGCGCGCTGCCCTCACTCTGCAGGTCGGGACCTGGTCGCAGGAGGTCGGCGGGCAGCATCTCCCGCAGCAGCGTGCCCCCGCTGGCCACGATCACCCACCGCTCACACAGCGCCCGGAGCTGACGGACGTTGCCCGGCCACGCGTAGCCCAAGATCCAGGCCATCGCGTCGGCCGCGATGCGCGGGGCTTTCAGGCCGTAGTCGCGGGCTGTGGCGTTGAGGAAGTGGTGCAGCAGCAGCGGGATGTCTTCCCGACGCTCGCGCAGCGGCGGAAGCCGAATGGGGAACACGTTGAGGCGGTAGTAGAGGTCGGCACGAAACCGACCGTCGGCCACCCGCTCCGGCAGGTCCTCGTGGGTGGCGGCCACCACCCGCACATCCACGTCCACGAGCTTCTCGCCGCCCACGCGACGAAAGCTCATCTCCTCGATCACGCGCAGCAGGTTCACCTGGGTGGCGAGTGAAGTGTCGGCGAGCTCATCGAGGAACAGGGTGCCACCATCGGCCAGCTCGAACACCCCCACCCGGCGCTCGGTGGCGCCGGTGAAGCTGCCGCGCTCGTGCCCGAACAGCTCCGACTCGAGCAACCCTTCCGCGAACGCGCCGCAGTTGACCGAGATGCACGCCTTCTCTTTGCGACGGCTGCCCTCGTGCAGCGCGCGGGCCACCAGCTCCTTGCCGGTGCCGGTCTCGCCGAGCACCAGCACCGTGGCGTCGGTCGGCGCGACAGCGCGCAGCTGATCGAAGACCTGCAGCATCTTGGGGCTGCGCGAGAGCATGTCTTGGAACCCGAAGCGGTCCCGCACCATCTGGCGGGTCTCTCGCACCAGCCGCTCGGCGCGCACATTGCGAAGGCCTCGGCTGACCGCCTGATCCAGCCGAGCCGCCGACACGGGCTTCCCCAGGTAGTCGACGCCTCCTGCCCGCACGGTGGCCACCGCCGCCGACGGATCGGGCGAGACCGTGACCGCCACCACCGGCACACCCGGAAAGGCTTCTCCCACAGTCCGCACCACCCGGGGTCCTGGAAGCTCGGCCAGCTCCAGGCTCAAGAACACGAGGTCGATGGCCTGCGCCTGCAGGAGGCCTCGGGCTTCTCGCAGCGATCGCGCCCGAAGCACCACCCGTCGACCATCATCCAGCAGCCGCTCCAGCTGCAGGGCGTCTTCGTCGACCTCATCGATGACCAGCAAGGTCTCTGGCCGCTCCACATCCCCTCCACACAGCTCCCCCTACCATGCGGCGCACCCATAGCAGCGAACTTGGACCTCCCCTCCCGCACAGGCTAGGCTTCGCGACCTTTCCGGAGCACACCATGGCCAGCTACTACGACGACAACGAAGACCTCCGCTGGTACGTGGACAAGGGCATCGACTGGACCGAGCTCGTCGCGCTCACCGAGTACGAGTGGCGCGCCGAGGGTGGCCCCAAGACCGTCGAGGAGGCCGTCTCCTTCTACAAGGACGTGCTCGACCTCTTCGGCACCTTCTCTGCCGAGACGGTGCAGCCCCTCGTGAAGGACATCGACGCCCAGAAGATGCAGATCGTCGACGGCGAGTGCGTGGTGCCCCCTGCCCTGTCTGAGGTCTTCGAGGCGCTCGGCGGCATGGAGGTCTACGGCATGTGCCTGCCGCGCGAGCTGGGCGGCATGAACGTCCCCTTCTTGCTCTACAACCTCTCGATCGAGCTGCTGGGCCGTGCCGATGTGAGCGTGGTGGCCCACTACGGGTTCCACGGCGGCATCGCGATGGCGCTGCTGCTCTACTCGATCCAGGAAGGCACCACCTCGTTCGACTCCGAGGCCGCCAAGATCCGCTCCACCCGCTTTGGCGAAGCGATCGAGGAGATCCGCTCGGGCACAGCCTGGGGCAGCATGGACATCACGGAGCCCGATGCCGGCTCCGACATGGGCGCCCTGCGCAGCAAGGGCGAGGTCGATGCCGAGGGCAACTGGTTCGTCACGGGCCAGAAGATCTACATCACGTCGGGGCACGGCAAGTACCACATCGTGATCGCGCGCACGGAAGAGGCGGCCGCTGGCGGGATGGGCCTGGATGGTCTCTCGTTGTTCCTCGTGCCCGCCTACGAAGACACGGCCGAGGGCCGCAAGCGCTTCACCACCCTCGACAAGGTGGAAGACAAGCTCGGCCACAACGGCTCGGCCACCATCGCCATCAGCTACGACCGCTCCCCCGCCTTCCTGATCGGTCAGCGCGGTGATGGCTTCAAGCTGATGCTCATGCTCATGAACAACGCGCGGGTGGGCGTGGGCTTCGAGTCGCTCGGCCTGTGCGAGTGCGCGTGGCGCCTGGCCAAGGCGTATGCGGCCGAGCGCCCTTCGATGGGCAAGACCATCGACCGCCACGAGATGATCGCCGATCAGCTCGACGAGATGTACACCGACCTGCAGGCGATCCGCGCGCTGGCCGTCACGGGTGGCTACCACGAGGAGATGGCGCAGAAGCTCAAGCTCAAGCTCTCCTTCTTCCCGCCTTCCGACCGTGCGGAGCTGGAGCGGGTGGAGCGGGCACAGCGTCGCCACGCTGCCACCTCGCGTCGGATCACGCCGATCTTGAAGTACTTTGCGAGCGAGAAGGCCGTGGAGATGGCGCGCCGCTGCATCCAGATCCACGGCGGCGGCGGCTACATCAAGGAGTACGGGGCCGAGAAGCTGCTGCGTGATGCCGTGGTGTTCCCGATCTACGAGGGAACGTCGCAGATCCAGGCGCTGATGGCGATGAAGGACAACCTCCTCGGCGCGATCCGCAAGCCGCAGGAGTTCTTGCGCAACGCGGCCACAGCGCGCTGGCGCTCGGTCTCCGCCCGCAATCCACTCGACCGCCGCGTGGCCCGCCTGCAGACGCTGGCGTACGGCGCCCAGCAGCACCTGCTCACCCGCATCGCCGGCGGAAAGTTCCGCGACCTGCGCGGTGTGCCGGTCACCGCGTGGTCGCAGGCCCTGCAGGACTGGGATCCGAAGCGCGACTTCGGTCCGGCCATGCTGCACGCCGAGCACCTCATTCGTCTCTTCACGGATGTGCTCGTGGCCGAGGTGCTCCTCGACCAGTCCGAGCGCTTCCCGGAGCGGGTCGGGGTGCTCGAGCGCTGGCTCGAGCGTGCTGAGCCGCGCAGCCGCCACCTCCACGATGTGATCACCACCACCGGCGATCGCCTCCTCGCGTCCCTCGCCACCTCCGACGCGTCGGCCGAAGCGGCGAAGTAGGTCCCTTGCTGCAGGTCCGTTGCTTCACGGTGGGCACCTTTCAGGTGAACACCTGGCTGCTCACCGATGAAGCGACAGGCCAATCCGCCATCGTCGACACCGGCGAGACCGACGAGCTGGTGCGCGCGCTCCAAGCGCTGCGCCCCGTGCCCGACGTGCGGATGATCCTGCTCACCCACACGCACCTCGACCATGCTGGCGCGCTCCCGCTGTTGCAGGCCGCGTTCGATGTCCCCACCGTCATGCCGCGCGACGACCGTCCCCTCTTCGAGACGCTGCCCCACCAGGGCTCGATGTTCGGCATGCCCTGGCTCGATCGCGCTTGCGGTCGCATCGATCGCGAGGTCGTCGACGGCGACAGCGTCCAGCTCGGGGCCACCACCCTGCGTTTCTTGTCCACGCCCGGGCACACCCCCGGCCAGGGTTGCTGGTACGACGACACCCACATCATCGTGGGTGACACGCTGTTCGCTGGCTCGATCGGCCGCACCGACTTCCCGCTGTCGAACCCAAGCCTGGCGGTCAGCAGCCTGCGCCGCCTGATGGAGCTGCCCGCCCACCTCGTGGTGCACAGCGGGCATGGCCCCGACACCACCCTGGGCGAAGAGCTGCAGACCAATCCGTTCTTGGCCTACCTCAGGCGCGAGCGTGGAATGCCCGCCGGGCCGAGTCTGCGCTGGGCACCGGGCACATGACCCGGGCCTGGGAGCGCTGGCTCGGGCCTCTGGCCCTGGGCGCGCTCCTCGTCGTCGCGCTGCTGCTGCGCTGGTCGTGGCACGACCTGCTCCCCACCTACGACGAGGTGCGGCCTCTCAAGGCCGCGTCGTTTGCGGAGCTGCTGTTCGAGGCGGAGACCGGCGTGAACCCGCCGCTGTTTCGGTGGTGGGTCACCCGCCCCGCCCTTCCGGCGGACGGTCTGGCCCTCGGCCGGTGGACGGCCACCTTGGGGTCTGTTGCCGCGCTGGGCCTGGCGGGCGCGCTCGCCCGTCGCCTCTCGGGCAGTTGGACGCCAGCTCTCGCCGCGGTGGGGGTCCTCGCCGTCGTGCCCGACGCGGTGAGGGTGGGCGTCGACAGTCGCGTGTACGGGCTGGCGGCTGCTGTGGTTGCGGCGCACGCGCTGGCGTTGGTGTCTCGGGAGCGGGCCTGGGCCGGGCCCGTGATCGTGGTGACCGCAGCGCTGCTGCCATGGCTCCACTACAGCACGGTGCCGTGGCTGATGCTGGCAGCGCTCGCCGCCACGTGGGACCGTCCCCGCACCCTGTTGCTCTACGTGCCGGGCGCGCTCGCCGCGATCCCGCTCGCTGTGCTGATCCCTAGCCGGGCCTCGGAGCGGGTGGTGCCTCCCGAGTCGGCTTGGGCGACGGTGTACCACACGCTCAGCCTGGGTCTCGATGGGAGCATCACCCCGTATGACACGGCGCTGGCGCTGCAGGCGCCCGCCGGGATCCTGCTGGTCCTGCTCGCCGTGGGCGCGACCCAAGCATGGCGGATGGGGCGCGCCGGAGCGGTGGCCTTCGTCCTTGCGCTCGCTTGGCCCGTGTCCGTCGGACTTGTGGCTCAGGTGCAGATGGTGCGCGCCCCGGTGTTCGGTCTGGCGGCCACGCTGCTTGTGCCCGTCGCGGTGGCCCTTGCGTCGCGGGCCTCTGCGCTCGGGGCGTTCGCGTTTCTTGCGGTCGTGCCGCTGATCCAGTTGTCGTCTGAGCGCCTACCCATTGTGTACTCGGGTGAGCTCGAGTGGCGGGCCCGCGCGCTCGCGCTCTCCATCGCCGCCGACCGCGCACTCGACACCCACCACGAGGTGGGCGTGCTGCCGGAGGAGCTGCTCCTCACCGCCTACCTCGCACGCGGTGTCCTTCCGCCGCTCACCCAGCCCGACACCTGCCCCGGCTACGACTCCTGCGTGCGCATCGACGCGCAGCGGACCTTGGTGAGCGTCTCGTCGTCATCCGCGGTTCCGTCGATCGTTCTGCACGCGCTCGCCCAAGGGCCGCCGCCGCCCATCGGGTGCTACGGATCCAGCGACCCCGACCACGTCGTCCAGACGTGGGTCTGCACGCCCGTGCCCCAGTGAGCGACGCCCTGCTCCACCACCTGGTGTGGGCATCTGGCGCGATCCTGCTGCTGGCGGCCACCCGAAGTCGTCTCAGGCGCAGACCGTTGGCGCTTGCCGCACTGTGGACGGTCGTCTGGGTGGAGCTGGGCGTGACCCTCACGTTCGGCGAAAGCTTACGGCCCACCGACGCCGAGAGCGGTCCGTCGGGCTGGGACGCCACGCCGTCGGGCCATGCGCTGCTGGATGCCCACCCCGTTCCGCCGGGCCTGCTCGCCAGCGACGAGCAACGCCTGCTTCGTGAACCCGGTACCTGGCGCGTGGTGCTGGTCGGTGACTCCTTCACCGTGGGCCAAGGCGTGAGCCCCTCCTCCAACCTCGCTGCTCACCTGCGGGCGCGGCTCCAGGCAGCCCTGCCCGGCGTGAAGGTGGAGGTGCTCAACCACGGCTTCGCCGGCTTCGGCACCTGGGACCTTGAATCGGTGGTGCGCGACGAGTCGGCGGCGTGGTCACCCGATGTGATCGTGTGGGTGCATGTGCTCAACGACCTGCCCAACGTGGCGCACCGTCTCGCAGAGCTCTCAGGCGGCTACGACGACGCGATCGTCGACCGCACGCGCGACGCCCGCGCGCCCGGGCCGTGGTGGACCTACGAGGTGGTGGCCGACGTCGTGCAGCGTCGCCGGGCCTCTCGGGCGGTGGAAGCGGCTTATCGAGACGGCCACGATCCCCAGCACGCCGAGGCCGATCTGTCGGCGTTTGAGGCGGCGCTCACGCCGCTGGTGGCGGCGCAGACTGCGCGAGGGGGGAGGTTCGTGGTCGCCACCTACCCCCTGCTTGTCGGGCTGGATGCTTACCCGTTCGCTGAGGCGCACGGCGAGGTGCTGCAGCGTGCCCGCGGGGCCGGGGCCGAGGGCGTCGACCTGCTTCCGGCGTTCGTCGGACGGGACGCGGCGTCCCTGTGGGTGCGGCCCGAAGACCACCACCCCAACAGCGAAGGCCACACGCTCGCGGCCGAGGCCCTCGCCGACGCCATCCTGGCCGGGTCTACCGAACCGGCAGCCCCCCGAGACTGTGGCGACGCTCCGCCAAACCCCGACACCGACGACGCAGCGGCGCTTGCGGCGTCAGCGGCCTACCTGCGCTGCGCTCACCCGAGCGACCCGATGGGTCCTTACCTCCAGGCCCGGGCAGTCTGGGCGGGCCGAGGCACTCCAACCCGAATCCCCCTGCACCAGTCGGCGCTGGGCATCCTGGCCCTCCGTCAGGCGGTCGCGCTCGACCAGCTTCGCGGCATCGCTTCCCTCGACGCCGAAGCCGTGGACCGGCTCGCTGCGGACCTTCTCACGCTGCCCTGATCCGGTCGGCGACGTACGGTCACTTCAGGCGGTCGCGCAGCGCCCCGATCGCCTCGCGCACCCGCACGGGGGATGCGCTTCCTTCCGTGCGCAGTGAGCCCAGCAGCGACGCGGGCGTGTGGGCCGCGAGCTCCTTCACGATCACGTCGACATCGGGCACCTCGGCGCCTGCGGCCACAGCGCGGCCGAGGCCCACCACCAGGCCCATCCCTTCTGCCTCCCGCACGGCACGACCCACCACATGGTGCGCCTCTCGGAACGGCATGCCCGCCAGCACCAGGCGATCGGCCAGCCACAGCGACGCCAGCTCCGGCCCACAGGCCGACGCCATGCGCTCGGCATCCCAGCTGAGAGCCGCCACATGCAGCTCGGCCAGATCCAGCACGTCGGCCGTTCGATCCCAGGCGCGAAACAGGATCTCCTTGTCGGCCTGAAGATCCTTGCTGTAGCCCGACACCAGCGCCGAGAGGATCGCGGCCAGCGCGCCAAAGTCGGAGGCCGCCAGCTTGCCCAAGCTGCGGAGCAGCTCCGCCCCATCCGGGTTGCGCTTCTGCGGAAGGAGGCTGGACCCGGTGGTGAGCCGGTCGGGGAACCGCACGAAGCCGTACTGCGCTGTGGCGTAGATCACGAGCTCCTCACCGAGCCGTGAGGTGGTGACGCCGATCAGCGCGAGCAGGCCCACCACATCGAGCAGATCGGTGCGTGAGCCCGTGGACGCGAGCGCGCTCAGCGACGGCCCTGCGAAGCCCAAGGCCGCCGCGGTGTGCCGACGATCGAGCGGGAGGTAGCCCCCCGCCGAGGCCCCGCTGCCAAGCGGACAGGCATCGTGGCGCTGCACGAGGTGATCGAGCCGACGCACATGCGCCGCGACCTCCACCGCATGCGCCACCCACCACGCCCCCACCGACGCCACCTGGGCCGGCTGGCTGTGGGTGAACGAGGGCATCGGGACCTCGGCCCCTTCTTCGGCACGATCGAGCAACGTGGTCCCGAACGCCACGAGGCGACGTCGGAGCGTGCCCAGCTCATCGCGGAGCCACAGGGTGACATCGAGAGCGACCTGATCGTTGCGCGAGCGCCCCGTGTGCAGCTTACGTGCCGGCTCCCCCACCAGCTCGCCCAGCCGACGCTCCACCGCCATGTGGATGTCTTCGTCGGTGGGCAGGAACACGAACGCGCCGTCGGACAGCTCCGCTCCCACCGCAGCCAGTCCACCGACCAGTGCGTCGCGCTCGGCCTCGGAGATGAGGCCCACCGCGGCGAGCATCTCGGCGTGGGCCTTCGACCCGCGAAGGTCCTGCGGCCACAGTCGGCGGTCGGTGTCGACTGACCGGTTGATGCGCTCCAGCACCGGGTGGGTGGCTTCGGTGAACCGACCGCCCAGGCTGCGCCCCGGCGTGCGGTCGCTCACGCGGATTCCTCGTCGTCGAGGATCACGAGCGTGCCGCAGCCCTCGTCCGTGAACACCTCACGCAGCAGCGTGGCGTGCTCACGCCCCGAGAGGATGTGCACCTGCGGCACGCCGCGGGTGAGCGCTGCCAGCGCCTCCTCGATCTTCGCGCGCATGCCGCTGTGCACGACGCCGCGCGCGATGAGGTCCCGGGCTTCGTCTGCGGTGAGCTCGGAGATCGGACCCGCGTCGTTCATCTCCTCCATCACGCCCGCCACCGACGTGAGCAGGAGCAGCTTCTCGGCCTTCAGGTCCGAGGCCACGCGGCTCGCCACGGTGTCGCCGTTGACGTTGAGCAGCTCGCCATCCGGACCCGTGCCCAGGCTCGGAATCACGGGCACCGTGCCCACGGGATGACGGCTGAGGAGGTCGGCCTGCACCTCTTGCACGTCGCCCACAAAACCCCAGTCGACCTGCACGCCATCTTCGATGGTGGGAGGCCGACGCGTGCACCGCACGGACTCGGTGACGCCGTCGTCGAAGCCCACGGCTGGCACACCTGCCTTCCGCAGACGATCCACGATCGAGCGGTTGAGGTCGCGCCCGATCACGTCGACCAGCACATCGCGCACCTCGGCGGTGGTGACGCGGCGACCGCGGTGCTTCACGGGCACGATGCCGCGCTCGGCACACGCCGCATCAACCTGACGCCCGCCACCGTGCACGAGCACAGGCCGCAAGCCGCAGCGCCACAGCACGATCACCTGCGGCAGGATGCGATCGAGGACCGGTCCCCCGTCCAGCAGCTCGCCGCCGATCTTCACCACCACGAGGAGGTTGCGAAAGGCCTCGATGTAGGGGGCCGCCTCGAACAGGCCCGGACCACGATCACCCTTGATGTTCATTCCAGCACCCCGCTCTTACGCGCCAACAATCGAACCAGGGCCGCTTGCGCCCACAGACGGTTGCCCGCCTGCTGGGTCACCACCGACCGGGGACCATCCAGCACCTCACCCGCCAGCACGACATTGCGTCGCACGGGCAGGCAGTGCATCACCTTTGCGTCGTCGGTGACCGACAGCGCCGCTTCATCCATCAGCCAGTCGCGGCGCAGCGCAGGATCGGTGGCACCGACCCCATCCAGCGGTCCCCACGACTTCACGTACACCACGCGACGACCGGCCAGCCCTTCGGCACGGTTGTGCACCACCCGCACGGCGCCACCGCGCGCTGCCGCTTCCGTGGACGCCCGACCCATCACGTCCGCATCGAGCTCCCAGCCCGGCGGATGGATCACCGCCACGTCGCAGCCTGAGAGCGCCGCCTCCATCAGGTAGGTCTGCGGCACGGCCGGCGGGAGCATGCGCGGATGCCAGGCCCAGCACAGGGCCACGGGCAGACCGCGAAGCTCCGGCCCGAACTGCTCGCGCATCGTGAGCGTGTCGGCGAGGCCCTGGCAGGGGTGGTGGGCCGTGCCTTCGAGGCTGATCACTGGAACACCCGCGTGCTCCACAAAGCGACGCAAGACCGGCTCGGTGCGCTCCACCGACCACGGCTGCGGCCCGCGAAAGCTGCGCACCCCCAGCACATGGAACAGCTGCCCCAAGACCCGGGCCGCCTCCACGATGTTCTCGGCCTTGTCGCCGTCCATCACGGCGTTCGGATCCAGCTCCAGGGCCCAGGTGTCGTTGCCGGCGTTGAGCGTCTGGCAAGCCCCGCCGATCACGTGCACAGCCTGCTCGAAGCTGGCGCGCGTGCGGAGCGAGGGGTTGAAGTAGACCGCCCCCACCCGCAGGCGGTTCGCCACGGGCGCCGCATCGGCCGCCTTGAGCGCCGCCGCATCCGCGAACAGCGTGGCCCGGTCGGCGTCGGAGAGGTCTTCCGGCGCGAGCACGTGGTGCAGCTCAGGCATCCAGCACCTCGTGCATCGCCGTGAGGAACACGTCGACCTCGGCATCGGTGAGCGTGTAGGGGGGCAGCAGGCGCATCGCCAGGGGATCGCCCGACGAACCCACCATCACGTTGCGGTCCAGCAGGGCTGCCTGCACCTCGCTGGCCCGGCGCGGCGTGACCACCGCCAGCAGCGCGCCGCGCCCACGCACGCTCACGCCCTCGTGCCGAGCGAGCCCTGCACGAATCCGCTGCTCGTTGCGGAGCACACGATCCATCAGGCCGTCGCGTCGGATGATCTTCGCGGTGGTCTCCACCATCACGCAGGCCATCGGGCCGCCGCCGAACGTGGTGCCGAGGTCGCCGCCCCGCAGCGCATCGCCCACCGCAGCCGTGGCCACCATGGCCGACACCGGGAAGCCGCCGCCCAGCGACTTTGCCAGCGTGACCATGTCGGGCTGCACACCGAACAGCTCGTGCGCGTACCAGCGACCCAGCCGCCCCACGCCGCCCTGGACCTCGTCCATCACGAACAGCGCGCCCACCTCGCGACAGCGCGCCTGCACCGCCGCGAGCCAGCCATCCGGGGGCATGTGCACACCGCCCAAGCTCGGCACCGACTCGATCAGCACGGCCGCGATGGACTCATCGATGCCCGAGAGGTCGTCCGTGCCGAGATCGAAGGTGCGCAGCCAGTCGGCCGGCACCTCCATGGGCACCTTCTTCCTGTAGGTCTCGAGGCCGGTCACCGACAGGCTCGCGAGGGTGCGCCCATGGAAGCTGTTCGACAGCGTCATGATCGTGCGGCGACCCGTGAGCTTTCGCGCCGTGTGGATCGCCGCTTCGTTGGCCTCGGTGCCCGACCCGAGAAAGTGCACGTACTGGAGGTGCGTGCTCTCGCCGAGCACGGCCAGCGCCGCGCGCTCTTGGAGGTCCATGCGCAGCGAGTTGCTGTAGAAGTCGAGCGTGGCGTGCTGCTGCGCCAGCACCTCCGTGAGCTCTGGGTGACCATGCCCCAGCGGACACACCGCGTGGCCGCCGTACATGTCGAGCAGCGTGCGGCCATCGGCCGTGTGCATCCACGCGCCCTTCGCCGAGACGAGGTCGAGATCGAGGCGTGGGTAGACAGGCAGCAGGTGGCTCATGGCCAGGTCCCCATCACGGGAAGGCCTGCGGTCTCGGGGAAACCCCAGGCGAGGTTGAGGTTCTGCACGGCCTGGCCAGAGCCGCCCTTGAGCAGGTTGTCGATCGCGGCGAACACCACGACGGCTTCATCGCCCTTCACCACGCCCAGGCGTGCCCGGTTGGAGAGCCGCACCGAGGCCATGGGCACCTCACCCGGCCCCACGTCCACGAAGGCCGCGCCAGCGTACGCATCGGAGAGCACGGTGAGGGCATCGGCGGCCAGGACCTCACGCGGGAGCACCACGGTGACCAGGATGCCGCGCGGGGCCGGCAGGCTGTGGGGCACGAACCGAATCGGCTGCGGCGTGCCGCGGCGTGCGAGGAGCTGACCCACCTCGCCCAGGTGCTGGTGGGTGAGCGTCTTGTAGCCCACGAAGTTGTCGACGCGCAGCGTGTGGTGCACCCCCGCCGACGGCTCAATGCCCGACCCCGACGAGGCCGTGGCGCCAAACACCGTGAAGCCGGCGGCCGGGTCCACATGCGCAGCCAGCGGGGCCACAGCCAGGGCGAGCGCTGTCGCGAAGCAGCCGGGATTCGCGATCAGCGGGTGACGTGCAGGCGGCGCTCCGGTGAGCTCCGGCAGGCTGTAGTGGGCCTGTTCGAGCAGCTCGGGCGCCGACGGATCCCGACCGTACCACCGCCGCGCGGCGGCGGGGTTGGACAGGCGCAGATCGCTGCCGAGATCGATCACCGCAGCACCGAGCGCGCGCAGCTCACGTGCCGCTTCGCCTGAAGCACCGTGAGGCAGCGCGAGGAACAGCACATCGGCCGCCGCGGCCGCCGCGGCTGCGTCGTAGGCCTGCAGAGGCAGAGGGCCCGCACCGCCGAACGCAGGGCGCACCTCGGCGAGCTGGCGTCCGGCCGATCGGCCCGATGCCAGGTAGGTGAGCGCGACGTGCGGATGACCCAGCAGCAAGCGAACCAGCTCGCCGCCCAAGAATCCGTTCGCCCCCACCACCCCGACGCGAAGTGCGCCGGAGGGCGCGGTCAAGGCCCCTCCTCCGAGGGCAAGAGGCCGGCGGTAGCGAGGTCGCACAGGCGGCCAGGCTCCATCAGCGTGTTCGCCGCCGGCAGACCGGCGCGCTCGATGCGGCGCGTGCCCGCCACGTTGTCCGTCGCTGGGCCTGTGATCGCCTTGACCTCGATGCCCAGCGCCTGGAGCTGACGCGCAGCCGCCACAGCACCGATGATGTCGTTAGCGGCCAGCACGGCGCCCTTCACATGCTTGGCGAAGCCCGGATCCGCGAGGATCTCGTCGACGCCGTACTCGCCCGAGAGCCCATCCCCCATCTCGATGAGGATGAGATCCGGAGCCTCCTGCGCGAGGTGACCGAGCAGCGTGCGCGCAATCTCCTCGACATCGGTGCGGTAGCAGGTGGAGGGAGCCCCGCACTCCAGGAACGAGAGCGTCTTGTGGGCGCCGTAGTCCTGGAACTTGAGGATGTCTTGGATCGCAGCCACGCCCGTGACCTTGCCCGCGTGCACCACGCGACCACGGGTGCGCAACGATCGGGTGATCACCGCCGCAGCCGTGCTCTTTCCGGCGTGCATGCACGTGCCGACGATGATCAACACCGGCGGCATCGGGTTCGGCAGCGGCGGCTCCCGCTCGATCGCGAAGTCCTGCAAGCGCAGGGGCTTCCCGTTGCGCACGGGCACGCCCAGCACCTCCAGCTCGATCGGCGAGCCCAGGCCGGCGTGATCGCCCTCGGACACGCCGATGACGCCACCCATGTTGAGCAGGTGGAGCACATCGCCCACCTTCACCGTGGCCGGCGGACGCCCACAGAAGCCACGCAGCGCAGCACGGCTGCCGAGCACGCCCACGATGAGGTCGCCCGGAACCAGACGCGCGGTGCGGCCCGAGGGCAGCTCCAGGTGACCGTACTCCTTGCGCTGCGTGAGCACGCGGCACGCGATGGCCGCACCTTCTTCCGCGAGCGGCTTCGGGTGCACGTTGACGTACGGCCCGAGGTCGAAAGGAAGGCAGACCGAACCGATCTTGTGCGGCCGCAGCCGCATCTCAAAGGCGGCGCTCAACGGCGGATCCCCAGTGTGAGGATCTTCGAAAAGCCCTCGGTGTCGCGTCCGGTCCACCCGGCGCCGGTCTCGCCGTAGCGAGCCTTACCCTTCATGCGGCTGTGCGGCGCATCCACCGACACCAGTTCGATCGTGCCCTTGCCCAGGCGCAGGGCCACGGTGCCTTGCACCACCTGCTGCTCGGAGGCGAAGTACGCGCCCACATCGGCCATCACCGCATCCAGCCACAGGCCCTCGTGCAGCAGCTGACCAAACAGCGGCTTGAGGTGCTCGCGGAGGTGAAGCTGGTGCTTGGAGAGCACGAGCTTGATGATCTCAAGGTGCGCCCGGTGAATGAGTGCCGCAGCGGGCGCCTCGTACACGATGCGACCCTTGATGCCGAGGACCGTGTCGCCGGTGTGCACATCGCGACCGATGCCCCGATCCGCGCCGATCGCGTTGAGGCGCTCGATGAGGTCGGCCATCGTGAGGGGCTCGCCGTTGAGCGCCACGGGCACGCCGCCGGCAAAGCCGATGCGCACGACCACATCCTCACCCACCACCTCGGCCGCCGGCTTCACCTTGTACCGAAGGTCGGTGGGCACTTCGAGGAATGGGTCGTGCAGCGGACCGCCGCCCATCGTGGTGCCCCACAGCGACGTGTTGACGCTGTAGGTGGTGACCTTGGGGGCCACCTGGATGCCCACAGCGCGCAGCGCCTGGGCGCTCTCTTCGCGCGTGGGCATCTGGTCGCGGATGGGGGCCTCGATCACGATGCCCGGCTTCAGCAGCGCGCGCAGCGTGACGTCGAACCGCACCTGGTCGTTGCCGGCCGCCGTGCAGCCGTGGCCGACCGCATCGAAGTTGCCCGCGTTGGCCATCATGGCGAGCCCTTCGGCCTGCAGACCGCGCTCGGAGCCCACGCAGAGCGGGTAGTTCTCGCCCTTGAGGAAGCCCGTTCGGATCAGGGGCGTGAGGATGCGCTCACAGAGCGCGTCGCGGAGATCGACGAGGTGGTGCGCCACGGCACCACACTCCACCGAGCGCGCAGCAATCGCCGCACGCTCAGCGTCATCAAGCCCGCCCACGTCGAACGTGACGGTGGTGATCTCGTAGCGCTCCCCCAGGTTCACGACACAAAAGCTCGTGTCGAGCCCACCCGAAAAAGACAGCAACAGGCGTGGCTTACCCATGCCGGCACCTCACAGTAGCGTTGCAGACGTTGTTTCCGGACGTCCGCCCCGTGCCGTGTGCCGTGGGCCTCCCGCCGTGGCGCGCCTTTAACGGGGTGCCCCCCCCTACGCCACGAACGCGCATCGACGGGCCCGGTCCGCACGGTGTCGTACCGGTGACGCACTTGAGACAAAGAAAGTGGTGGCCGCCGTTTACACTGGTGCTGCGTCCCGCACCTCGACCACGGAGGCCGCATGTCCCGCGACGCCCTCTTCGCGCGAATCCTGCACGCCGTAGACCGCAAGGCCTACTTCACGCCGACGACGGCGGTGGATCCCGCGCAACGCGAAGCCCTCGACCTCGTGCGCCACGCGATGTCTCAGCCTGGCTTCGTGGCGTCCGACGTTCAGGCCCTCATCAACGACCTCGAAGCCCGTGGGCGCATCGACCGGCTACGCGCGCTGTCCGCATCGTGCGTGCTCGCCAGCCACCCCTCGGTGGCCGACTACGCGCTCGCCGGCCGACTCTGCGGCGAACAAGAGGTCGAGGCGCTCCGGGTGGGCGGCTCCGTGCTCGACGCCAACCTCGCCTCCGTCGCAAGGCACCGCGGCGTCGTCGCCTTCCTGCTCGACCAGCCCGAGGTCGCCCTGGAACACTTCACCCTCGCGTTCGAGCGTCAGCGCACGCCGGAGAACCTCGGCAATGTGCTGGCGGCGCTGTGTCGCCAAGGCCTGCTCGACGAGGCCGATCACTTTGTGGTGCAAGCTCGCGCCTCGATGTCCGTTTCCTTCACCCAGGAGCTCGACGCGATCGTGGACCACGATCCCGATCTGGCCGTCCTTCGCTACTCGGAGTCCGCATGACCTGGCTCATCCTCATCCTCATCCACCTCTTCCAACCCAACGTCCCCACGCCGGAAGTGCACGCGATGTGCGAGCGGCTGGAGGCCACCAGCGGCGGCGACTTCGACTGCGTGGACCTCGCGCGCGGACTCCACCGCTCCGGCTTCAAGAAGCAGGCACGCCAGCTGCTCACGGAGATCTCCAACGGATTCTGAACCCCCTCTCTCGGACGCCGCACCCACCCCATGAACGAGTTTCGCCGCCAACTCCGCCTCGTCCTCGCCCACCGGCATGGTCCGGAAGCGTCGGCGCTGTACCGCACCTGCTTCGACCATGCGTCGCGTCGGGTTGGGCAGCTGGCGCGCGGTCGGTGCCGGGGCCTGCTGGAGGAGGCCGACCAGGACGAGGTGGTGGCCGAGGTGATCACGCAGCTCATGGAGACCGCGCTGGCGCGCTTCCGCGGCGAGACCGCGCAAGAACTGCTCGCCTTCGTGCGCACGATGACCGACAGGATGGCGGTGCGCCGGGCCCAGCGCAACCTGCGCGCCCGGAACACGATCGACAGGGTGCTGGCGGGGGGTGAGGCACCCTGGGAGACCTCGGCGTTCTCGGCGCCCGATGCGGGCGTGGCCGATGCCCAGTCGCCGCTTGACGAGGCCGACCGCACCTACGTGAGCGCGCTCTTGCAGGCGGGGAGCAAAGCGGAGCTGGCACGCACAGCGGGTGTGAGCCGCGCCGCCGTGTCACAGCGCATCGCGCGCATCGAAGCCCGGCTGGCCGCGCTCTCGACGGCCCAGCAAGAAGCGCACGTGGCGTGGCTGTTCCACGAGGCCACCCGAGCCCTTCAGAGCGAGCGCCCCACCGACGGATAGGGATGGGGCCGCCTTAGGCTCGGCTCAGCGCGACCCCTGCGCGGGCACCGAGGTCCAGTCCACGGCACCAAAGAGCGCTCGCCCGAGGAGCTCATGCCCCTTCGCGTTGAAGTGGCAGCTGGGGTCCAGGCGGATGTCCAGGTAGTCCTCGTCCTCCAGCGCCTTGGCCAGCGACACCATCGGCACGCCGCGCTCCTCCGCCCAGGAGAAGACCATTCGGGCGCTCGGGAGGGGGTCCGCCACCGTCTCCTTCAGCGGCCGGTGCAGGGGCGTGGGCACGACCGCTACAAAGTGACCGCCCATCGCACGGACACGCGCCTCGGCCTCCACGAGCGCGGGGAAGGCCTCGGGCGCTGTGTCGAAGGACGCCTCACTCTGGGTGCCCAGCGCGATCAAGATGTAGCGCCACGCGTGCGAACGATGGGCGAGCCACGTGCTCACCCACGCAGGAGGGCCGACCGGCAGCTGCGGGAGGCCGTCTGCTCCCGCGACGTAAGGCCCGAGGTCCACCCATCCGTCGCCGATCTGCGTCCAGCGGCCATCCCCCTTCCAGACCTCCCAGAACACCACGTCTGGGGGGTGGGTCTGAATGGCTCGGTCGAGCGCCAGACGCTCCTGCGCGCCGGTAAACCCGGCACGGGCTGTGTTCCGCACGCACGAACCCGGCCGGACCGCCTCGACGAGCCGACCGAGGGTAGCTCCCACCTGGAGCAGCTCGCGCTCCGGCCCCTCGAACCACGTGTACAGCACGCTGTCGCCGACGATCAGCACCTCGAGCCCGTCTCCGCGCCTCTCGCAGCCCTCGTTGGCGAGGCCCTCGGGATCGCCCTCAAAGTCCCAGAAGGGCACCCCGTCCACGACGTCGATCGCCACCCGCTCCACACCGTCGCGCACCACCTGAGCCCTAGGCGTGGGACGCACCCACCGAAACAGGAGCTCGGTGGTGGACGTCATGATCAGCAGCATCACCGCTGCGGAGGCCGCCTGACGCAGGAGTCGGGCACCCATCCCTCCCTTCGACTGGCTCACCGCTGCCGCCACGAAGGACTCCCGAGTGCCCGCCCGCCCACCGGGCAACCCGGTGAGGAGCTGTATTCACTCCCGCAACCGACGCGCCACGGTGCGGACGCGCTCGCTGGGCAGTCCAAGAGGCCGACCCGCGACCTCCATCGGACAGGTACGCGAAAGTGTCCGGGGGATGCCCGTCGCGGTACAATCCGCGTCTTCCGGGGGGAAGTGCTGAACCGAAACCAGGTATTCCGCGCCGTCGCCGTCGCCATCAGCTTCCTGGTGGCCCTTGCCACGGCCGAGGGTCTGCTGCGGGTGGTGCGGCCCACGCCCCGCATCCAGATTGTGAGGGCCGGCAGCCGCAGCGTGGTGCCTTCGGGTGGAGCGCTGCAGGTGCGCTATGGCGCTCCGATCTGGCCGGGTGCGGTCGACGCAGAGCGCCACAACACGGACTGCGCGCAGGACCCCGACGCCTACCCACGGATTCTCGTGCTCGGGAGCTCGATCTTTGCCGCGAACGACGTGCCGGCGTCGGGTGCGTTCAGCGTGCTGCTGCAGGCAAGACTTCGTGCCCGAGGCCTGCCCGCCTGCGTGTCCAACCTCTCCGAGGGGGCCTACACCTTCCAGAACCAGCGCGCGCTCGCCGAAGACGCGCTGCGGGGGCTCGCGCCCGACCTCGTGATCTGGGAGCTCTGGCAGAACAGCCCCCAGCGCTACACGGTGGTGGGCGGTCAGGCGTACCGCTTCCAGGATCTGCGCATCACCGACGGGCTTCCGAACCCGTTGGGCATGCCGAGCTCCCTCCACACCCCACTGTTCGTCGCCTCACGCTTCTACGAGTTCTTCAGCATCGCGTTCGCCGGCCTCGACCCCGAAGAGGACCACCGCGCCTGGGAGCGACTGCGCACCCAGTGGATCCCCGAGGCCTCCGACCGCGTGCAGCGCGAAGGGAGCGACCTGCTGTGGGCGTTCTGCCCCCAGCTCGATCGCAGCTTTGAAGCCAGCGTGGCCGATAGGGCAGGTGTCGTGAGCCAGGGCACCGACATCCGCTACCGCCCCCTTCGTGAGACGCTGGCCGGACTCGGCGACGACTGGGTGCATGTGGAAGACCTGTTGCTCGGGCAAGACGTGGCGGCCCTGCGCATGGACACCTGCTGCCACTTCAACGCACAGGGCCAGGTCGCGCTCGCCGAAGCGTTCGAGCCGATCGTGCTGCAGCGCCTCGGCCACCGGGATCGTCCCGAGGCCATCACCACCGGCGAACCCAAGGTCCTCCCAGACCCAGCTCAGGACCTCTGAGCCCGAGGCGGGCGCCCGTGGGTCAGGCCTCCGGATCGTGAACCAGCAGCACCGGTGGACCGGTGGGGTGAGGCCGTGCAGGCGCCCCGCCCAGCGCCTCGACCGCAGGGGCAGCGCGCTGACGAAGCCGCCGCAGGCGCAGCGCGTACATGTCCTCCAGGGTGCGAGGCATGTCTTCCGTGTAGGTGAGGTAGGCGCGCAGGCTCTCCAGCTCGTCGTAGAAGGCCTCCACCGCGAGGATCGTGGCCTCATCGAGCAGCACGAGGTCGGTCAGCTCCAGGGTGCGCCAGCGCGAGAACACCGTGTCGAGGAACGCGTTTCGCGTGCGGTAGCGCGACCACACGGTGGCCAGGAACTCGGTGCGCTCCCCGAGATCACGGACCACGCGGGTGATCTCCAGCGCCAGCAGGAGCTTGAGGCGGCGGGCGCGTGCAGGGGTCCGCGGGGGCATCCAGATCTCCAAGGTTCGTGGGGTATCCGCAGCGGGGTTGGGTTGGCCACGGGAAGGCGCGGCCCAGCCCAGGCGTTAGCTCCAACTCGGAGGTGACGCGTGCTCGCATGGCTCCTGATGGCGGCGCTCGCCGACCCGCCCACCCCGTCGCCCATCGACGAGGCCACCATCATCTCGCAGGACACGCTGGAGACGATCGTCTACGTGTTCCCGATCACGGCGTGCGATCGGGTGCGGGCCGAGCTGCCCGTGGTGCCCACCGACGGGAACGTGGAGTCGCTGCGCAAGGTGGTGGTGACGCTTCAGAACCGCACGATGTCCACCTGCCTCTACAAGGGGCTCGTGCTCCAAGGGTGGCTGGAGGGCATCTACACGCCGGGCCAGGCCGTGCCCGACAGCACGGGCATGTTCGTGCCGCCCGGCGGTGAGCTGTCCTTACGCATCAAGCCCTTTCACCCCGAGCTGCCGCGCGGCACGATCCAGCTCCAGCTGCCTCCGAAGAGCGGCGCCATCGTGCTGATCGGCACACCGCCTTAGGGCGCGTCCAGCCCCGCCGCAGCGCGCACCGCCCGTGCCTCCTCGGTGCGCCCCAGCTCGTCGAGACCCACGGCCGCCACGTACGCCAGCTGGGGATCATCGGGCCTCAAGCGGTGGGCCTGGAGCAAGGCGTCTACGCCCTCCGCACGACGCCCCTGCCGCACCCACACCAAGCCCAGCGCGTGGCGCAGGTCGGCGTCGTCGGCCCCTGTGAGCCCTGCCAGCAGCGCTGCCTCGGCCTTCGGTTCTTCGCCGCGCAGGCGGTGCAGATCCGCCAGCGCCAGCCGCCCGCCCACCGCGTAGGGCGCGCGTTGCACCGCCTGCGTGCAGGCTTCGAGGGCTTCGTCGAGCCGACCCAGGCGCGCCCGCAGGGTACACAGCCGCGTCTGCGCCTCGGCCGTGTAGCCCTGCGCGATCAGCGTGCGCTCCAGCGACGTGAGCTGCGCTTCGACAGCCGCTCGGGTGGTCGGCGGCAGCGCGCCCACGAGATCCGCGAGGCCTTCGGCAGCTGCCTGGGACACCGACGCAGGCGAGTCGAGCAGCGCCGGCAGCGCCGTGAGGCGGACCGCCGGCGGCGCCTCCCCCAGCGCCTCGGCCGCCACGCGCTGCACGTGCGGGCTGGGGTCGTTCACGCCCGCCATCCAGGCTTGCGCCGGAGCCTCCGGGCGCGACAACGCCGCTGCCCGCACGATCGCCGGCACGGATCCGTCGGCCGCCAAGGCCGCCAGCGCCCCTGGCGACCCCTCGACCAGCGCATCCACCCAGGTGCGCTTCGGCGGACCCCACCAGCCCGCCGCCGCAGCCGCCAGGTCGGTCGACGACCGATCCGCGTGGCACCCCTCACACGCGCTGGGCTGCCCACCCTTCCCAGCCAGATCGGGCCGCGGAACGTAGAGCCCGTGGTCGTGGCGCAGGTCCACCGCCATGAACGTGACCGCGGGCATGTGGCAGTCCACACAGCTCGCGCGCTCCTCATGATGGTGGTGCGCCTCTGAGCTGTAGGCGGCTGGAAGGTGGCAGGTGGCACACAGGGCGTCGCCCTGCGCCTTGAGCCCCCCGCTGTGGCTGTCGTGGCAGTCGCCACAGGTGACGCCCGCAGCGTGCATCTTCGACCGCAAGAAGGGCCCCACCTCGAAGTCCTCGCCCACCACCGCTCCGTCGCGGCCGTAAGCGGGCTGCGTGAGCGTGACGAGCCGGCTGCTGTCGGCGAGCGTGCCTCCCCGGGACGGGTGGACCGGCGCTGCTGAGATCGGCGCCGCCAGGGCGTGGCAGGGCGCACACGTCTCGACCGCTACAGGGGAAGACGGCGCCGTGCGGTGCGCGATGCGCGCGCCCGGCTCGAAGGTCCACGCCCCCGGCCCGGCCGACACATCCGGAGGTTTCCCGCCCGCATGACCCGGCCGCACCTCGCCGTGGCAGGCCTCACAGCCCACCGAAGGGGCCGCCCAGTGCGTGGCGAACGAGGTGATCTCGGGCTGCCAGCCCAAGCTGTAGCCCGTGGTGTGGCAGCCCAAGCACATCGTGTTGGCGTTGAACGCCGGACCGTCCCAGTGCAGCGGATCGCCAGGCACCTGCGCGGCCTCGTCTTGCAGCGTGAACCAGCGCTGACCGCCCTCGGAGGCCGGGCGCGTGTCCCAGGCGAGATCGGGCACCTGCCAGCGCCCGCCGTTCCGCTGCACCAGCAGCTGCACCAGCGGCTCCACCCCGATCGCCCAAGGTGCCACCAGCGACTCCGTGAGCCCCTCACGCGCCACCGTGAGCCTCACGGTTCCGCCCGCCGTGCTCACGCGCGTGGTCGTGCCGCCTACCGTCACTTCGCCATCCGGCACGCCTGCGAGCACCTCACGCGCAGGCCGCAGCGCCCCGGCGTGGGTGGACGACGACCACGCCGCCGCCTGCTCCGGGTGGCAGTCCGCACACGCAGCCGACCCCCGCGCGCCAGGCCCGGCCGGGCTGCCCCAGCACGCCGTGAGGAGCAGTCCCGTGAGGCTCACGCGGCTCACGCCGTCCTGGCCTCGTGGGCCTGGACCGCCGCGGGACCCGCGGGTCCGTAGCCGCTGCGGGTCATCCACTTGATGAAGCTCGCCATGATCTTGCCCACCTCGACGTTGTTCTCGACCACCTTAGGGCGGTACGCGATGTCGAGCAGGAAGGCGTTGTCGGTGGCGTCGATCCAGTGGCGATCCACCCCTGTGAGGTCATCGAGGTGACCCACCTCGAACTGGCCCTTGTGCTCGGTCTCGTGCAGAAAGCCGTTTCCGCCGAACACCTTGCCATCCCAGTCGACCGTGACCTCACCGTTGAGGCGCATCGCCATCGGCTTGTGCTGCATGTTGATGAACTCGACCTGCTCCCCGGCCGCCCAGCGACGGACCAGCTCCTGGCCGATGGTGTGGAGGCCCTTCGCGAAGCTGGCCAGCTCCTGTGGCTTCCACACGCGACCCTGCATGTAGTTCACCTGGATGCGACGAAAGCCTAGATCAGCGATGTGGAAGAAGTTGGCGGGCATCGCATCCACGTTCGTGGCGTGCACCACCATGATCACGAACTGCTCCAGGCCCGAGCCCAAGATCGCCTCGCGGTGGGTGGCGATGCTGTGCGCATAGGATGTGGCTGCCGCCCCCCAGCGCGACGCCCGGTACTTGTTCTGCGTGGCCTCATCACCATCGAGCGAGAGCTCCAGCCGCACCGGGTACTGCTTGAGCCACGAGATCGCTTCGGCATCGAGGCTCCAGCCGTTGCTGGAGAGCAGGAACGAGATGCGCTTGCCCAGCTCGGCAGCCCGCCGCGTGGCGTAGGCCATCGCGTGGTGCACGTTCGCGGCCTCGAGCAGCGCCTCACCGCCGAAGAACTGGAGCAGCACCTCCTCCTGCTCGGTGGAGAGCAGCATCTCCACAGCCCGCTCGATGGTGCGGCGGTCCATCACGCGGCCATCTTGCTTGGGGATCCAGCAGTAGCTGCAGCGCAGCTCACACTGCCACGTGGGGATCAGCACCATCCGGCGCTGGGTCTCGTAGGTGAACTGGCGGAAGGGCTTGAGCCACTTGCCTTCTTCGCCCAGCAGCCCGATCACCCGCGCGAGCGCAGGCTCCTTAGCGGGCGGACTTCCCGGCCATGCCGACGTGCGACCCAGCCACGCGTCGCGCAGCATGTCGAACACCAGCCGACGGGGCAGGTCATCGAGGCGACGCACCAGCGCCTCCGGCTCGGGCTCCCCCAGCGTGAGGCGAGCTTTGCCGAGCACCTGGAGCTGCTCCACGCCGTCGAGGTAACGACGGCCGGACGCGGGCTCACCGGCCGCGACGATCCAGGGATGGGCTTCGGCACAGGGCGCGCCCACCCACCGGAACGGGGCATCGGTGCGCAGCGCATGACGCGCGAGCTCCGCCACAGCCGCCACGTGGTCGGCGGGTGTGCTCTGCGCATCCGAGAGCGGTGCGGCGAGCTCCACGGCCCAGCCCAAGCCCCCCAGCGCCCGCACGACGCGGCGGGTGGTGCTGATCGACGCGGCCCCCGTGCGCCCGGCCACACCCGCTTCGAGCGCGGCCCCCACCACCCGCA
>CAYNFK010000050.1:0-34404 GCA_964396405.1 uncultured Enterobacteriaceae bacterium
GTCGCGGCTACGCCAACCCGCGCTCGCTGATCACGGTGCGCATCCTCTCGCGTCGTCGTCGCGAAGACCTCGACACGGTGCCGTTCTACGCGATGCGCCTGCGCGAGGCGCTCGCCCTGCGGCAGGCGCTCTACCCGGAGCGCGGCTCGTACCGGCTGGTGTTCGGCGAGTCCGACGGTCTCCCCGGCTTCGTGCTCGACCGCTACGGCGACGTGTACGCCGCGCAGATCACCACGCTTGGCATGGAGATGCGTAAGCCCCTGCTCGAAGAGGCCCTGCGTGAGGTGTTGAACCCCCGGGCGGTGGTGCTGCGCAACGATGCCAAGGTGCGGGAGCTCGAAGGGCTCGAGACGGGCCGCGAGGTCTGGTTCGGCGAGGTGCCGCCTGCCGTCGAGTTCGAGGAGCACGGCATCCGCTTCGTGCTCGACGTGCTCTCGGGTCAGAAGACCGGCCACTTCTTCGACCAGGCCGACAACAAGCGCGCTGCCGCCCCGCTGGCGAAGGGCCGCACGGTGCTCGATGTGTACGCCAACACCGGCGGCTGGGCGCTGCACGCGCTCGCAGCCGGAGCGGTCTCAGCCGTGGTGATCGACTCCGACGCCGCCAACTGCGTGCGTGCCGAAGCGAACGCTAAGCTCAACGGGTTCGAGGGCCGGCTCACCTCCATCGCCGGGGAGGCCAAGCGCGCGCTCCAGGCCATGGTGAGCGAGGGCCAGCGCTTCGGCATGGTGGTGCTTGATCCGCCCGCGTTTGCGAAGCAGCGCAAGGCCGCAGGCTCCGCCCTCAAGGGCTACAAAGAGATCGCCGCGCTGGGCGCGATGCTGGTGGAAGAGGGCGGCTTCTTCTTCATGTCGTCGTGCAGCTACCACATCGAAGAAGCCCGCCTCCTGGAGGCGATCGTGCAGGGCGCAGCAGGGGCCGGTCGTCGGCTCACGCTCATTCGCCGCGGTGAGCAGGCCTCGGATCACCCGGTGCTGCCCATGGCCGCCGAGACCCGCTACCTCAAGTGTTTCGGCTTCCGCGTGCAGATGGCGGCGTAGTCGCAGGGGCTAGAGGTCTTCCGAGACCACGCCCGGCGGCCCGCCATCCACCGAGAAGCTGTCGGGACCGGCAGGCGGCGGCTGCTTGAGCACGCCCTCGACCGCGCGGCCCAAGATCGTGGTCTCGTAGCGCACGAGCCAGCCGTCGGGGTCGTACCAGAAGGTGGACCGACCGGCCGACGTGGTCCACACGTAGCCCTGCACGCCCACATCGACGGTGCCGATGCGCACCACCGAGGGGCCCAGCGGCTCGACGGTGCCTTCGAGGATCTCGCCCGTCTCGGCCGAGAGCACCTTCACGCTGGTGAACGAAGCGAGCGAGCGCGCAGCGTAGGGGTCGATCAGATCGGCCGTGGACACATCGATGCGGTAGGGCGCGGCTTCGCTGGCCCGGGTGCCGCCCTTGTCGACCTGCACGACGGTCCACGCGGTGGGCGACCACCGGCCCTGCACCTCACGCGCCACACCATCTTCGAGCTGCACCGACCGGAAGGCGTTGGGGCCGATGCTGCCGTGCACCACCAGGTTCTGCTCAAACGCCCAGGTGACCGGACCCACGGCCGCCTGGATGCGCGTGCGCGCCTCGATGACCCGCCGCACGTCAGCGCCGGAGCGGTCGATCGTGTAGGTGGCGGTTCGCTGTCCGACCTCTCGACCGTCGAGCTTGAGCGCCCACGTGACCTGGCTCACCTCGTCGGCGAGAGCGGCTCCGGGCAGGGCGAGCACGAAGATCAGGGAGCGGGCAACCGCGCGGAGCATCACGAACCTCTCGCAGGCTACGGTATCTTCGTGATCGTGGGGAGCAAGCGGTTCAGGAACCCTCGGCACCGAGCGGACCTTCCTCGGTGGCGGGCGTGGCCCCACGAAGCTCGATGTAGACCACGTTCACCTCGGCACCGGGATCGGGGATGGCGCTGCCGTGGAACACGATCGCGTTGGGACCGGGCTCGTAGGTCCAGCCGGCCTCCGCATCTTCAGCGACGACCACGCCATCGACCTCCACGACGATGGTGGTGGGGCTAGGGATGCGCTCCAGCGGGAAGGTGTCTTGGATGCCCGCGATGTCGAGCCCCAAGCGCTCCAGGATGCCGCGGTAGTCGGGCGCGCAGATCGACTCCTGGTAGCCGAGCGTCTGCTCCACGAGGCGCACGTAGCGGCTGCCCGCGTCGGCCGCGCCATCGGGGGAGAAGCAGCCGTCGGGCAGATCGCCGATCACGCCGTGGGCGCGCATGCGCAGATCGAACACCTCCCACAGCGCATCGAACCAGGGCTCGTAGGCGCCTGGGCTCTGGTCGTCTTCGTCGGAGAAGAAGATCAGCTCGAAGCGCGCGCCCTTGCGCGGGAAGCCTTCGTTACGACCATCGATCGCCATCACAGCGCTGGAGAAGCCCTGCTCGTCGCGGGAGCCGTCGATGCCCACCTCCAGCGCGATGCCGAGCTGGATCGACAGACCGGGGCCAGGCTCCAGCAAGCCACCGCGGAGCTGCCCAGCCGCGCCGGCCTGCGCGTCCGTGGTGACCACGCCAAAGCGCACGTCGGCTTCGGCGTCCTCGGTGATGTCGAGCATGGCGTCGACGTCGGCGACGAGGCGCTCTTGCTCCTCAGCCATCGAGGCTGAGTCGTCCATCACGAACAGCACGTCGGTGGGCTCGCGGCGCGTGCCGGCCACGAACGACTCCGTGCGCTCGGGCGTGATGAACCGCGCCTCCTCTTGGCAGGCAGCGAGCAGCAGCATCGCAGGCATCCATCGCGCCAGCATTCGGTCCTCTCGTCCGCTATACTAGCCCTTCCTGGCGGTCTGTCGCGAGGGGGGAGATGCGATGCGCGCCCTGATGCCGTGGCTGCTGGTGGGTGCCTGCGGGACGCCGGTCGTGCCCGACTTCGTGGGCGATGAGCCCGCATTCACGCTCACGGTGGCCCCGGCCGACGTGGAGCTGCTCACGGGCCCAGATGGGGGCGAGCCCGTTCAGTACGTTGCCACCGCGCAGTTCTCGGATGGCAGCGAGGTCGTGCTGGAGGCTGTGGACTGGAAGCTGTCGAACCGGTCCGTCGGCGCGCTCGGAGAAGACGGCGCGTTCACGCCTTCCACGGTCACGGGCGGCGTGTCGTGGGTCACGGCCGAGCTGGATGGCGTGGTGGGGGAGGCCCAGCTCCTGGTGCGCTACGAGGAGGTGCTGGAGGCCGAAGGTGTCGCGGACGACGCGTTCGCAGCCAAGGGCACGGTGGTGCCCGAAGATCGGTGGCTCTACCCCGCGCACGGCGTGAACCTGCCGCGCAACCAGCCCAGCCTCGACTTCCAGTGGACCGAGGTCCCCGGCGCGGTCTACGAGCTCGACTTCGAGAGCACGTTCACGTCGATTCGGGTGCGCACGGCCGAGGCGCGATGGGTGGCGGATGGCCCGATCTGGGAGCGCATCGCCTCCACCAACGCCGGCGGGGAGGTCTCCGTCGTGCTGCGGGCGAGCGTGGAGGGCGTCGTCACCGAGTCGCCGCCGCGCACGCTGTACGTGAACCGCCTGGATGCCACAGGGTTCATCCTCTACTGGTCCACCTCGAAGGCGGGTCTGGTGAAGATCCCGTTCGGCGGCGTGGCCGAAGACTGGTGGACGCAAGGGCAGTCGGGCCACTGCGTGGGCTGCCACACGGCCTCGGTGGATGGCAAGGTGGCGTTCACCTACACCGGCGGCAACGGCCGCCTCGGCATCCGCAACGTCAACGACAACACCGACATCCTGCCCTTCCCCGCCAACCCCACGGGCGACGACCCCAAGGCCAACTTCTCCACGTTCTCGCCCGACGGGAAGCTGCTGCTCACGGCGTATGCGGGCCGCTTCCAGCTCTACGATGGCGACACCGGTGTCTACCTGCGGGATGTGCTCAACGACGGCAACGTCACCCAGCCCGCGTGGTCGCCAGATGGCAGCCAGGTGGTGTTCGTGCGGCAGAACGATCGCGCCGAAGACTGGGTGCTGCGCACGCCCGGCACCCAGCTCGCCGTGATGGATCACCTGGGCAACGGCACGTTCGGCCCCTGGCGCATCCTCGTCGACCTGCTCGACACCGAGAACGCCTACTACCCGGCCTACTCCCCCGACGGGGAGTGGATCGCGTTCAACCGCTCCCGCGAAGACATGGTGAGCGATCGCGACGCCATGGTCTGGGTGATCGACGCCGCCGGCACGATGGACCCGATCCCGCTCACCGCCGCCAACGGCGACGTGGCGGCCTGGGATGCTTGCGCCACCACGCCCTACCCCGACCAGCCCGACTACAAGGTCACGGGCATGTACAACTCCTGGCCCCGCTGGGCGCCGCTGCCCGACGACAACGTGCTGTGGATCGCGTTCTCGTCGAGTCGCGCCTACGGCAAGGTGAGCACCTGCCTGCCCCAGCTCTGGGTGGCAGGCTTCGACCCCGAGAAGGCCCGCAAGGGCCAAGACCCGAGCTGGCCCGCCTTCTGGCTTCCCGGCCAGGATCCCGCCACGGGCAACCACATCCCCGTGTGGATGCGCTGACCGTGGCCTGCGTGGTCTTCCTGCGCGCCGCCAACGTGGGCGGTCACCAGGTGTTCAAGCCCGCCGACGTGGCGAAGGCGCTGGGGGTCGTGAACATCGGCGCGGCCGGCACGTTCGTGGTGCGCGACGACCGGTCACCCGATGCGGTGCGGGACGCGTTTCTCGGTGCGCTCGATTTCACGCCTGAGCTGGCGGTGGTGCCGGGCGAGGTGGTGTCGGGCTGGCTGTTGGAGCGGTCGTTCGGCGAGCCTGTCGACGCGAGCGCCCGGCGCTTCGTGAGCGTGCTGATGCGTCCGGCATCGGCGGTGCCTGCACTCCCCTCGGGCCTGCCCGATCCCGACTGGGAGGTGCAGCTCGTGGCGGTCAACGCGCACGCGGCGTTCACCTGGCAGCGCGGACCCGTCCCGCACAAGCTCTACCCCAACGCGGCGGTGGAGAAGCTGCTGGGGGTGCCGGCCACCACCCGCGGGTGGAGCACGCTGGAGACGATCACGAAGCGGCTGGCGGGCGCGTGAGCGAGTTCGTGGCCAGGCTGTGGCGCTGGCCCGGGAAGGGCGGCTGGACCTTCGTGAGCGTGCCCCGCGAGCTCGCGCCGCCCTCCTCCCAGCCGTGGGGACGAGCGCCGGTGTTGGCCACTGTCGATGGGCGCACCTGGGCCACGAGCGTGTGGCACGACCGCACGCACGGCCCGCTGCTGCCGGTGCCGGCGCGGGTGCGAGCCGGAAAGCAAGAGGGCGATGAGGTCCACGTGGTCCTCATCGCCCAGGTGGCCGAGGCCTGATCGCGACGACAGCGGTAGGATCTCGTCGATCGCTGTTCCGCACCCTCACCGACCCGAGCGTCCGTCGTCAGTGGACTGCTGCCTCGACCTCCGCCCCCGACCCCATCAGCAACCTGGCCTCCAGCGCCCGCACCCGATCCCGCACCTCGGCCGCCCGCTCGAACTCCAGCGACTTCGCTGCGGCCTTCATCTCGCGGCGCAGGGCTTCGATGAGGGCAGGGATGGCCTCGGGCCGCACGCTCGCAGCATCCTTCGCGCGCTCGGAGGGGGCGGTGCCGCCCTTGGTGCGCTTGCCACGGCTGGAGATCGGCTCGGTGTCGATGCCGAGCATCTCCACCAAGCTGTCGCCCAGCTTCTTGTAGATCGTGGTGGGCGTGATGCCGTGCTCGAGGTTGTAGGCGATCTGGACCTCGCGGCGGCGGCGGGTCTCGTCGATCGCGGCGCGCATGCTGTCGGTGACGCGGTCGCCGTAGAGCACCACGTGGCCGTTGGCGTTTCGGGCGGCGCGGCCCATGGTCTGGATGAGGGAGCGCGCGTTGCGCAAGAAGCCCTCCTTGTCGGCATCCAGCACGAGCATCAGGCTCACCTCAGGCAGATCGAGGCCCTCGCGCAGCAGGTTGATGCCCACCAGCACGTCGAACTCACCCCGGCGCAGGTCGCGCAGGATCTCGGTGCGCTCGAGCGTGTCGATGTCCGAGTGCAGGTAGCGGGTGCGCACGCCGTGCTCCTTGAAGAACTCGGTGAGCTCCTGCGCCATGCGCTTGGTGAGCACCGTGACGAGCACGCGCTCGCCCTTGGCCACCGTGTCGCGAATCTTCCCAAGAGCATGGTCGACCTGGAGGCCCGCCGGCACCACCTCGACGGTGGGATCGAGCAGGCCGGTGGGGCGGATGAGCTGCTCCACGATGTGGCCGTGGCTGCGCTTCACCTCCCACTCGGCGGGCGTGGCGGACACAAACACCGCCTGGTCGATCATCGCCTCCCACTCGTCGAACGTGAGCGGGCGGTTGTCGATCGCGGACGGCAGGCGGAAGCCGTAGTCGACCAACACGCTCTTGCGGGAGCGGTCGCCCTTGAACATGCCGCCCACCTGCGGCACGGCGATGTGGCTCTCATCCACCACCAGCAGCCACTTCTTCGGCAGGTACTCGAGCAAGGTGGGCGGGGGCTCGCCCGGCGCACGACCCGAGAGGTGACGGCTGTAGTTCTCGATGCCCTTGCAGCGACCCAGCTCCTGCATCATCTCCAGGTCGAAGGTGGTGCGCTGCTCCAGGCGCTGGTGCTCCAACAGCCGGTTCTGGCTCTTCAGCTCCGCCAGGCGCTCAGCCAGCTCGGTGCGGATGGAGGCCATCGCGGCCTCAAGCTTGGCCTTAGGCGTGACGTAGTGGCTGGCCGGGTAGACCGCGATCTTGTCGAGCTCGCCGAGCACCGTGCCACGCAGGGGATCGAAGGAGACGATGCGCTCCACCTCGTCGCCGAACAGCTCGATGCGCAGGGCCACATCATCGGCGTGGGCCGGGAAGACATCGATCACATCGCCGCGGGCGCGGAAGGTGCCGCGGTGGAAGTCGGCCTCGTTGCGCTCGTACTGGATCTCCACCAGCTTGCGCAGGATGTTCTGCCGGCCGGCTTCTTGGCCGCGCTCCAGCAGCAGCAGCATGCCCTCGTAGGCCTCAGACGAGCCGATGCCGTAGATGCACGAGACCGAGGCCACGATGATCACGTCGTTACGCTCGAGCAGGCTGCGCGTGGCGGCGTGGCGCAGGCGGTCGATCGCGTCGTTGATCTGGCTGTCCTTCTCGATGAACGTGTCGGACGAAGGGACGTAGGCCTCGGGCTGGTAGTAGTCGTAGTAGCTGACGAAGTACTCGACCGCGTTGTGCGGGAAGAGCTCCTTGAGCTCGCCGTAGAGCTGGGCCGCCAGCGTCTTGTTGGGGGCGAGCACGAGGGTGGGCTTGCCGATCTGCGCGATGACGTTGGCCATCGTGAACGTCTTGCCGGAGCCCGTGATGCCCAGCAGCACCTGGCTCTTCTCGCCGGCCTTCAGTGCGGTCACGAGCTGCGCGATGGCTTTGGGCTGATCGCCCGTGGGGGCGTGGTTGGACACGAGCTCGAACGGACGGGAACCGCGCGGGGCACCCACCTCACGCTGCAGAGGAGGCCACTGAGACACCGAACACCTCGACAGGCGTTCAGTATCCTATCGACAAGGTCTGGCCATGGTACACCACGTCCGCGCGCTGCGGCGCCCACGCCGGATCAGGCCACGACGACGTGATCGCCATCCAGTCCGCCTTCAGTGCCGCCACCCGGGAGGCCTGAGAGGCCGCGAGGTTCTTGCGCTCACCGGGGTCGTCTTCGAGGTGGTGCAGCCAGAGCTGGCCGTTCACGCCGGTGAGCTTCCAAGGGCCCTGTCGGATCACGGACGCGTAGCCGAGCCTCCACGCCAGCGAGGCGTGGGGAACACCGTCGAGGTCCTCCATCAGGAACGGGCGCAGATCGACGCCATCGAGGCTTCCGCCCAGCGGCGTGCCCAGCGCCGACGCGATCGTGGGGGCCACGTCGAGCAGGCTCACCGGACGCTCGTCGAGCCGACCCGACGGCACCCGATCGGGCCAGCGGACGATCATCGGCACGCGCAGGCCGCCTTCCGTGAGCTGCACCTTGCCGCCGGCGAGGCCGCCGTTGCTGCACAGGCCGAACAGCGCGGGGCAGCCGTTGTCGGAGACCACCACCACCAGGGTGTCGTCGGCCCGTCCGCTGGCTTCGATGGCGGCGAGGATGCGCCCGATGCCCGCATCCACGGCGGCGATCATCGCGACGTAGGCGTGCTCTGCGGGGTCTGCGGGCGGGTCGTTGACCCGCGCGAGGTGCTCGACGAGGGCCTGAACCGGCTCATGCGCGGCCAGGTAGGACACCGTGAGGAAGCCCGGGGCGTCACCTTGGGCCTCCACCCACGCCACGGCTTCTTCGCTGAACACGTCGGTGAGGTGGGCCTCGGGGTCGGCGTCCACGAAGGTCTCGTCGCGCAGGAGCCGCTCCGACCAGTGGTTGTAGGGCCAGATCGGGGGGAGAGCGTCGCCTTCGGGCCAGTGGTCGACGGCACCGACACGACCGGGCTCGACGTGCCAGCGCTGGCCGGAGAGGAAGCCGAAGTAGCTGTCGAAGCCAGAAGGGAGCGGCCGCTGATGATCCGCCAGACCCAGGTGCCACTTGCCGATCAGCGCGGTGGGGAGGCCCAGTCCTCGGATGTGCTCCGCCAGCGTGACCTCACTGGCGGGCAGGCCGCGTCCGCCGCTCTCGGCCAGCTCGGCCTCGCCCAGGTTGAACTCGAAGCCGAAGCGGCTGGGCACCCGGCCCGTGAACAGGCCAGCGCGCGAGGGGCTGCACACTGGGGCGGCGGCGTAGGCCGCATCGAAGCGCGTGCCGGCCGCCGCGAGAGCATCCAGGGCGGGTGTGGGGGCGGCGCCGCCGTAGGTTCCCAGGTCGCCGTAGCCCACGTCGTCGAGCACAATCAGCACGACCGTGGGGACCGACACCGTTGCGCTTGCGCTGTGGGGGGTGGGATCGGCGGCGTCAGCCGGCGGCGTGGCGGTGCAGGTGAGCGTGGTGCCCGGCCGCAGGATGGCGGCGGGGACGGTGTCGGCGGGGAGGGCGCCGTCGACTGCCCCTGCGAACGGCGCTCCGTCCAGCGTCCACGACACACGCCAGCCAGGCGTGTCGTCGGCCACACGGCACACGAGGTCATCGGCGTGGGCGCGCGGTCGCTCGGGGTGCACCGTGACCACGCCGCTGGACGACTCGGTGTCGTCGGGGTCGTCCGGCACGGCGACCGTGCAGCCGGCGAGCAGCAGGGCGAGCCAGCGGATCACGGGGTCTCCGGAGCGGGCTCGGGTGCGGCCACGTCATCGAGGCCCAGGTGCACCACCCGCTCTGCCCCCGCGTCGACGATGCTGAGGCTGACGCGAAGACCCTTGTGGCGCCAGTGTTCGCTCACCATGGCGCCGCCGGAGCGGTCGGCCTCGGGTGTGGCGCCCCAGGCGCGCAGCATGTCGACGTAGTGCTCACGCAGGGCACGGACGTCGGCTTCACTGTGGCGCACGATGAGCGCGTCGGCTGTGGAGAAGTCCACGCGACCGCCTGGAGGCAGCTTCAGCTCAGTCCACGGCGCAACGACTGCTGCGGCCTGGCTGAACACGGGATCTTCGCCGCCCAGGGGTCCTCGGCAAGCGGCCAGCAGCACCGCCAACACCGTTCCCGCCTTCATGAAGACCCCCCGAGCGTCGGACGCCAGAGCTTAGCCGACAAGGTCATCGGTGTAAGCGTCGACGACGATCTCGGGCGCGACGCCTGCGTTGCGGCGCAGCACCAGGATGGCCACCCCCATCGCAGCGAGCGCAAGGCCCAGCCCCTGCGACGTGGTGAGGCCCACGAGCCCCTCAGCGCGTGCCGCCCCCATGCCCGGGAACCACGACGGCGCCGTGCCCTCCCACGAGATCGCGTAGCCGCGAGCGTCGCCGCGGAAGCCCTCCACGAACGCGCGCAGCAGGGGGTCGAGCACCAGCCATAGCCCGATCACCTGGCCATCGAAGCGACGGCGCTGGGAGACCCAGAGCAGCACGCCCAGCAGCACGAACGAGCCGCCGCTCTGCCAGAGCTGTGTGGGGTAGAGCGGCACGCCCAGGATCGACGCTGCGCCGCCCTCGAAGCTGGTGGCGAGCCAGGGAAAGCCCTGCACCTGCCAGAGCTGACCCTTGAGCGCGCCCTCGGTGAGCAACGGCACCGCTTCTGCGCTCGGAACGGGCACCCCATGGCAGCACCCTGCGAAGAAGCAGCCCAGTCGACCGATGCCGGCCCCCAGCGCGAGCGCGGGCGCCGTGGCGTCGGCCAGCTTCCACACCGGCAGACCCAAGGGCCCGGCCGACGCAATCACCGCCACCCCGCCGCCGATCACGCCGCCATACCAGGCGAGCCCCGACGAGAGCCCGGCCAGCTTGGAGAGGTCGCCCTCCACGATGGCGTCGAGCAGCTTGGCTCCGAAGAAGCCTCCTGCGGCGGCAGCGAGGGCGGCGAGCGGCAGGCGCTCCAGCGGAAGGCCCGTGCTGGCGGCCCGGAGGAGCACGTAGGCTGTGGCGCTCGCGAAGCCGATCAGCACGAGCAGTCCGTACGAGTTCAGTGTGAACGCGCCGTACTGTCCTTCGACCTCGAGCAGGGTGGGCCACACAGCGGGTCAGGGCGCCGGTTGACGGGTGGCTTCGAACGTGACCTTCTGGCCGGATCCCACCGACACGCCATTGAAGTTCAGCGTGAGCGTGGTGCCATCGGAGGTGACCCGCACCCGTCGGGTAAACGGGCTCATGTTCGTGGCCACGATGGAGGTGTCGAGGCGGAACTCGGCGAGGTTGCTCGGGTCGAGCGAGCCGAACGCGATGCCCTCCAGGTCGCCGTAAGGACCTGCGAGTGCAGCTGGGAGACCCCCGAGCTTGAAGTTCGGGTCCCACACGGTGCACCGGAACTCGGCGATGACGTGGCGATCGGCCGTTCCGTCGATCACCAGCTCCACCGTGCCTTCGCAGCGGGGATCTTCTTTCACCAGGAGGTCGGGCCAGACGTCGAGGTAGACCAGCGTGCCCTTCCACACCCCGTCGAGCGAGGTGGCGCCGATGTTGGGGTCGACCACGAAGGGGTTGTAGCCGGTGTCTTCACCGTTGCCGGGCTGGTTGCCATCCCCGGTGTCCCACACGATCTCGGTGTCTTCCACGGTGTCGTCGGTGTCGTCGGCGACCGTGTCGGTGTCGGCATCGTCGGCCGGCGTGGTGGACGGGTTCCCGCAGGCCACGGCGAACAACCAGAGCAGGCGACGCATGGGCTTCCTCAGCCGCCAGGGCACGACCGGACGGAGCGCCAACGTAGCATGCCGTGGGTAGACCGTCGCCGCCGAGCTTCAGGCCGTCCAGGCCAGCTGCGGGCTGCCGGCGACGGAGAGGTCGCCCGTGGCGCGCATCGACACGAAGCGGCCCGAAGCGACCACGAGGTGGTCCACAAGCTCGACGCCGATCACACGGCCCGCGCCCGCGACCCTGCGCGTGACCTCCCGATCCTGAGGGCTTGGGGTGGGGTCGCCCGAGGGGTGGTTGTGGGCCAGCACCACGCTCGTGGCCCCCAGCGCTACGCCGGCGCGGAAGACCTGGCGTGGGTCCACCACGGTGAACGCGTCGCTGCCGCGGGTGAGCACCCGGTACGCCAGCGGGCGAGCGCGGCGGTCCAGGTAGAGCGCGTGCAGCTCCTCGTGAGAGAGGCCTGCCAAGCGGGGGCCCGCCCAGGCGAAGGCCGCCTGCGCATCCGTGACGGGCAAGCGCAGGTCAGGAGGACCCTCCAGCGCGCGGCGTCCCAGCTCCAGCGCAGCGTCCAAGCGATCGGCCCGCACCCGACCGATCCCTGCCACCCGTCGGACCTCCGCGACATCGGCCCGGGCCAGCGCATGCAGCGACCCGAACTGCGCGAGCAGGGCCTGCGCGGCCGGCCAGCTCTTGCCGCCCAGCACCCGCACGATCAGCTCAGCCTCCCCCGCCCGCTCGTCGCAGCCCTCCAACATCCCGCCTCCTGGTGGGGCCGGGGTTGGCACACAGCGGGCCAGCGTGCGCCACGCTCGCACGACGTCTTTGCGCGGCTCCAGCGACGGATGGACGACGAAGGACCGTCAGCTCGACGCGAGACTGCGCACGTAGGCGTCGAGGTCGGCGAGCTCTTCGGTGAACGGAGCCTGCACGGGCGGGAAGCGGAACCCGGTCTTCGGGTCGAGGTCGAAGGCCGTGACCCGGAAGCTGATCGCGAAGCGCTCACGCTTCCACTGAGCGCGGCAGAACATCGTGACGAAGCGGCGCAGGTGGGCGGCGAACGCGGCAGCGTCGCCCTCGTAGCGAGGAGCGAGCTCGGGCCAGAGGCGCTGGAAGATCACCACCGGCTCCTCGCCCAGGAACGCGAAGTGGTAGGTCAGACGGTCGAGCACGGCGAACGGCATGAGGTCGCCCTCGTCGGTCTGCTCGGCCCCGGGGCGCAGCTCGGCGGTGGGCGGCGTGCCGAGCACGGCGTCGAGTCCAGCGAGACCGCTGCGGCGTTGCACCCAGTCGAGCCACGCCGAGATCAGCGACTTCGGCACGTCCGCCAGCGGGGCCAGGCCGCCTGCCGAGTCGCCATCCATCGTGGTGTAGCCGACGGCAGCTTCGGACTTGTTCGAGGTGGTGAGCAGCACCTGCCTGCTCAGGTTGGCGACCGTCCAGATGACGCTGGCGCGGATGCGGGCCTGGAGGTTCTGGAGCGCGAGGTCGTGCGTGGGGTCCTCCCACTTCAGCGCGAACCCCATGCCGTCCTCGACGAGGCGGCGGTGGAGCGCGAAGGTCTCCTGCACGCCGATCTCCAGGTGGTCGGCTCCCAGGGCCTCGGCGATGGCCTGGGCGGCGTGGCGCGTGGCCTCGCTGGAGTTCTCGGTGGGGAGGTAGGCCGTGGTGAGGTGGCGGCGCACGAGGGCGCGCAGGGCGTCGGGACCGGCCTCGGGGTGGCGGTAGCGCAGCATGCGCTGGACGAGGACCGCACACATCGTGCTGTCGCGACCGCCAGAGAGCGCGAGGGTGTAGCCAGGGCTGCCGGTCTTGCGCTGGTAGGACTCAAGGCCCATCGCGAGCGCCAGCTCCAGCTCGATGTGCGCAAGGTCCTCGGCGGTGAGGGGACCGTCGAAGAAGCCCCCCTCCGTGACCCAGGCGAGGCTGGGGTCCGCCGGGGCAGCGACGGGGAGCCAGTACGGGGCGGGCGCCTGCGCGGGTGCCACGCTGCCAGGCAAGGCGTCGAACACCAGCACGTCGGGCAGGTGTCCGAACGTGCCCTGGTGGCGCTCCCCTTCTTGTTGCCGCCACGAGCCTTCGGTGTGCCGTGCGCGCAGCAGGGCGTCGACGTCGACGTCGGCGCACACCACACTGTGCCGGCGGTCCATCCGCAGGCGCTCGCCTTCGCCCCGCACCACGCCGTCGACCGCGATGAGCGTGCTGCCGTCGAACACCATGCGGGTGGCGTCACAGCCCACCAGCGAGCTGTAGACGTAGGCCACCCGGTCTTCTCGGCTGACGGCCTCCACGAGGCTGCGGCGCACGGCGTGCTTGCCCACCTGGAACCAGCTCGCGGAGGCGTTGAGCACGATGGTGGCACCGGCCAGGGCCGCAGCGCTGCCGGGACGGTTGGCCTTCCAGCCGTCTTCGCAGATCTCCACCGCCACACGCACGGCACCGCCCAGATCGAACACGAACGAGCCCATCGGCAGCTCGGTGCCATCGGGGGCGCGCCACGTGGCCTGGCGTCCGCGCGACCAGCCCGCGTACCAGCGCGTCTCGTACTCGACGTCGCCGGTGGCGAGGTTCTCCTTGGGCACGATCGCCACGACCTGCCCGTCGATGAGCACGGCGACGGCATCGTAGATCGCACCATCGTGGGCCACAGGAAGCCCGAGCACCGTGAACAGCCCGGCCGTGTGCGGGGCCAGCTCCAGCACCGATGCCCAGGCGCGCTGCAGCGTGCCCTTCATCGCCACCCGGTCGCCCAGGCTGTAGCCGGTGACCGCCAGCTCCGGCAGCGCCACGATCGTAGCACCGCGGGACCGCGCGTCGGCCAGAGCCGAGGCGATCAGGTCGCGGTTGCCGGCCCAGTCGCCCACCGTCACGTCGAGCGAGGCCGCTGCCACGCGCACCGTTCCCGTAGCCACCGCCACCTCCGCAACCCGCTTGCCCCAGCGGTCCCACCACGGCAAGCCGTGCGCCCGCCCCACCTGGGGACAACTTCCACAGGCTGCATCGCTGCGTTTGGGTCACACCGCCGGACGATCATGGGCCAATCGGCACAAAGTGAAAGTCCAGCGACGTTGCACCCTCCAAAGAGCCTGTGGATAGGACTGGGGACGACTTTCCGGACTCGCCCGATCTGCCCGAGAAACCCCGCACACCGGCGACCGGTGGGTCCGCGTCCTTCCGAAGGGCCGGGCGAGGTGGGTGTTCGATGGTGATCGTTCCTCGCAATGGGCGTACCCGCGCCGGTCGGACGCACGCGATGATCCGGTACAACCCCGGCTTGGGGATGGATGGGTCGGTCCCCGCCCGTCGCCGCAATGTCACCGTCCCGTTGGACGCGACGAAAGCGACGGTTCTTGACCACCTCAGGCGACCCCAACCCGTCCTCGCTGGACTTGTGTCAACTTGGGGACAACGCTTGGGAAAGTCGGCGAGGGGGTCGGCTCCGGTACCGGGCGACCCTCTCCGACGATCACGGCTTGGGCGTGTGACCGACGCGGGGCAGGTCGTGGTCGAGGTCCCAGTCGGGGTCCCACGCGGCCGTGTGGCACGAGGTGCACACCGCCTCGATCACGCAGACGGGGCAGGAAGCACCGAGGCCGACAATGTTGTCGGTGCCGCCCTTTGCGGCCACATGGGCGCCGCCCGGGCCGTGACAGGACTCACAGCCCACACCTTCGTCGGTGCGGTAGCCTTCGAGGGTGGTGGGGCGGGGGCCCGAGGTGCGGGCGGTGGCGTGGCAGGCCACACAGGCGGGGTCGTCTTGCGCGCCCTTCGGCACCAGGCTGTCCATCGCGTGCGCGTGCTTCGTGCCCCCCCACTGCGCGTGGGCCTCGGCGTGGCAGGTCGCGCAGGCGGCAGCACCCACACGCTCTCCACCATCAAATGCAAGCAGAGCGCGGGGTCCTTCACCCTGCATGAGGGCGCGGCGCTCGCTGCGCAGGGTCTCGATGTCGAGCCCTTGGGTGCGAAAGTGATCGAGCAGCGGCAGGCCCTTCTCGTACGAGAAGTGGATGCTGTGCTTCTTGTCGTGACAGCCTTCGCAGGTGGTGCGGGGCTCGGTGCGGGTGCCGTCGTGCGGCCCGCCGGGACCGTGGCAGGCCTCGCAGCCCACGTCCACCAAGGCGTTGGGGCCCTCGGGCGTCCAGCCACCGGGCTGGCCGGCCCCGGTCACGTGGCAGTTCACGCAGGCGGCGTCGGTGTCGTTGCCGCCCCGCACCAGGGTGCCCCACGCGATGGAGTGGTGCGAGACCAGCCACGACTCCTCCTCCTGGACGTGGCAGGCCGCGCACGCTCGGGGGCCGACGTAGGTGCGCTCCCGAAACGGAGCGAAGGGGTCGCCCGGTGACGCACGCATCTCCACGAGCACGTCGGTGCCTGCGCTGTAGGGGTACCAGATGTCCTTAGCGATGAGCTGGCTGCCCACGCGCTCCACGAGCAGCGCCGAGGGCGTGGACTGGGCGCCCATCGCGGCACCGATGGCACGGTCTTCGTCGCGCAGCACCTCAAAGTCCCACCCGTGGGTGGACTTGAAGTAGCTGACGATCGCCGGCGTGGACGTTCCGCCCGCAGCGACGCCGATCACCGTGATCTTCCCAGCGAGGCGCTTCGCGAGCGCGCCCACCTCGGGGGCCACGCTCACGCAGTGCGGGCAGGAAGGCGAGAAGTAGAACAGCAGCGTGGGGCTGGTGATGCGCTTGGCCAAAGAGGCGGGAAGCGCCAGCTCGATCGGGGTCTCCGAGACCGGGCCAAGCACCTTGGCGGTGTTGGCCGCCTTCGTGCCGCTCTGCCACCCACGCGCGTCGAGGGTGGCCGCCCCAGCGAGTCCGGTGGCGACGGCAAGCACAAAGACCAGCCAGCGCCCCACGGACTTCACTCGCCTTCTCCTCCGACTTCGGGCTCGGGCTCGGGAGGAGCCTTAGGCTCGTCCTTGGTCGCGGTGACAGCCTCGGGCTGCTCGATCAGGCCGAGGCGGTGGTCGCGGGCCTCTTCGGCATACCGACGGGCCCAGCTCCGACGGCTGTCGGCGCGCACGGCACCATCGAAGGACGCGTAGGCGGCCTCCCAGTCCTCGCGCTCCCGGGCGGCCATGCCGCGCTCGTAGAGGGTGCCACCGACGCGGTCGGCGACGTCCCAGAGGCCGTTCACGGTGCGGTCCCAGTATCGGGCCTCTTCGAGCCACCGCGCCGCGTCACGCCAGTCGGGGGCGCTCTTCGCGGCCTCGACCAAGCAGCTCGCGATGCGCTCGCCCACGATGGCGCGCTGATCGGTCTGCCACTGGGTGGCGCGCGGCAGGTGCTTCCAGGCGTGCGCCCATGCGACCTTCGCGCCGTCGCAGTCGCCGCTGTTGGCCAGACGGATCGCCTCGTCGCGGTCGGCCTCAGCGGCGGCTTCACCGGTGCCCGCGGGGCCGATGGTGAGCACGTTGTTGAAGCGCACCTCGCCGTTCATGAACCGGGCGGGCACCTCATCTCGGCCCCCCACCACCACGCCCTCGGGCAGCGGCACGGTGCGCACCTTGCCGCGCTCGGCGGGCTCGGTGGGCACCTCGATCAGGCGGCCATCCGCACCCACCAGCACGAAGCCGAGGTCGTAGGTTCCGGGCTCGAGGTCCTCAGGCAGCATGAACGCGAAGCGACCCGTGAACACCTCGCCGGTGCGCCACTCGGGCGGCGGGACCCAGTCGTAGGCCGGCGGAAGATCAAACGAGAACAGCGCGCCGCTCGCGTTCGACAAGAAGCCGAGCACGCGGAACCGCTCGCGCTCTTCCAGGCGCGTGTAACGAACTCCAACTTCCAGGTAGAACGCCTTGCCCTGGCTGACCTCGGCGCTGGGCACGTCGAACCCGGCGAGCGCGAGGCCGTCGGCGAACGGAACCTCACGACCGGGCGTTCCCATCCACTCGGGCGTGAGCATCAGCTCGCGGCGCACGTGGTGGCCCATGTGGTTGGTGCGCTCGGACACCGGGAAGCCCGGGATCTCCACGTAGTCTCGCTTCCACTCGGCGAAGGTGGGGACCCGCGACTTGCTCGCCCAGCCGCCGTGCACGTGGGCGACCTCGGGCTTCTTCTCCTTGAACAGGTACTCCTGCGTGAACGCGCGCTGCTTGTGCGTGTGGTGCGCCACGCTCACATCCACCAAGCCGGCCATGTCGACCATCTGCGTGGGCGACCAGTAGGTGTGCGCGCCCATGTCGACGTCGAGGTTGCGGGTCTGGCGGTCCTTCACAAACAGGCGGTCGAGGACCCAGTCGGTGTAGTCCACGCGCTTGCGCACCGAGAACGGGCCGGTCTCGCGCTTGCCGAAGAACCACGCGGAGTGCTGGAAGAAGCCGGGCAGCGGCGCAATCAGCAGCAGGGCCGCCACCACCCACCCGGGTGTGGACCAACCGGGCCGCGCCGAGCGACCGAACACCCGCTGCATCAGGCTGGCGATCTCTTCGATGCCCAGCGTGAGCAGCACGGCGATGGGGATGGACGCAAAGCTCATCCACCGGAAGCCCTTCATCCAGTCGCCGCTGCTGTAGATGATGAAGAAGAGCGTGAACAGCCCTGAGGTCCACAGCAGCACGCGAGGACCGCCGCGGGGCCCGAGCAGCGTGATCAGCGGCAAGATGAGCACCGTGCCGTAGAGCAGGCCGGTGCGGACCTCGTTCCAGCCGTCGAAGATCGGAAGCTCCTTGGGCCAGGACTCCCAGGCTTCGGTCATGGGCGCGCTGGGGTAGAGCAGGCCCACAGCGATCAGGCAGGTGCCCGCCAGCGCCACCCAGCGACGCCAGCCGCGCAGGCCCGTGAGGCCGGCGATGAACACCGGCACGAACCAGCCGGCGCCGGACTCGTAGCTCCAGTTGCGGATGTACTTCATCCCCTGGACGTTGAAGTTCAGCCACACGACCTTATCGGACAGCATCTTCGCGTAGTAGGTGTTGGGGTTCCACCACGAGAAGTACGAATACGTGGCGGCCTCGAACGCGCCGAACGGCACGAAGAACAGCAGCAGCCACTTCACCGTGGGCAGCACGCCGCGACCGGCCGAGAGCGAAGCCACCATCGCGTAGAAGCCTGCGGCCGCCGCGTAGAGCAGGCCGTCGGGACGGGACATCGCGAGGCCGGCGTACCAGGCAGCCGCCCACGGGAAGCCACCGCGCTTGGCCTCCACGAACGTGCGCCACAGGCCGCCCGCGAGGAAGAAGTTGTAGATGCTGTTCTCGAGGCCCGAGGCGTTCCAGAACGCAAAGTTGGGGAAGCAGGCCAGCAGCACCGGGGCGAACAGGGGGGCCCAGGAGTCGTCATCGTCGATGACCTCGACCGCGATGCGCCAGACGAGCAGGATCGTGGCGCCGCCAAAGGCCATTCCCATGAACTTGGAGCTGGTGAAGCCGTCGATGCCCACCAGGTAGAACAGGCCCATGAGGAAGGTCCACGACGCGTTCGTGAAGCCCTCCACCCGCTCGTGCCCCGCGAACGCCACCCAGCCATCGCCAGCGGCCCAGTTGCGGGCGAACGAGAAGGAGATGGCGGCATCCTCGATGTACCACTCCCACAGCCGAGGCTTGATCTCCTGCAGGACCGCGCCCTTCCAGCGGAAGATCGGCCCGTACTGGTGCACCATCGACCCGATCACCGAGGCCACCAAGATCACCGCGGTGACCCAGCGACGCGTTCGCTCGTTCGGGGCCGACCGGATCGCGGGATCCGTGGCGTCCGTCTCGGGATTCGACATGCAGCTTCCTGATCGGCCCCGGGAGGGCGGCGATGGCCCCCGTCTTACCCGCAGGAGCCGCGATCCGCACCCGCGCGGACTAGCGAACCACGAGGTGGTCGCCGGTGGTGAAGGTGGCCGTGACCCGCTTGTTCGTGCGGGACTTCCACGTGATCGTGGCGTCGAGCGTGTAGGTAGCATTCGGCAAGAGGGGCTGGGACGCTGCTACGACCACCGTGGCCTGCACGCTCCCGAAGGTGTAGCGCCCAGGGCCTCCGAACCGCAGGTTGGGCTCCTCCTCGCCGTCCGGGCCGATGAGCGTGACGTCCTGCAGCACCAGATCGAACGGGCTGTCGTCGGAGTCGGCCTCGAACGAACCCACCGTGATCGAGATGGGGTAGCCGATGGTGCCCTCGCTCCCCAGCGGATCGTCCTGCGCGCCCTGCAGCTGGTAGCCCGTGGGAAGGCCCACCTGACCGTCCTTCGGGTAGACGATGGGCCAGTCCATGCGGGTGGACGGCGGGAACGAGTACACGATGTCGAGGTAGGCGAACGGAATGCCACCGACCTCGAACTCCGCGATGCCGCCGCCGCGCCACCAAGGCTGGAACAGCGCGTCGCGGAACCAAGGATCGTGCACCGCAGCGTCGGCGAGGCCCGGATCGGACAGATCCGCCCCGCCGTAGAACACCGCCCACAGCCCGAACGGCTCACCCGGGGCGATCGCGCCGGAGGCGACCAGCCGATCGTAGGACGTACGACCCGTGGAGCCCAGGTAGGAGCTGTTCTCTTCGAACACGTCGCTGGCCCGCGTGCCGTAGCGAGGGCTGGTGGGGTCGAGGATGCCGTTCTCGTCGAGGTAGTCGGCGTGGGCGCGGGTGGCCTGCTGCACCTCGCGCCCCACCCACGCGTCGGCCAGGTTCACATAGCGGCGGTAGCAGTTGAGCCGCGTGTAGAAGGTGGCACCACCCTCGGAGACGTACTCACTCCCGCCAAGCGACTCGGGGCACGCGGCCTCGATGCTCTCGAAGTCGGGGTAGCAGCCGGCCAGCACCAGCACCGAGATCCGAGCCACTCCGCGCATGCACCACCCCTACCGAGGACGTCCTCGACCGTGGCGAGGGTGGGGAGGAGCCCCCAGTCGCTCACGCTGACGCCGCCTTCCTCTTAGCACAAGTCGCTGGTGGGCGAGGGTCCAGGATGCGGCCAGGTCCTGCGCACGGGCCGCCGCATCGGACCCGCCTTCCACGAGCAGCAGGCGGGCGGCGCGCCGAGCACGCTCCAGCTCGGGCGGGTCACCCTCTTCCGGTTCCAGCAGTCCCACCAAGCGGGCGGCGAGCTGTACGTGGCGCTGCGCGAGCGCGTCGGTCACGGCCGCCACGAGCCCGTTCCGGTCCTCGCTGTGGATCCAGGCGGCGACGATCGCGTCCTGAGCTGCCAAATCGAGAGGCGCGCCCACTGCTACATCGTCTTGGGAACGACGCCGCCCTCGGCCTGGCCGGAGGCCGCAGCCACCTGCTTCTTGAGCGCATCGAGCTGCGCCTGCGCGCCGGCCTGGGTGGTCTTGTTGCGCACGGCGGCGAGGCGGGCGTCGAGCGAGCTGCCGGAGAGCTCGTCGCCCAGGTCGGCCTCAGCCTCGAGCTTGCGGATGGAGGTGCGCACGTTCTCCAGCGCCGCCACATCCGCATCGAGCGAGAGCCCCGACATCGTCTCCTGCACACGAATGCGTGCCTCGGCCGTGCTGCGGGCGGCGAGCATCTCATCGCGCTCGCGGCGCAGCTTCTCGATCTCGGTCTGGAACTGCGTGAGGCCTTCTTTGGCCGTCTCGGCCTGCTTGGACACCTTCTCCAGGTCGACCTGAAGCTCAGCGATCCGCACCGTGAGCGCATCCTTCTGCTGAATCAGCAGCAGGGCCACGGCATCGTCGCCCGACTGCACGGCCACGGGGAGCTGCGCGGTGACCTGCTCGAGCTCGGTCTGCTTGGCCGAGAGCTCCGCCGTGATCTTGTTGCGCAAGAACACGATGTTGCCCACCGCCTGACGCAGCTCCTTGTGCCGCTCCATGCGCTCGAGGATCGCCGCCTCGTAGACGGCCTCGGGGTTTGCGTTCTCGAGGTCCGTGACCCACAGGCTCACGAAGCCCTTCCACATGTTCGTCAGCCGCTGGAACACGCCCATGGTGCCATCCTCGCCCCCCAGGGTATCCACGCCGGACCGATTGGCCAGTCGACTCAGCGTCGCTTGCGCCAGTGGAACCACACGATGTCGGCCCCGGCTGCGATGCAGCCGAGCATGAGGCCACCCACATGGGCGGCATTGGCGACCGGTCCCACAGCGCCGGTCATGCACAGGATCAGCCAGCCGATCATGTAGTTGAAGGTGCTGGGAGGCACCTCCAGCTCGTCGAGCGGATCGTAGCGGCCCTTGAGCCAGGCGAAGCCGAACAGCCCGTAGACCACGCCGGACAGCCCGCCCACCAGGGACACGCCGCTCGGGTCCGACCACGCATTCCACCCGTGCTGCGCGAGGTTGGCGCCGATGCCGGTCCACAGCACGAGCAGCAACAGCGGGAGCATGCCCTTGCGGTTCTCGATGCGGCCTGCGAGCGACCACCACATCAGGCCGTTGCCCGCGAGGTGCAGCATGCCGAAGTGGATGAAGATCGGCGTGATCAGGCGCCAGACCTGACCCTGCGCAACCTCCAGCAGGCCGTCGCCTGCCGCGTGGGTGGTGAGGAAGACGGGGCCGAGCAGATCGACGCGGCTTCCGAAGTTGCTGGTGGCCGCCACCACCGCCATCATGCCCAGCACGCCGATCGTGAGCCAGCCGCGTCCATCCGCGCCGTGGATCGACTGGCGCGCCAGGCGCAGCCGGGCCTGCCACGCTTGTTCGGCCTTGCGCTCCTCCGAGCGACGCTGAGCACCGGCCGCCAGTTCGGCCTTGAACGACGCGGGGTCGGCGCGAAAGCTCGCATACACCTCGCGCGCCACAGGCAGATCGGCGTCGTCGAGCACCCAGAGCTCACCCTCTCGCAGCTCGCTGCGGACCTTTCGACCCAGCAGCACGTCCTGGAGCTGGGCGGCCTCTTTGGCGTCTTGGACCTCGGCCAACCGGCGCATCGTGCCTCATCGCTCCTGTCAGTCGGCGTGTAGCACGACCGCCCACGCCCCGCGCAGACTAGGAGGGCGCACGGAGGCCGCGTGTCCGCCACGGATCCTCAGACCCCACGCGATCCCGGCGCACCCGCCGAGGTGCGCACGCCATTTCCGTTCGAGATCCTCGATGTGCTCGGCGAGGGCGCGTTCGGCGCGGTGTGCGTGGCGCGGTGGATCAACGATCCGCTGCAGCGTCAGGTGGCGCTCAAGGTGCTCAAGCCCGAGTACGTGAGCAACCCCAAGGTCCTGCAGCGCACGCGTGATGAGGCCCGCCTGCTCTCGAAGCTGCACCACCCGAACATCGTCACGGTGGAGGCGCTGCACGAGGTCGACGAGCGGCCCATCCTGGTGATGGAGCTGGTGCGTGGCCTCGACCTCAAGACGCTGCTGCGACGCAGCCCCTACGGCATCCCGGCGAGCGTGGCGATGGAGGTGGTCCGCACCACCTGTGTGGCGCTGCAGGCCGCTTACGAGGCCCCCGGCGACGACGGCAAGCCGATGCGGGTCATCCACCGCGACATCAAGCCGTCGAACATGCTGCTGACGATCCACGGCACGCTCAAGGTCGTGGACTTCGGCATCGCTACCGGGCAGTTCGAGGGGCGTGAGTCGCGCACCGACAGCCTCGTGATGGGCAGCCGCCCCTACATGGCGCCCGAGCGCCTCGACCGTTCCCCCGACACGCCCGCCGTCGACATCTACTCGGCCGGCATGTCGCTCTACGAGCTGATCACCGGCCACACGATGCCGCTGTCGGTGATCCCGTCGCAGCACGACAAGTCGATGGGTGAGCATCTGGAGCAGCTCAAGCCGCCGGGCCTTGCGCCGGCTGCCACCCTCGACCTGCGTCGCCTGCTGCAGCGCATGTGCGCCTACGACATCGGCTTCCGACCTTCGGCCCGTGAGTCGGCGCTGGAGCTGGGCCGTCTGCTCGACGGGCTCGACCCCGCCCACCGCATCACCCTCGACGACTTCGCCCGCGACGTGGTCGAGCCGCTCTACCAGGAGCGCAAGCGCGTCCCTCTCAAGGTGGCGCTGGGCAAGCTGCAAGACAAGGAGCTCATCACCCACGCACTCGCCAGCCGACCCTCGGCGAGCGGCAAGGGCTCCCGGCGACGCACCTTCGATCTTCAGCTCCGCCCGGCCGTGTTCATCGGCGCGGTCCTCGGTCTGGTCGCGTCGTCGAGCGGGGCAGCGGTCAGCAAGTACTTTCGGTCGCACACGCCGCGCACCAACGTGGTGGCGAGCACGGCGGGCGTGAGGGTGTGGTTTCCACGGGATGCGCACGCGCGGGTGGGCACCCAGAGCCTGGCGGTGCCGGGAACGCTCAACGTGCCTCCAGGTCGCCAGGAGCTCGACCTCACGTTCGATGATGGCCGCACCCTTCGCTGCAGCTTCGAGGCCGCGGATGGTGTGGCTGCCCGCTACGTGGTGGAGCGAGGTGTTGGCGGGGTGAGCATCGACGACGGACCCGCCGCGCCGTGCCGTGAGGTCTCGCGATGACCCAAGCGGGGTCGACGTGATCGAGGCCGAAGCGTTGGGTCGCACCTACGGGGATCGGGTGGTCGTTCAGGCCGTCGATCTCTCGGTGGCGGCTGGGGAGGTGGTGGGCCTGCTCGGCGTGAACGGCGCGGGAAAGACCACGATCCTTCGGATGCTCGTGGGTGCGCTGGCGCCGACGTCGGGGGCTGTTCGCATCGGTGGCATCGACCTGTTCGAGGCCCCGCTGCGGGCGCGCGCGCTCGTGGGCTACCTGCCGGAAGTGGCGCCGGTGCCGGCGGACGCCGGCGTGATCGAGGCGCTGCTGCATGTGGCGCGGCTCTACCGGGTGAGCCGTCCGCGTGCAGCGGCGGAGGCGGTCGCCGAGCGTCTGGGGCTGATGCCGGTGGCCGACCGCCTCGTGGGGCAGCTCTCCAAGGGGTGGCGGCAGCGGGTGGGCCTCGCGGCGGCGCTGGTGCACGCACCCCGCGCAGTGGTGCTCGACGAGCCAGCCAGCGGGCTCGATCCCACCCAGCGGGTGGAGCTGCGGGGTCTGCTGCGCGAGCTCGCCGACGCAGGCACGGCCGTGCTGATGTCGACGCACGCCCTCGCCGACGTGGAGGCCACCTGTGATCGAGTGGCCGTGCTGCACGAAGGCCGGATCGCGCTCGACCACGACATGCGGTCGGCGGCGGCGCAGTCGACGGTGATCGAGGTGCTGCGACCGGACGGCCTCGCGAGCGCACTCGCAGCCGTTGCGGGCGTGAGCGAGGTCGCTGCAGCCGGATCGCGCTTCGAGGTGCGCGGGGGCGCTGTGGACCACCTGGCCCAGGTAGCGGCGACGCATGGTCTGGTGTCGCTGGGGCGCGCCGACGACCTGGAGGCGCTGTTTCTGCGCGTCACGGCGGGTCGCGCATGACGCCGTGGCTGGCTGTGGCGACGCGTGAGGTGCGTGCGCTCCTGCGCTCCACAACCGGCTGGCTGGTGCTGGCGGGCTTTCAGGTGGCGGCCGGGGTGTTCTGGCTCGCTCTGCTCGACAACTACGTGGTGCGGAGCCGTGACCGGCTCTTCGACCCCTACGGCGCCGCCCAGCTCGATCTCGTGGACCACCTGCTCGCTCCCTTCTTTGGCAACCTCACGGTGCTGTTGCTCGTGCTGGGACCGGCCGTAGCGATGCGCGCGTTCTCCGAGGAGCGCCGCGCGGGCACGATGGAGCTGCTGCTGGCGGCACCTGTTCGAGGTTGGGAGGTGGTGCTCGGAAAGTTCGTCGGGGCGTACGCGCTCGTGCTGATCTGCCTCGCCACCACCCTCTGGATGCCCGCGAGTCTGGCCTTCTGGCGTGCGCCCGATCCGGGCGCGGTGCTGCTCGGCTACGTGGGCCTCGGCCTGCTCGGGGCCGCGGTGGTGGCGGTCGGCTTGCTCGCGGCAGCGTTCGCCGAGTCGGCGGTGGTGGCGCTGGTGCTTGCGTTTGCGGCGGTGCTCGCGCTGTGGATCGTGGGCTGGGTGGACCCTGATCCCACCTCGTGGGCCGGTCAGCTCTCGCTGTCGCGCCACGTCCAGGACCCCATCCACGGGGCGCTCCACCTGTCGGATCTCGGATACTTCGCAGCGCTCGTGGGCTGGTGCTTGGTGGCGGCCTGGCAGCGTGTGGAGTCTTGGCGATGGGCCTGACGCTGCCACGGTTCGTGGGCTGGACGGGGGCGTCGCTGGCGGCCGGCTTCGCGGTGCGTGCGGCCCTGCTCGGTGGCGTAGACGATCAGGGCGTTCTGCTCGCTGTGGGCGGTGCCGCTGCGCTGCTAGCGTACGCGGCCTTGGATCGCGACGAGCTCACCGCGCTCGCACGGCAGCGGGCCGTGCGGCTGGGGTGGGGGTCGGCGCTGCTCACCGTGTCGGCGGGTCTCGTGGCGGTGCTCGGCTACACGCTGGTGGCCCGCGTCGACCGCACCCTCGACCTCACCCAGGACCGGCGGCACGGGCTCACCTCGCAGACGCTGGCTGTGCTCGCGGGCCTCGATCGCGACGTCGAGGTGCTGGGGTTCTTCCCCGACGGGAGTGCACTCCAGACGCGGTTCGCCGCCATGGCCCGTCAGTACGCCGAGCGCGGCCCCCGGGTGACGGTGGAGCTGGTGGACCCGGGTCGTCAGCCGCTGCGGGCGCGCGAGCTGGATGTGCAGTTCGATGCCGGCGAGGTGGTGGTGCGCTCGGGTGAGCGGGTGGAGCGGCTGGTGGGTCGCTTCGACGAGGACGCTCTGACCGACGCGATCGTGCGGGCGTCCACCGATCGCGACACCGTGATCTGTTGGACCGAAGGGCATGGTGAGGCCGACCCCGACGACACCCAGACGCTCGCCGGCATGGGCAGCTTCGTGGCGCTGCTGGAGTCGCAGAGCTGGCGCGTGCAGCCGATCTCGCTCGCCACCGGGGTGGTGCCTGAGGGCTGCGACGTGGTGGCGCTGATGAACCCTCGCTCGGCCGTGCTGGCCTACGAGCAGGCGAGCCTGAGCACGTGGCTGCTGAGCGGCGGGCGGGTGCTGCTGCTGCTGGAGCCGGGTGGGTCGCCGGGACTCGCGGGGTGGTTGGGCACGCTGGGGCTCACCGTAGCGGATGATCTCGTGCTCGACCCCGACCCAGCGCACCGTCCGATGGGTGTGGAAGACCCGTCGGTGATTGTGTTGCCGCCGCGTGCGCAGCGGGGCCATCCGATCACCGACGACCTGCTGGGTGCGGTCACCGTGGGCCTCGCGCGCAGCGTGGTTCCTGTAGATCGTCCCCCCGGTGTCGCCGCGAAGGTGCTGCTGCGCGCGGGCGCCGAGAGCTGGGCCGAGACGCGGCTGGGCGAAGGAAGTGGCACCTACGCCCCGGATGCCGACGAGGTGGTGGGCGACGTTCCCCTGGGTGTGGCGCTCGAGGTGGTGGCACCGAGCGAGCTGCCGCCGCTGGGCTCCACAGCTCCTGAGGTGAGTGCGCTGGAGGTCGAGCAGGCGCTGCGCGGCGTGCTGCGAGCGGCGGGGCCGCAGCTCGGGGAGGCCGACGGCGCCGCACGGCTTCGCACTGACCTGGGTCTCACCGAGGCGGATCAGCGGCTCGTGCTGCGCACGCTTGCGCGCACGCTGGGGGTGGAGCTGCCGCCGTTGGACGACCCCACCCTCGACGAGCTCGTGGACCGGGTGCTGGGAGGTCTGGCCCAGCGCCTGCCGCCCGTTCCTTCGGAGACGGTGGCGCGCTCGTCGGTGCCGGGCGGACGCCTCGTGGTGTTCGGCGACGCGGGCTTCGCGGCCAATCGGGCGGTGCTGCTCGGCAGCAACCGCGACCTGCTCGAGAACAGCCTCGCCTGGCTGGTGGGCGAAGAAGATCGCCTTGGCGCGCGACCCGACGCCCTCGGCGACGTGCTCGATCTCACGTCACGCGATGAGGCGCTGGTGGCGCTGGTGGCCCTGGTGCTGGCACCCGGGCTCGCGCTGGCGGGCGCGTGGGCCGCGCGGCGCCGCCAGCGCGGACGCTGACAGGCGCGCGGCTCCGCGAACGATCAGGCCAGCAGCTTCTGGAGTGCCATGCCCAGGCTGATGTTGCTGACCTTGAGCTTGCCCATGGTGAACAGCATCATGGCCGAGGCGGGGTTCGTGAGGAGCTTGCCGAAGTCGGCGCCCGTGGCCGTGACCACGCAGCCGGGGCTCGCGTGCGTGCCTGCGGTGACGCTGCCGCCTTCCTGGGTGAGGTCGACGGTCCACATGCCCGCGCCATCCAGGTTGAACTGGTAGATGCCGTTGATGCTCTTGACCAGATCAGGGTTGCCGGCGAGCTTAGCAGGCAGGACATTTTCGAAGAACGCTGCGACGTCGGACATGGGTGCTCCTGGGGACGATTCGAGCGAGCCTAGCGTCAGGGCGTGGCGTGTTCAACCGCCGCGCCGACCTTTTTGACACGGATGTCAACCGACAGCTGCGGGTCGCCAGCGGTCGACGGGACCCAGCCAAGCGGCGCGTCCTCGGGAGGGTGCCACCCAGCCTTCGGTGATCGTGGTGGCCTCGGGCACGCGGGTCCAGGAGCGCAGTCGCTCGGGCGTCACGCCGGCTCGCCAAGCCGCCCAGCCCACGGGCACGCGGCGTGTGCGCGAGGGCAGAGAGAGGTCGTGCGCGAGCTGCTCGGCGAGGTCGGCAAGGCGCACCGGGTGGTGACCCGCCAGCGTCCAGCGGGCACCGGGGTGGTCGGCCACCTCCACCGCCGCCGCCACGGCTGCGTCCATGGCCACCGGTCGGATGGGGCCTGGGTCGGCCACCCACACGCGGCCCCCGCGCACGAGCTGGTTCGCCCACGCGCGAATGAGCGGCTCCTCGGGTCCCCACACCGGGCCCACCTGGAGCCAGGCCACGCCGTGCGCACCCACAGGAAGCCCAGGCGCCGGCGCGCCGAGGTGGGTGACGATGCTGGCGCGCACCCGCGACGCCCGCGACAGCAGCATCAGCAGGCCATCCACCCGCTCGCCCGGCTCGATCACGGCGTGGACGGCGCGGGCGCCCTCGACGACAGCGCGGATGCCTGCGCCCGTGGCGGGATCGGCGCGCCGCCACAGCCAAGGACCTTCGGTGGGGGTGGTGCCGGCCAGCACCACGGAGGTCTGCGTGCTCAGGTGGGCGGCGACAGCGCGGGCGAGCGGGCCCCTCCCCACCACGACGCGCACGTCAGGCCGCGGCTTCGAGGGCGGCCAGAAAGGGCGCGAGGGTGGGTCGCTGCACCGCGAACAGGCCAGGACGGGTGGCACCGAAGCCGTGCCAGTCGGAGCCGCCGGTGACGAACAGCCCGTGGGCCTTCGCCGCTTTGCGCAGGAGTCGCCGGTCGGAGCCCGTGGTGGACGGCCTCTCGGTCTCCAGGCCCTGCAGTCCGGCGGCGACGAAGGTGGGCAGCCAAGCCTTCACCGCGTGGGCTGCGGGGTGCGCCCAGGAGGTGACGGCGCCGGCTTCGCGCGCGATGCGGATCGCGTCGACGAAGGGCAGCGACACGGTGGGGACGATGCCCGTGGAATCTCCGACGTAGCGCCGGAACGCGTCGGACACGCTGGTGGCGCGGCCTGTGCGCACCAGCTCGTGGGCTAGGTGGTGGCGGGTGAGCGCACGTCGACCGGCGAGCGCGTCGGCGTCGGGGTCGGACAGGTCGTCCATGCCCAAGCGTGCTCGGGCGGCGAGGTAGCGCTCAGCACGCTCCTGGCAGCGCTCCTCGCAGAATCGCAAGAAGGACGCGGGCGGCTCGTGCGGGAAGTAAGCCAGAAGGTGCTGCTCCTTGCCCGCGTGCACACCGGACACCTCGGCCGCGCGCACGACGGTGATGGTGCGCCCGCCGACCTCCTGCGGACCGACAGGGAGGCGCGACGTGAGATCGTGGTCGGTGAGTGCCACCACGTCGAGCCCACCTGCCGCACAGATCTCCAGCACGCGCTCGGGCGAGAACTCGCCATCCGAGAGGGTGGAGTGCAGGTGCAGATCAAAGCGCTGGCCGGCCCAACCGCCCAAGGCGTCCTCCTCATGTCCTCAGGATACGGACCCGGGATCGCCCGGTCAAGGACGCTGCGAGGGAGGCTGCCAGGCGGTGGTCATCTCGCGGGGCCAGACTTGCTGCAGCTCACCGCAGCCGTCGCACTTCGCGTAGCCCTCGGCGAGGCAGATGCAGATCTGCTCCACGCACGCGCAGGGGTCGGATCCCACCACCAAGTAGAGGTGGCCATTCGCGCACGCGGCGCATGCGGCTCCCTCGTGCACCCAACCAGGGGTCTGCGGCGAGGGGGCGAGGAGGGGGAGCTGCACGACGGCATCGTTCGTCATGCAGCGCCCGTAGCGCCGCCGGCGTGGAGAGGCCACGCCGACGGGGCGCGGATCAGAAGCGGCCGACCGTGGGCTGCATCGAGCGGCTGTGCTGGCGCAGGCGCGCTGCCGCCTCCGACTCACCCTTCGACTTCTTCGCGAGCGAGATCGTGTGGTTGTAGAGCAGGCCGAACGTGACGCCGCCGTACTCGGGCGCGACCCGGATGGTGGCGGCTGCCGACAGGAAGTGCAGGCGCTCTTCGTCCATCGCGAAGCCAACACCCGGCACGATGTTGAGGCCGAAGGCCGGCTCAGCGAGCGTGACGGTGGGGTTGAACTCGAGGAAGAAGTTGGCCCGGTCGACGTAGACCTCGGGCGCGAGGATCGCGAACCACACGCCTGGATCGAAGCCCGCATCGCCGCCGATGGTGGGCCACCAGCCGGTGTTGTAGGTGATGCCGAAGATCGAGCCCAGCGCCATGCCGTTGAGCTCCACGCCGAGCGTCGCCGTGTCTGCGCCGGGCACGTAGAGCGCGTGGATGCCGAACCCGATGGCGGGCGTGATGAACCCGCGGGGCATGATCTCGATCGCGCCGCTGGTGAACGTGTCGTTCGCGGGATCATGATCCAGGGTGAACGAGTAGCCGAGCAGGATGTCGAAGTGGTCGGTGGCTCCGAAGAACACGTACGGTGCGGTGGTGACTGCGCCGGTGGGGCTGACGAACAGGTAGGGCGAGAGCGCCATGTTCTTGTCGCCGGTGGGGCCGCCCCAGGGGGTGAAGCCACCCGCGTGGGCGGCGGGAGCGGCGAGCATCAGGGCGGACACGGCGATCAGAGCGCGAGCGAGAGGCATAGGGACTCCAGGCCCGACACCGTCGGACGACGGTGGGCAGTTCATGGGAAAGTGAGAGAAGGGGGAGAGGGGGTGGAGCGCCCCGTGCGCCCCACCCCGGGGTAGGTCCGGTGAGGGACCTACTTCGCGGCGCTGAGGCCGCCGTTGGCGTGCACCTCGGCGATGGCCGACTTCGCCAGCGAGAACTGGCCGTAGGCGATCTCGCCGTGCTCACCCAGGTCGAGACCTTCGATCTCTTCCTCGGCCGACACGCGCATCCCGAAGATCTTGTCGAGCGCGAAGAACACCACAAAGGTGAACGGCACGCAGAAGGCCGCGGTGGCCGCGATGCCCGCGAGCTGCGCCACGATGTTGCCGCCCTCGCCGAACAGACCGGCCGCCAGGGTGCCCCAGATGCCGCAGACGAGGTGCACGCCGACCGCACTGACCGGGTCGTCGATCTTGAGCGCGTCCACGGCCTTGACGCCCATGTACACGATGGGGCCCGAGAGCACACCGACCACCACCGACATCGCCGGGGAGATCACGTCGGCGCCCGCGGTGATGCCGACGAGGCCGGCCAGGCAGCCGTTGAGCGCCATGCCGAGGTCGGGCTTGCCCGCGAGGGCCCAGGAGACGATCGCGCCGCTCAGCAGGCCCGCCGCGGCAGCGAGCGAGGTGGTGACGATCACGAAGGAGACCGGGACAGGGTCGGCCGACAGCACCGAGCCGCCGTTGAAGCCGAACCAGCCGAACCACAGGAGCAACACGCCCATGGTGGCCATCGGGAGGCTGTGGGGCGCGATGTCGTCGTGCTCGGTGTACCGGCCCAAGCGAGGCCCAAGGTACCAAGCGCCGACGAGCGCTGCCCAGCCGCCGACCGAGTGCACGATGGTGGAGCCGGCGAAGTCATGGAAGCCCATGGCCATCAGCCAGCCGCCGCCCCAGTGCCACATGCCCACGATGGGGTAGGCGAACGAGACGTAGATGGTGGAGAAGATCAGGAAGGGCAGGAGCTTGACCCGCTCGGCCACAGCACCCGACACAATCGTGGCGCAGGTGGCAGCGAACATCGCCTGGAAGATGAAGTCGGTCCAGTAGGTGTACTTGCCGCCGGCGTAGCCGATGCCTGCTGCCTCGGCGTCGCTGCCGATGCCGAAGCCACCGAAGCCGAAGAAGCCGCCGGCGAAGTCGGCGCCCGGGTACATCAGGTTGAAGCCCACCGCGGCGTACGTGAGGATGCCGATCGCGGGCATCAGGGTGTTCTTGAAGAGGATGTTCACCGTGTTCTTCGCGCGGGTGAGGCCCGTCTCGAGCGTGGCGAAGCCCAGGTGCATGATGAACACGAGGAAGGTGGCGAGCAGCATCCAGATGTTGGACGCCCAGAACTTGACCTCCTCAGCGGTGATGGCAGGAGCCTCTTCGGCCCACGCGGGTGCCGAGGTGAGCAAGGCGAGACCCAAGAGGGTCAGCAGACGGGGACGAGACACGGGGACCTCCAAGAGCACCGCACCAAGACGGCCGGCCCGTCGATTCTGCTCAGCTTCGTGTCTGTCGTAAGGAAAGCGCGTCACAGGTGGGTGACAGAACCCATCGTCCAACGACCGATCACGTTGTTTCACGGCCTATTTCGGTAGACCCCCCTTTTTTTTCTGACCGTTTCATGTTATATCGGTAATCGTGGATGGACGATGGTGAACTGGAACACGTCAGATGTAGAGCTCGCAACCCTGGCCCACGCGCTCGGTCACCCGGCCCGCGTCAAGCTGTTGCGGCGGCTTGCCAACGAAGGATCCAGCGAGGTTCGCGATCTCGTGAAGCACATGGGCCTCGCTCAGAGCACGGTCTCTGAGCACCTGCGCTTCTTGCGGGAGGCGGGGCTCGTGGAGGGTGTGCGGCGCGGTCGCACGGTGCGCTACGCGGTCTCGGGCAACCAGGTGCGTCACCTGATCCGGTTGGCGAGCGCGCTGGCTGTGCGCTTGGGTCCGTAGGGCCGCAGCCTCGGTCGGAGCGCTATGACGTCGTATGACCACAGGGGGGTGACCGATCGCCCCCGTGAGACGTCCAAGGCGCCATGACCCACCTCCTCCTGCTCCTCCTCGCGGGTGCGCCCGCTGCCGAACCCGGGCCTGTGCACGTGGCGGTGGCCGCTGCACCCGTGCCCTCCACCTTCGACCACACGCACGCGCCGTGGACCGCGCTGCTGGCCCGCTACGTGCGGAGCGGCGTCGTGGACTACACGGGCCTCGCCCAGGGCGGTCGGCCCGCGCTGCAGGCCTACCTGGCCTCCCTGTCGGCCGTCGACAGCATGGCGGGCTGGAGCCGCGACCAGCAGGTGGCGTTTTGGATCAACGCCTACAACGCGTGGACCCTCGAGCTGATCCTGCAGAACCCCGGCACCACGTCGATCCGCAGCATCACCTGGTTCACCTCACCGTGGAAGATTGCGCTCGCGCCGTTCGAGCGCTTGGGCCGCGGAACGCTCACCCTCGACGACATCGAGCACGGCATCCTCCGCAAGGACTTCGCCGACCCGCGGCTGCACATGGTGTTGGTCTGTGCCAGCCAGAGCTGCCCGGCCTTGCGCTCCGAGGCGTTCCAGGCCTCCAGCCTCAGTCGGCAGCTCGATGAGGAGGCCCGTCGTTTCCTTGGCGACCCCCGCAAGAACCAGTTCGATCTGGCCGCGGGTGAGATGCGGCTGTCGTCGATCTTCAAGTGGTACGGCGACGACTTCACGGCTGCGGGCGGCGTGCACGCCTGGATCACCCGCTACGTGGACGCGTCCACCGCGGACGCCATTGGGGCCGGGAAGCTCACCGCCTCCTGGCTCGACTACGACTGGTCGCTCAACGATCGATGAGCGACGGCGCGCCCCTGACGCGGGTCAGGGGTTCCCGGTGTCTTCGATGCAGTCGCCGCCGTCGAACTCGAACAGCTCGCAGTCCAGCGTGACGTCGCAGTAGCTGTCGCCGAGCCAGGCGATCGGCGAGCAGGTGTTGTTGCAGTCGGGCATCTCGCCGGGGTTGCACACCACCAGCGCGCAGTCCCCGCCGTCGAACCCGAAGTCCGCGCAGTTGAGCGACGGGTCGCAGACCGTGTCGCCCTGCCACTCGGCGAGGGTGCAGGTCTCGTCGCAGTCGCGGACCTCGTCGATCTCGCAGGTGCAGGCGCCGCCGTCGTAGTTGAAGGTGGAGCAGTTGAACTCCTCGTCGCACAGGCTGTCACCCAGCCAGCTCGACGTGGTGCAGCCCGCGTCGCAGTTCGCCAGCGTGCCCACGGGGCAGGCCGAGCAGAGGTCGAGCGGGTCGAGCGGGCAGATGTCGACGCAGTCGAGCGCACCGTCGTTGTCGAAGTCGGTGGCATCGCAGCCGCAGACACCCGGGGTCACGAGGTCGGGCTCGAGCGGGCAGTCGTCGGCGCAGTCGGGCGTGGTGTCGAAGTCGGAGTCCTCCAGATCGTCTTCGCCCGGGCACACGTCGTCGCTGTCGCACACGGTGTCGAGGTCGGTGTCGTCGGGGTTGTCGGCCGGGCAGACATCCACACAGTCGGGGGTCAGATCGCCGTCGGTGTCGGTGTCGGCGACATCGCACCCGCAGACGCCGGGGTCGATCTTGTCGGGCGAGCCGGGGCAGAGGTCGACACAGTTGGGCGTGCCGTCGCCATCGGCGTCGTCCTCGGTCTCACCACACCCGCAGTCGCCGGGCGCGGTCTTGGCGGGATCGGTGGGGCAGAGGTCGAAGCAGTCGGCGGTGAGATCCCCGTCGGTGTCGGTGTCGGGCGTGCCGCAGCCGCAGGTGCCGGGCTCGGTCTTGGCCGGATCGAGGGGGCAGGCCTCATTGCAGTCGGCGGTGAGGTCACCGTCCGTGTCAACGTCGGACACGCCGCAGCCGCAGGTGCCTGCCGAGGTCTTGGCGGGGTCGGTGGGGCAGAGGTCGAAGCAGTCGGCGGTGAGGTCACCATCGAGGTCGGTGTCGGCGACGCCGCAGCCGCAGGTTCCGCCGGCGAGCTTGTCGGGGTCGGCGGGGCAGCCGTCGTTGCAGTCGGCAGTCAGATCGCCGTCGGTGTCGGTGTCGGGCGTGCCACAGCCACAGGTGCCTGCCACGGTCTTGGCCGGGTCGGCGGGGCACAGGTCCAGGCAGTCGGCGGTGAGGTCGCCGTCGGTGTCGGTGTCGGGGGTGCCGCAGCCGCAGGTTCCACCGGCGAGCTTGGCCGGGTCGGTGGGGCAGCCGTCGAAGCAGTCGGCGGTGAGGTCGCCATCGGTGTCGACGTCTTCGACGC